>JAHRBI010000002.1:0-300000 GCA_019084025.1 Burkholderiaceae bacterium DAT-1
AACCAGTTATGCCTGGCGGCAATAGCGCTTTGGTCCCACGCCTTCCCATTTCGAACAGGACCGTGAAACGAAGCTGCGCCGATGATAGTGCGGGTTCCCGTGTGAACGTAGGTCACCGCCAGGCTCCACAACATCGTTAGATGTATGCAAACCCCGATCAGGAAACTGGTCGGGGTTTTTGCGTTTGGCTCGAATCAAGATGATTCTTCGTGTGCATTTTCAAGTGACACCCATACCCTATTCCGGCCTGTAGCTTTTGCTTTGTACATGGCAATGTCTGCACGTTTGATCGCAGCCTCAAGCGTCTCAGTAGGGTTGAGATGTACCAAACCAAAAGATATCGTGACGGGAATCAAGTGGTCATTGCAATGGAAGGGCGTATCGGCGATAAGCTGACGCAGTGCTTCCGCTGTCTGCTCGCGGTTTCCCTCGGTTCCAAGCGTGAGGGCAATCAAAAATTCCTCTCCACCCCAGCGTGCTAGGAGGTCATTTTTCCGTAAGCGGCTGGAGAGTCGATCTGCCAGCTCCCTGAGTACCATATCACCGACGTCATGACCAAATTGGTCATTGATTCGCTTAAAGTGGTCAACATCCCCCAGAAGCAATGTAATGCCATATTCTGCACGTTGCGCAGACCCTCGTTCACGTTCGAGGCTCGTTAGCATATGCCGCCTATTCGACAGTCCGGTAAGGGGATCTGTTTGCGCCAGGCGTGCCATGCGCTTTTCCATGCGGAGTGTGGTGCTGCGAAAATAAAAGCAGCTTAATGCCAGACCGATAAAGGCAATCAGCGCATTGGCAAAATGCAGGCTATTGATCATGTCTGGGTAGTTGTAGCGATAGGGGATGTCCGGTGCCAATATGTTGAAGCTCGCGTACGTGATGGCATAGATGCAGGTGGTTGTAATGAGCATCTTCATTCCCCACCGATCATTGAAGAGTACGAAGGCTGCACCACCCCACAGGTAGTTCTGAAAGCCGGGTTTGAGGCCAAGAATGGACACGGCCAGAACTGCATGGACATATGCTTCAAGTGTCAGCGCAGAGAGTGCCCAGTGATGTTTGCCTCGGCGGCTGACATAAACACTCCATCCCCAGATGGTTGCACTAAACACGTTAAATGCTGACAAGCCATATGCACCAATCCAGAAGAAGAACGGGATCAGTAGAATATGTACGAGCGTTCCCAGACCGCCTACAACGGCGATCACCGTGTACATGCGGTAATCTGTTTCGTTGACCGCATCGGGTTTGGGAATCTGCATCATTGGTTCACAGCCGTACAGCGAGCATGCATATGATGCAGCTTAGTGGCAGTCGTCTGTATTTGCATACTATTCTGATACAAGTGTATGGATCGTGCTGGCCTCATAGTCGAGTCGCGCATAGGTGTATAGGTATTCAGTACACCACTCACCTTTAAAGAAGGCATCGCGCGCATCGATTCGCCGAAACCCGCATCGTTCTAATAATCGCCACGATGGAGTATTGCGCATATCTGCACTTGCTTCGATTCTCTGGATGGGGGTCTGGGTAAACAGGATGGTGGAGAGAATATTCAATGCTTCGCTTGCTATGCCGCGGCGCTGCCAAGGCCGACTCAAGGTAAAGCCAATCGTACAGTAAGTCTGATCATCTGATAGAAATACGCCAAGATCGCCTATCAATAGATTGGATAGCGGGTCCGCCATCCCCAGCTGAATCCAGTGTCCCGGCCGGAAAAGTGGCGCCTCCGCCATGGCGACTAGAAAGTCCAGAGCGGCCTCATCCGCTTGTACCGTCCAGCCCTGATAGCGCGCTAACGCCTGATCATGTCGATAGATCTGAAAGGCTGCCAAATCGTCAGGATGGAGGCGGCGGAGTGTGATTTGTGGCGTATGCAGTAAGACATCATAAGATCGTAGGCCCATGGGTCATCTCTATCATTGCATCTTCATGAGCAAAAGTTTCCACAAGCACTGCGTGTGCCTTGCTCTACAAAGGGCAGGCATATTGCACAGAACACTTAGACCTTATACACCTGCTTTGTCGTCTGAGCTTCTCGAAGTGGCACAAAACTGCTACCTGTTTTGAATTTCAATCTGATCCTGTTACTCATCTCTGCTACCCGCCACACTGTCACCCATCGCAGCACAGGAAGGTGTGAGCATCATGTCAGGTAAGCAGCGGATTATCCCGATCCAGCCGGTCGCAGCAAAAGCCGTAACCGAATTTGATCAAGTTAGTTTTTATCAGAGCGAGCGCAAGGTGCAGCCGCGAACCACCTCGGGGCGCTATACCCGTCTGCGCTGGGTATTCGTGTGGCTCACCCAGCTATTTTTCTATGGCGTGCCCTGGCTCACGATTCGGGGGCATCAGGCACTGTTGTTTGATCTGGCTGAACGTCGCTTTTATCTGTTCGGCACGATTTTTCTACCACAGGATCTGATCTACCTGACGTCGCTGCTGCTACTGAGTGCGTTCGGCCTGTTTGTCTGGACGTCGATTGGCGGGCGGCTGTGGTGTGGATTTTCCTGTCCGCAGACCGTCTACACCGAACTTTTTGTCTGGATAGAAAAGATCATCGAAGGGGATCGCATGGCACGGCTGAAGCTGGATGCGGGGCCGCGCACGCTCCGCTGGCTGATGCTGAAGTCTGCCAAACAGGGGGCATGGCTGGCTGTGGCGCTGTGGACGGGATTTACCTTTGTGGGGTATTTCGTACCGATTCAGAGCATTTGGCGTGATCTGCTAGTGGGCTCGCTGGGCGGCTACACGATTTTCTGGGCATTGTTCTACGCGCTGGCCACCTATGGCAATGCTGGTTGGCTTCGCGAGCAGGTGTGCAAGTATATGTGCCCGTATGCGCGCTTTCAGGGCGCCATGTTTGATCCGGATACGCTTCTGGTGTCCTACGATGCTGCGCGGGGCGAGCCGCGTGGGAGTCGTCGCAAGGATCAAGTGAAGGTGGCGCAAGGAGACTGCGTGGATTGCACACTATGTGTACAGGTCTGCCCCGCGGGTATTGATATTCGCGACGGATTGCAATACGAATGCATCGGCTGCGGCGTGTGTATCGATGCCTGCAATCAGGTGATGGACAAGATCGGCAGCCCGCGCGGATTGATCCGTTTCACGACTGAAAATGCGCTGGCTGGCCTCTATCCGGATACCCATATTGCCAAGCGACTCTGGCGGCCGCGTGTGGTGCTCTATGGTTCAGTATGGCTTGCGGTAGTGGTTGCAACAGGGGCTGCGTTGTGGTGGCGCACGCCGGTGAAGGTTGATCTCGCTCGCGAGCGTGCAGCACTGGTGCGGGAAACGGTGGATGGTCAGCTCGAAAACAGCTACCGTCTGCGCATCGAAAATGCCGATCATGTGGGGCATCGCTTTGTGGTGACCGCCACCGGGCTGACCAACCTGCAGGTGAAAAGCGAGTACGGACAGATGCTGGATGTGCCCGCAGAGTCAGTAGTGGACTGGCCGCTAAGGCTGGTAACCGACCCCGCGCATGCCAGGTCGGGTAGTCATCCGGTGGTGCTGCATTTGCAGGCACAGGATGCGTCTGGCCTGCATATTCAAGAGCAGACCCGCTTTTTCGGGCGTTGAGACTCCTATGCACAGACAGTCATGCGCTGAGAAATGTAGCTGATGAAACGATACGAAGAAATCGCCGAACTGATTGCCGCAGATATTCGCAGCGGCCTGTTGCCGCCGGGTAGTCGGCTTCCCAGTGCGCGCACCCTGATGGCGCGGCATGGCATCAGTCCGGCGACCGCTTTCAAAGCATATTACCGGCTGGAAGAGCGAGGCTTGGTACGAGCCCGGGAGCGCAGCGGCTACTTTGTCGCAGGTGGGGCACAGGTCGGGGCGCCAGAGCCCAGCCCCTTACTGCGTCCCGCGGTGTCGACCGTGGTGGATGTCAGTGAGCTGGTGTTTACCGTGCTGGAAGCTGCCCGCGACCAGCAGCTTGCGCCACTGGGATCGGCGTTTCCGTCGCCCGAGTTATTTCCCTTGCAGCGGCTGGCGCGGTCGCTCGCTAGTAGTAGCCGGTTTATTCGTCCGGAAGAGACCGTTGCCAGCCTGCCGCCCGGGCACAAGGGACTGCGTTTGCAGATCGCCATGCGCTATCTGGGGATGGGCTTGCAACCCTCTGCTGACGAATTGATTATCACCAATGGCGCACTCGAAGCATTGAATCTGTGTCTCTCTGCGGTGGCGCGGCCCGGTGATCTGGTCGCGATCGAGTCCCCCGGTTTTTACGCGGCAGCTCAGGCGCTGGAACGATTGGGTATGAAAGCCATCGAAATTCCGGTGCATCCGCGAACCGGGCTAGATCTGGCTGCGCTGGCCGATGCGCTGGTGCATCATCCGGTGCGGGCGTGCTGGTTTATGACCAGCTTCCAGAATCCCATGGGTACCAGCATGGAAATCGAGGCCAAGCGCGAACTGGTCGAGCTGCTGGCGCGCCATGAGGTGCCGTTGATTGAAGATGATGTGTATGGCGAGTTGTATTTCGGCAAGCAGCCGCCCGTGCCCGCCAAGGCCTTTGATCGCAAGGGACTGGTCATGCATTGCAGCTCGTTTTCCAAAACGCTGGCACCCGGATACCGCATTGGCTGGGTGTCGCCCGGGCGCTTTGGCAAAACCATCGAGCGGCTGAAGCTGATGACGACACTGTCGGCGAGCGTCCCGGCGCAAGTTGCGATTGCCGATTATCTGCATACAGGTGCCTACGATAAGCATCTGCGCAAATTGCGGCACGCACTTGAAAGTCAGTTAACAGGCATGAATGCGACGCTGGCGCGCCATTTCCCCGAGGCGATCTCTATCTCAAGGCCGCAAGGCGGGTATTTTGTGTGGGTACAGTTTGAACGCGAGTTCGATCCGCTGGCACTGCATCATGCTGCGGTTGCATCCGGTATCAGTATTGCACCCGGCCCGATGTTTTCGCCGAGCAGGCAGTATCGCAACTGCCTGCGTCTCAATTATGGATTCCCGTGGACAGACGCGCATGAACGCGGGCTGGCTGGGCTGGCCGAGTGGATGAGGGGCTGAAGTCAGCCCCATTTGGGATGGGTGATTATTGCTGGTTGATGGTGATCATCGCAATACAGGCTTTGCGAGCCGAGTTTGTTTTGAAGGTCGATTCTTCAATGGCTTGTTTTGCGTAGCTCTCCAGAATAGTGCTGCCACTCGAACCGGCGTTGCGCACGCTTAACGGTTTGCCTGATGCATCAATATCAAAGCCGATGGCGGCCCAGCCTTTGACATCGCCGTTTTCTATTTCTTTAGGCGTTTTCGGAAAACCGGCTTTTTCAAACAGTGCATCACAGTTGTTTTCATCTGCAATGGCAGGTGCCTGCACCATTTGAGCGTTTCGTTTCGCGACTTCCGGATCTTTGATGACCACGGGGGCGCAGGCGCACAGCGACGCCAGAACGGAAAGCACAGCGAAGTGTTTGATAAAGCGGGAAGTGATCATGGTAATGAAGCAGAATCAATCAGAACGGAGGGGCATTATAACCAATCCCCGTTCCGATTTTGAAGTCTGTATACATGCAGTATGCAGCAGGTCTAGCCCACACAGATCAGTACACTGCACGGTGCCAGACTGAGCAGTGATTGACCCACAGAACCATTCCACCAGCGCGACAGGCGGGTTTGTTCGCGATGACCCAGTACAATCAGGTCAGCCCCCACTTCTTTAGCTATTCGGACGATTTCGGCTGCGGGCTGACCCTGCAGTAAATGGGGGCGAGCGGCAATGCCCATTTCGCTCAGGCTGATAATGCCTTCGTTGAGACTTTTCTGTGCCAGTGCCTGTTCGTGGACTTCCAGGTCTTCGGTTGGATAAGCGCCTTCTGCGAGTGCGACACTGGTGCTTGGGACGCGTACGAGCACTAGATGCACATGTGCATTCATCTGCTTGCACAGTGCAGCGCCTTCGTTCAGGGCGTGGCGGCCTTCGTGACTGCCATCAAAGGCAAGAACAATATTTGTATACATGAGGTCATGAGCGGATTGGCGAGGAAGGTGCTTACCTTGCCATGTTCATGACCTACTCTGTATTGCCCTGAATCAAATATTGGATATCATCGCAATTTTTCCGACATCTGAACGTCTTACACTTCCTGTATAAATCTGCCATGCCTGAAAAAGCTGACAGTCTAGGAAGTGTCTGATTTTTTTAATTATTGCGATGTCAATTGCATTAAATGACAGGGTGGCTGCACATTCCATGTAATCAGTAACCATGCTATTGAGTACATTCACAATGCCCTGCAGCAATGATTACCTGCTGACCAGATAAATAATAGGGAGAGACATATGATCATCAGCAATGCTGGTATGCCTCAGACTGAAAGGCATAGCCTTGAAGCTGTGATTTTTGATTGGGCGGGCACGCTGGTGGATTTTGGTGCATTTGCACCTGTTCAAGTGTTGGTGGATGCGTTTGATCAATTTGGTGTCGAGGTGACGCTAAATGAAGCACGATTACCCATGGGGTTGTCACGGTGGGATCACATTAAAGCGATTGGTCGCTTATCCAGGGTTGAAGCTCGTTGGATTGCGGTACATGGCAAGCCTATGTCCGATGCAGATGTCGATAATGTGTATGCAGCCTTTATGCCGATGCAGCTTGAGCGCATCACCCGTTATTCCAAGCCGATTCCGGGTGCAGTCGATGTCCTGACACAGCTTCGACAGCGTAAAATCAAGATTGGATCAAGCAGCGGGTATCCGCGCGAGGTCATGAACGTACTGCTGCCCTACGCTGAAGAGCACGGCATTGTGGTGGATCACGCCTTTGCTGCGGACGATTTGCATGCTGGGGGGCGTCCCGGGCCATGGATGGCGCTGGCCAACGTGGTTGAGCTGGCTATTCGCGATGTGCGTGCCTGTGTGAAAGTAGATGACACGGTTCCCGGCATACGCGAAGGGAGAACTGCCGGGATGTGGACGGTGGGGCTGTCCGTTTCCGGAAATGAAACGGGCCTGTCTCTGATTGAGTGGAACGACGCCAGCGTGGCGGAGCAGACCACCTTGCGCGATCGCGCCGTGGATAAGCTGATTACCGGTGGTGCCCACTATGTCATTGATACCATTGCTGAATTGCCTGAGGTGTTAATGGCAATTGAGGCTCGTATGGCTGCCGGTGAGATGCCGTAGGTCAATCAGCTCGAAATATGGAATTCAGGCTGGTGGCCCTCGGCCTACCAGCCTGGGTTAGCTGATCTGAGGTCAGATCCTGCGGCTTTTACGGGGAAATGACAAACGTCCGTTGAATTGGCGTCGTACTATTGGGACCAAACCAGCGCTCGTAAATCTTGGCTGCTTCTCCGGATTTTTCCAAGGCGAGTAAAGCGTCGTTAATCGCAGTGGTCAGGCGTTTCTCGTTCTTGCGTACACCTACCGCATACACATGCAGGGCAAGCGTAAACGGCGAAAATTCGAACGCTTTGCGATTGGTAATCTTCGACTGCAAGCTCATCAGAATGGGCATCGAGGCTGCAATCCCATCGACCAGATCAGCGTTCAGTTGCTTAGCCAGGTCAGGCTTGTCCGGTACCAGTACGATCTTGGCCGTTGGAAATTCGCGCTTGAAATCCTTGGACAGACTGGTGCCAGCATTAATCCCGATGGTGGCCGTCTTCAGATCATCCAGCTTTTTAAAGCGATTGACCTTGCCGTATACCCGTTCCTCGACCACGATATAACCGATCGAGAAGTCGATTTCTTTTAAGCGATCATTGGTGATGGCAAGATCGGCGACCACGATATCGACGGTCTTATTCTTCAGAAATTCGATCCGCCGCTCCGAGTCCATCGTTTTCATGACGGGTTTGACGCCAAGCAGTTTCGCGACGGCAACCGCCATGTCAATATCGAATCCTGTCACGGTTTTGCTGGCAGGGTCGATTTGCGAAAAAGGCGGGGAGTTATCCTTGATCCCGACATTGATCAAACCGGATTGTTTGATCTGTGCAAGATCATCCGCTGCGGCGCACAGGCCACAAGACATTAATAAGGCGAGCAAAATTCTTCGCACGTTACCCTCCGGAAATAACAGGAATAATGGGAGCACGCGAATCATGTACCCAAGCACATGCCCAATACCTGAAACTTGAGTATAGGTTCTGCTTGATGCTTCGCAAGCCGCGTGTAGAACGAGGGGGGCGCATTGTACAGATATTCCAAGAAATATGCTGGTGGAATGTCAGGTTGCATGTACACGATTACGGCCATTCTGTTTGGCTGCTGTGAGCGCAGATTCAGCTCTGGCGAGCATCGGCGCCAGTGTCTCTCCGGTTTGTCGCTGGCAAACCCCTGCACTGATGGTGGCTAATACGTCCCCTTCGCTGGTAGAGAATGGGGATTGGATAATCTCTTTGCGAAGTCGCTCCGCACATGCAATGGCATTTTCCAGGGATGATTCCGGCAGGAGCAGAGCAAATGATTTGCTATTGAGACGTGCGGGAATATCTGTGTCCCGACAGGTTGCCAGACACAACTTGCCAATCTGGCTAATGATACGATCGGTCGCAGCCCGGCCATGTGCATCATTCAATTGGCCTGCGTGGTCTACGTCCAGGATAACTAGAGACAAAGGTCGGTTGTAGCGATTGGATCGTTCGACTTCGTATTCGCCAATCTCGCCAAAGCGCTGCAGATTGAATAGCCCTGTGCCGATGTCCCGACCACTCTGTGTCACCTGTTGCGCGCGCTCAGCAATGGCTTTCGGCCGCCAGTAAAACACCAGCAGACTGAACATGAGAATGGCCGAAACGAGATTCATCACACGAGGAGACAGCAGCGCCGCGCCAGATGCGTCAGTGAATTCGCTGTGTAGTGGGTAGAGCGACTCGGTTAGACCGCATACCGCGTTGAGCGCCACAATGAGTAGCAGTGCCTGACCCGAGCTGGGAAGCTTGATGCGGGCAAACCGAGTGTGAATGATAAAGCCAATGACAGCCAGCCAGACTGCTGCCATTGTCCAGAAAAAGGCAGAATGCGGAATCTCCATGTGCATATCCTTTGCACAACGGGTGATGTGCAGAATATTAGGAGATGATTAACATTTCTGCCAGGCAGGTTATTCCAGCCTGGCAGCGTGGGACATTAACGGCTGGATTCAGCCTGCGGGCGGAATAGCAGTGATGCGAGTAGTGCGCCTGCAATCTGCGCCAGCACAAACCCCGGCACATCCACCGGCCGAATCCCGGCAAAGGTATCGGTGAATGAACGCGCCAATGTGACGGCGGGATTGGCAAATGATGTGGACGCCGTAAACCAGTAGGCACTGATAATCCATGCCGCCACAGCAAAAGGCGTGACATGCGGGCGGCTACGGCTGGTAGACAGGATTGTGGCGATCAGCCCGAATGTGGCCACACCTTCGCTCAGCCATTGCGAAGCGCCAGTCCGAACATGCATGGATGCGACCGTACTCACCTCGAACATACCGTGCGCCAGCATGACCCCGGCGATGGCAGCGACACCTTGCACGACGATATACGCAGCCGCATCCCGAACCGATAGTTCGCGACGCATCGCCATGATCAGCGTGACTACCGGATTGAAATGCGCGCCGGAAATATCCGCACAGCTATGGATGAGCGCGATGAGGCCTGCACCCGTGGCAATCGTATTGGCCAGCAAAGCGACCGCGACATTTCCGCCCGCCAGCTTTTCCGCCATGATGCCCGAGCCCACCACAATCGCCAGCAGGCCAGCCGTACCGATAGCCTCGGCCAGCAGCCGGGTACGCAGCGCGATCATGCACCGGCTCCCAGCTTGACCAGTTCGGCGCGCAGGATCTCGCGGTCCAGCGTTTCCAGCGGCAGGGCGAGGAAGGCTTCCAGACGCGTACGGATCAGGCCTGCTGTGTGCAGAAAGGCTGCGAGGCGAACATCGTCGTCACCCTGCGTGGCGGACGGATCAGCATAGCCCCAGTGCACGCGCAGCGGCACACCCGGCCAGATCGGACAGGTTTCGCCCGCTGCGTTATCGCACACGGTAAACACCACGTCCATCTTCGGGGCATCCGGCGTAGCAAACACATCCCAGCTCTTGCTGCTCAAGCTGGATGTATCACAGCCCAATGTGTCCAGTGCCTTGATCGCAAATGGGTTCACCCGGCCGGACGGCTGGCTACCCGCGCTGTAGGCACGTATGCGGTCGCCGCCCAGGTGATTCATCAGGCCCTCGGACAAAATGCTGCGGGCCGAATTGTGGGTGCACAGAAACAGGACATTAAGTGGTGTTGCGGACATGGTGAAGTCTCGTCAATTATTTTGGTGGTGGGATTAGCAGCAACCGGAGCCGGGTGCACAGCTACCTGCATCAGGCGTTAGCTTGATCAGCTTTTTCGCCGGCGGTGCGCAGCAGGCGGCTTTGGTTTCCTCGGGCGATTTGCCATACACCGGGATGTCGTTCATGGTGTGGAAGGCTTCCCAGATGATGCCCTGCGGATCGGCCAGCCATTGCTTGTTGGATTCGGCGTAGCAGCAGGCTGCGCCTTCCTCCGGCAGGGTGACGAGGCCAGCGGCCACGGCACGTCCTGCCAGTTCGTTCAGTTCTTCGTCGCTATCCACCTGAATACCCAGATGATTGAGGCCGACTGTTTCCGAGCGCGTGGAAATGGCGAAATTCACGCGAGGATCGTCCAGCATCCACTTGGCGTAATCGTCCTTGAGGACGGTGGGTTCAGCGGAGAACAGGCCGCTGTAAAAGCGGATGCTGTCGTTCAGATTGCTAACCGATACATGGACATGCAAGCGTTTCATGGTGAACTCCTCAATCAGGTAAACAGCCCGGACCACAGGTGGCTGGCGTCGCCTCGCAGGGGGTGCCTGCGCAGCAGTTTTCGGTCAGGAAACTCAGTAAGGCGCCAATCGACGCAAAGTTGACCGAATAGATCACAAAGCGCCCTTCCTGACGCGACTGCACCAGTCCCGCATGGCTTAACTCTTTCAAATGAAAAGAAAGCGTGGCGGGTGGGATGCCCAGTTGTTCGCCAATCTTGCCTGCAGGCAAACCGGCTGGGCCATGCAGCACCAGCAGGCGGAATACCGTGAGGCGCGATTCCTGAGCCAATGCAGCCAGTAGCGAGACAGCAGCTTTGTTATCCATATTTCTACCTTAATGGAAATGTCGAAATAATGCAAATCATTTTTATATTTATCGAATTGTAAGGGTAATGGCCGGGAAATGTCATGTCGAGGCGACAAACCTGTCACACTATTTCCGTGGCGGGCGCAAACCCGCTAGGATGCTGGTTTTATCTCACGTTGTCCCCCTGCATGAATCTGATCAAGCAAGAATTGCATCTACTGATCGCTGCTGTAATGGCAGTCATTGCGCTGCCAATGGAGCACTCGGTGCTGGCAGCTGGCCAACTGGTCTCGCTGATTGTGGCTATGGTCCTGATTGGCGCCATCATGCTGGCGGCGCTTCGCGTGGCACATCACGCCGAGATGTTGGCGGATCGAGTAGGCGAGCCGTATGGCACGATGATCCTGACGCTGGCCGCAGTCACGGTTGAAGTGGTGATTCTCGGCATCATGATGAGCCACACAGCGTCGGCCACGCTGGTGCGCGATACGATCTATTCCGCCGTGATGCTGGATGTGAACGGGATTCTGGGGCTGGCGGCGCTTTTAGGCGGCTTGCGTTATGGCGAGCAGAAATACAATGTGGACTCGGGTAACACCTACAACGTCATGATCATGACGGCGCTGGGGGTGTCGATGGTGGTGCCAGCCTTCGTGCCGCAAGCACAGTCATCCGTCTATTCTGTGTTTACCATCGTCATTATGGCGGTGCTGTATGCACTGTTTCTGCGCCTGCAAACTACACGCCACAGCTATTTTTTCAGCTACAGCTATGGCGAAAGCGGCCAGCACGAGCGCATCCACGCAGGCAGCGCGCGTAGTTCCGTCATCCTATTGGTTGTGGGCGTGCTGGTGATCGGGCTGCTCTCTGAAGTCATGGCTCGCACGCTGGATGCGGGTCTGGCGGGCACGGGCGTGCCGCCGATTGTCGCTTCGCTGCTGGTGGCGGGGATTTCTGCCAGCCCGGAAATCGTCACGGCCATGCGGGCGGCGATGGCCAATCGCATGCAGCCAGTGGTGAATATCGCACTGGGCGCATCGCTGTCGACAGTCATCCTGACGATTCCGGTGATTCTTGGATTGGCGCTGATGTCGGGCAAAGCCATCAATATGGCCCTGTCACCCGTGCAGACCGCGATGTGCGTACTGACCCTGTTCGCCGCCTCGATCAACCTGAATGATGGTGAAACCAACGCTATCGAAGGGATGACGCATTTCGTGCTGTTCCTCACCTTTCTGATGCTATCGGCGATGGGGTTGTAATCAAGATGCTGCCTGTTATACATATTCGCCCCATGCATGCCACCGACTGGGTGGCGGTTCGCCGTATTTATTTGGAGGGCATTGCTACCGGTAACGCGACTTTTCAGACCGAGGCACCGGAATGGGACTACTTCGATGCCAATCACCTGAAGGTATGCCGGTTTGTTGCCGAAGATGAGTCGGGGGTACTGGGCTGGGCCACGCTGGGCGCGATTTCGAGTCGACCGGTGTATCGCGGCGTGGCGGAAGTCAGTGTGTACGTGGCTGAGTCTGCCCGTGGCCGGGGAGTGGGCCGGACATTGATGGCGGCGCTGGTGCCCGCATCGGAGGCGGCGGGCTTCTGGACGCTGCAGGCAGGGATTCTGTCTGAGAACAGTGCCAGCCGCAGCCTGCATCGCCAGTTTGGATTTCGTGAGGTGGGGGTGCGCGAAAAGATGGGGCAGCTGGCAGGTGTGTGGCGCAATGTGGTGCTGATGGAGCGACGCAGTACAGTTATCGCTTGATTGTTCTATCTCCTGATACTATATCTGAAAGTAAAGTATTGACTCAGGTCAATACGCTTCATGTCCAACACTGGCATGCTTCGGTATCACTCGGTAAGCGGTCCGCAGATCGGGTATCAGGAGAACATCATGAGCAAGTCCCTGAAGGACATTCCGATCAAGGTCATTCCGCCTGATCAAGGCACGCCCGAAATGGAGGACATCATCCTCTATGAGGCGCACAAAAAGGTCTATCCGCGCTGGACCAATGGCATCTTTACCCGCTGGCGCTGGTTCTGGGTGATTGCCACACAAGTCTTTTTCTACGGTATGCCCTGGCTGATGCTGCATGATCGCCAGATGCTGTTGTTCGATCTGGTCCATCGGCGTTTTTTCATTTTCGGCATGGTCTTTCTGCCGGGTGATTTTATCTATCTCACCTCACTTCTTTTATCCAGTGCGTTTGGCCTGTTCGTGTGGACCTCGGTAGGTGGACGACTGTGGTGCGGCTATGCCTGTCCGCAGTCGGTCTACACAGAAGTCTTTCTGTGGATAGAGAAATGGGTTGAGGGGGATCGCCCTGCGCGAATCAAGCTCGACAAGGAAGCCATGTCGGCGCGCAAATTCCGCATCAAGGCCACCAAGCACGCCTTGTGGCTGGTGCTGGCGCTGTGGACGGGTTTCACCTTCGTAGGGTACTTCACGCCGATTCGCGAACTGGCTGGGGAAGTGTTCTCATCCAGTCTTGGTCCCTGGGAAACATTCTGGATTCTGTTCTACGCTTTCGCTACCTGGGGCAATGCCGGCTTTATGCGCGAACAGGTGTGCAAATACATGTGCCCCTACGCCCGCTTCCAGAGCGCAATGTTTGACCCGGATACCCTGATCATTAGCTACGACACCAAGCGAGGCGAACCGCGTGGCTCGCGTCGCAAAGGCGAAGATTGGCAGGCTGCAGGCAAGGGCGCGTGCGTCGACTGTACCCTCTGCGTGCAGGTGTGCCCGGTTGGAATCGATATCCGCAATGGCCTGCAGTATGAGTGTATTGCCTGCGGTGCCTGTATCGATGCCTGCGACAGCATTATGGATAAACTCGAGTATCCGCGCGGCCTAGTGCGTTACACCACTGAAAACGCCCTGAATGGCAAGTACGACGAAAAAGACATCCTGAAGCATGTGTTCCGGCCGCGTGTGTTGCTGTATTCGACGGTGCTGATTGCCGTGATGACTGCGGCAGGTGTGTCGCTCTACAAGCGGATTCCGCTCTCCGTAAACATCTCGCGCGATCGCGGCGCACTGGTGCGCGAAACCGACAGCGGTTTACTGGAAAACACCTATCGCGTGCAGATCCAGAATGTGGATGAAAAGGCGCATCGTTACGTGATTCGCGTGGAAGGGATTACCGGCATCAATATGCTGAGTGATGCGCCGAATGAGATTGTGATTCCGGGCAACAACACTCAGATGGTGGGCTTGCGCTTGCAGGCCGATCCTGCGAACGTGCAAAAGGGCGCAAACAAGCTGGTGATCCACGTCGACTCACTGGATGCGCCGGATATTCATGCCAGCGACAAGGCAACTTTTATGGGGCGCTGATCATTCAATTGATCGGACGAATGAATCGTTAAAAACGGGAGTGCATCATGCAAGTCAATGTGGGCGGTGTAGATCGAATGCTGCGGATTGTGGTGGGCGTGGCGCTGGTGGTACTGGCGGCAACCGGCATGGTGGGTGCATGGGGCTGGATCGGCATTGTGCCGATTCTCACCGGCACCTTCCGTTTCTGCCCGGCCTATCTGCCATTTGGCATGAATACCTGTGGCGTTCGTCAGGATGCATCTGACAGTAAATAAGTCCTGCACATCCGGACGGCTTGCGAGTCGTCCGGTCTGGAGTGAATGATGAGTGAAAGCGGATTCAGTCTGACGCTGACGCAGCGTGCGGATTACCAATTCGATGTCGATTTTGGCGATGGCATCCCACAGCTGTTGACCGACGAACCCGCACCGCTGGGGCAGGGTGCAGGCCCCAATCCGTCGCGCATGATTGCGGTGGGCGTGGCGAATTGTCTGGCGGCGAGCTTGCTGTTCGCGATGCGCAAATTCAAGAATCAACCCGAGCCGATCACGGCAAAAGTCGATCTGGAGATCGGCCGGAATGAGGCCGGACGCCTGCGTATTTCCCATATCGGCGTATCGATCCGGATCGGGCAAAAGGCGGCAGAGGTCGAGCAACTGGAACGCATCCTCGCGCAATTTGAGGATTTCTGTGTGGTTACGCAAAGTGTGCGTGGCGGGATCGATGTGGCCGTAGAAGTGGTGGATGCGGACGGGCAGGTGGTGAAATCCCGATAACCTATCCGCACCCTCTGACGATTATCCGCGGCGACACAGCATAAAGAATTCACGGTTGCCATCGCCGCCGGTAATTGGACTATCCAGCCATTGCATGGGCGTCAGTCCACTATCACTTGCAGCACTTTCCACTTTTTGTCTGACACCGGCATAGAGACTTTCATCGCGTACGATGCCGCCTCGTCCAATCCCTTCACGGCCTACCTCGAACTGAGGTTTAACCAAGGTAAGCAGATAGCCGCCCTCGCGGATCAGTGGGGCAAGCGCAGGCAGAACAAGCGTGAGTGAAATAAAAGATAGATCAGCGACTGCCAGATCAAATCCACCGTTGGGTGCTTGAATGGCATCGGCGGTGATATCCCGGGCGTTTACGCCCTCGATCAGGCGTACGCGCGAATCGGTGTGTAGTCTGGGATGAAGCTGACCGTGTCCGACATCCACGCCAACCACGCTCTGAGCTCCCGCTTGCAAGAGGCAGTCTGTAAATCCGCCTGTAGAGATACCTGCATCGAGACACACCAACCCGTTTACCGTGAGCCCGGTTGTTGCCAAGGCACCTGCCAGTTTTAAACCGCCTCTTGAGACATAGCGGTCGGCGGGATCGGGCTGGATAAATAATTCGCAGTCAGCAAGCAACTTCTGACTGACCTTGGCGATCGGAATATGCCTGCCTGCCTCTACGCAGAATGCGCGTCCCTGCTCGATGAGCGATTGCGCGGCAGTGCGAGAGGGCGCCAGCTGACGTTGGGCGATGAGTGCGTCTGCACGGATAAGATCATGTGACATGAAGGTATTTTAACAAAATACGCGCGTATTCTCGGTAAAACGCTACAATCGCCCCATGAAATCTTCCACCTTTCACCCTGTTCGTGGTCATGGAGACAATCGCCTTTCAATCCGGCTGATTGTCGATACGCTTGTATCAGAGGGGCATATCGATCAGGAAACCGCAGAAGCTTTTCTCATTCCTGCACGTACGTCGGCGCACGGCAAAACGCATCCCTTTGTGTCCATTGCCGGGCAGAACTGGATGAGCAGGCAGCAACCAGATCTCAAACTGGATATGGACTGGCTGGGCAAATGGCTTGCGCACCATGCGGGGCTGGAGTGGATGCATATTGATCCACTCAAGATTGACGTGGCATCGGTGGCGGGCGTCGTCAGTCACGCCTACGCATCCCGTTACTCGATTTTGCCCGTGGCGGTGGATGGTCGATCGGTCACAATTGCCACGGCGGAACCCTTCTTTCGCGATTGGGAAGAGGAGCTGGCCAAGATTCTGGGGAGACAGATCAAACGGGTGATTGCCAGCCCGGAAGAAATTGCCCGATATCTCCCCGAGTTTTACAACCTGTCCCGCTTTGTAAAAAAGGCGGTATCACAGGCACATCCCGGCCAGCAGACAGTTAATTTTGAACAGCTGGTTCAACTAGGACGTACTGGCAATGTCGATGCCAACGATCATCATATCGTTGCGCTAGTCGACTGGTTGTTCTCTTACGCCTTTGCGCAGCGTGCATCCGATATTCATCTGGAGCCACGCCGTGATTCCGGACATGTCCGATTGCGCATTGATGGCGTGCTGCATTCGGTGTATCAGGTACCTCCGCCGGTGATGACGGCCATCGTGTCGCGTATCAAGGTGCTGGGGCGAATGGATCTGGCTGAAAAGCGCCGCCCGCAGGATGGCCGGCTGAAAACCAAATCACCGGAAGGTCGGGAAATCGAGCTGCGCCTTTCAACGATGCCAATCGCCTTTGGTGAAAAGCTGGTGATGCGGATTTTTGATCCGGACATTCTGGTGCGCGACTTTGCCGCACTGGGATTCGGACCGGATGACGAAAAGCGCTGGAGTCACTGGGTCGCGCAGCCGCACGGCATTGTATTGGTGACGGGGCCCACTGGTTCGGGTAAAACAACGACGCTTTATTCGACGCTGAAACAATTGGCCACCGAATCGGTCAATGTCTGTACGGTTGAAGATCCGATTGAAATGGTTGAGCCAAGCTTCAACCAGATGCAGGTGCAGCCTCAAATTGATCTGACTTTTGCGGAGGGTGTGCGGACGCTGTTACGGCAGGATCCCGACATCATCATGGTGGGTGAAATCCGGGATCGAGAAACGGCCGACATGGCGATTCAGGCGGCGCTAACCGGGCATCTGGTGTTATCTACTCTGCATACCAATGATGCGACCTCGGCGATTACGCGTCTGCTAGAACTGGGTGTGCCGCCTTATCTGGTGAGTGCAACACTCGTGGGTATCATGGCGCAGCGGCTGGTGCGGACGTTGTGTCCGAGCTGTAAACAGCCCCAGCCAATCCCGGAAGATGAGTGGCGCGGATTGTTGAGTCCCTGGAAGGCACCCACGCCCAAAACGGTTTATCATCCGGCCGGCTGCCAGGAATGCAGGCAGACGGGGTTCAAGGGACGTGTTGGCTTATATGAAATGCTGACCATCTCTAGAGAACTGCGTCGGCAGATCAGTGACGCAGCATCGCCACCCGCATTGTTTGAGCAAGCCGTCAAAGATGGCTTGAAACCATTGCGTCTGGCGGGGGCACAGAAAATTGCAGCGGGATTAACCACGCTGGAAGAAGTGATGCGCGTTGTGCCATCCGATGATTTTTGATGCGGGCTGCTTGCCCGTGTATTTGAGAGTAAACAGAACATGAAGTATGTGCATCGCGCCCTGCTGGTGGGCGCACTGGCAATCATGGCAGGCTGCGCAAGTCAGCAAGCGCCTGTCCAGCCTGCCACGACATTACCCGCTGCTGCGAGCGTGCCACAGCCGCCCGTGAAGCTGCTGCCCAAGCCTAAACTCGGGCTGGCGCTCGGAGGGGGCGCCGCAAAGGGGTTTGCGCATATTGGCGTAATCAAAGCGCTGGAGGCGCAGGGCTATCAGATTGAGGCGGTTAGCGGAACCAGCGCAGGATCTGTGGTGGGCGCACTGTATGCCAGTGGCCTCAACGGCTTTCAGTTGCAAGAAAAGGCATTTGGCCTCGATGAGACCCAGATCCGCGATCTGACCATTGGCGGGGGCGGCCTGGTTAAAGGCGAGAAACTGCAGGACTTCGTCAATCAGATGATTGGCAGCAAGCCGATCGAAAAGCTGAATAAACCCTTCGCAGCAGTCGCCACCGACCTGGACTCCGGTAATCGGATTGTGTTCCGGCAAGGCAATACAGGGCAGGCCGTGCGCGCATCCAGCAGTATTCCAGGTGTATTCCAGCCTGTCGTGATATCTGGTCGACGTTATGTGGATGGTGGCGTGGTTAGTCCGGTTCCTGTCGATGCTGCCAGAGAAATGGGTGCGGATATCGTCATTGCGGTAGATATTTCAGCAAAGGCAAAGCACGGTGCGCCGGCACAAGGTATTGCTGGTATTGCCAATCAGGCGGTCACCATCATGGGGCAGAAGCTGGGTGAGCTGGAGCTGGCTCGCGCAGATGTTGTGATCCAGCCGCGTGTGGGCAAAATCGGGGCGGCAGATTTTGATCTGCGCAATGTGGCAATTTTGGAGGGCGAAAAAGCCACACAAGCCGCATTACCGCAAATTCGTGAGAAAATTGAGCGCTGGGTGGCTACCCATCGCTAAGCAGGATGCAAGATGACTGAAAAGAAAGATGCAGTATTACGTGCCATAGATCGCATGGAAGGCTTCCTGTTCTGGAGCCGCTGGATGCAGGCACCGCTCTATATTGGCCTCGTTGTGGCGCAGGGCGTGTATGTATATAAATTCATGCGCGAGCTCACCCATCTGGTGATGGCTGCTACCACCATGACCGAATCGGAAATCATGCTCATTGTGCTGGGCCTGATCGATGTGGTGATGATTGCTAACCTGCTGGTGATGGTGGTGATTGGTGGATACGAAACCTTTGTGTCCCGCATTAACGCCGTTGAAGAACACGAAGACCGTCCCGAATGGCTGGCGCACGTCGATGCAGGGGTGCTGAAAACCAAGCTGTCACTGGCCTTAATCAGTATCTCATCCGTGCATTTGTTGAAAGTGTTCATCAGCGTAGGTGATCCAGCCTTCAATGGCAGCTACGAAGGTGTCATGTGGCAGGTGATTATCCACTTCACCTTCCTGGTTTCTGCAGTGGTGATGGCATGGACAGATAAGCTGATTGCGGCGAAGGCGGGGCATTGAGGGATATGGCAGCTTGCACGGGCGGAAAACAGGACAAGATGTTGAAACATGATTTGAATTCGCAATCCGAAACCAGCATTCGTCGCCGCTTTTTGAAAGCGACGATATTGTCTGTGGCGGGAGCGATTGCAAGCAAAATGCCGGGTTTTACCGTTTTGGCTGCAGAGTGGCCTTCAAGTCTTTTTAAAACCCAGAATACAGATGAAGCGCTAAATCGGGTTGCTGGTGCTGTTGAGTATGGCCGAAGAATCTTACTAGATGTACCTGATATTACCGATACGCCAGAGCGCGTTCCTGTGCGCGTCATGAGCGAGGTGCCCTCGACGGAATCAATTACCATCGTTGTGGACAGAAATGCATTCCCAGTTGCAGCGCAGTTTCTCCTGACGCCCGAAATCGACCCGGATATAAGTGTAGATATCAAAATTCCAGGTACAACAAAGGTTCATGCTTTGGTGAAAGCGGGCGGGAAATTCTATAAGGTCACCCGGGAAATCAAACTGGCTAAACCCATTAAATAGACGAGTTAGATCTATGTCTTCGATCATGATCACCAGAAAAGGTGAAATGCTGGAAATCTCCGTCAAAATTGTACATGCGACGGAGGATGGGCAGCGGCGCGATAGCAAGTCGGGCAAGTTTGTGCCCGAAAACTTTGTACAGCAAATTGTACTGAAGGTAGACGATCGGCCTGTGGCCGACTTTAATCTCGGAGCGAATTTGCCTGATCATCCGCGAGTTTCTGTCAAAATGCGCAATGTGGTGAAGGGAAATGTACTCGTTGCAGAATGGCTGGATTCATCGGGTAAAAAGGGTCGTGTAGAACGTAAGGTTGATGTATAGCCCCTCGTGAGGCTATCTAGGGTATCTGGCAGGAAAAAATATGACGTTAAACATGCCGCTTTCCACACAGTTGTTGGGTGCATTATTGCTTGAGCGAGGCCTCGTCACAGAGAATGATCTGGAGCGTGCCATTGCGGCTCAGCCAACCTTGAAAGCCAGGCTGGGAGCAGTGCTGGTCAGGTTGGGGGCAATTTCGGAAGACAATCTTTTGCCCGTACTTGCGGATCAGACAGGATTGATGCTGGCTGACGAGCATGAATTACCTGTCAGTGGCTCGGAAATTGCCATTCTTGCCATCGAACACAAGATTGCACAGTCATGGTTGAGTGAATTCGGGGTGCTATTGTGGCGTCGTCGTGATGGCGGTTTGGGTGTAGGCAGTCGGCACCCTCTGGATGTGTACGTGCAAGAGGTGATAGAGCGCGCACTCAACCAAAAAAGCTACCAATGGTTTTTTGTGCGAACCCGCGATATTTCGCGCCTTATTTCCGACATGACCGCCGGAGATTCGCATTCCGCCAGTAATGATGAAGCACATCTCAAAGAACTAGCCGAAGAAGCGCCTGTCATTGAACTGGTCAACAATATCTTCGCCATGGCAACTGATGAAGGTGCATCGGATATTCACGTTGAACCGAATGAAGGAGATTTTGAGGTTCGCTATCGAATTGATGGTGTATTGCAAAGTCGCGGGCGATTCCCAAAGGAACGAACCGATGCGGTAACGTCAAGAATCAAGTTGATTTCTGGGCTGGATATTGCGGAACGTAGATTGCCTCAGGATGGACGGATTTCGCTGCGAACCTCAGGTATGGATATGGATGTTCGTGTCTCGGTGATTCCCGGTGTATACGGGGAGTCGATTGTGATGCGTTTACTTCCCAAGGAGCGAAAAGATTTCAGTCTGAAGCGGCTTGGAATGGAACGCGATCACCTCGAAGCATTTGAGCGATACATCAAAGAGCCTCACGGGATTGTTCTTGTAACTGGCCCGACAGGTTCCGGTAAATCCACGACACTTTATACGGCACTGGCTGCAGCCAATGACAGATCACACAAGATCATTACCGTTGAGGATCCTGTCGAATTCAAGATGCATGGCATTACCCAGATTCAGACACACGCCGAAATCGGCTATGACTTTTCACGAGCATTACGGGCGATTTTGCGCCATGACCCGGACATCATCATGATCGGTGAGATCCGTGATCTTGAAACAGCCGAAATTGCCGTGCAATCAGCTCTGACGGGGCACATGGTGTTTTCAACACTGCATACCAATGATGCGGTGTCTGCATTTACGCGACTGATGGATATGGGCGTTGAACCCTTTCTGGTTGCCTCATCCGTACGGGCAGTCCAGGCCCAGCGTTTGGTCAGGCGCATTTGTCAGCATTGCGCAGAACCTGTCGTCATTCCGGATTCAATCCTGGCTCGATATCAATCCCTTGAGCAAGTTGTGGTTGATGTATCGATAGATGCACCACGTTTTCTCAAGGCGCACGGTTGCGCGGAGTGCAATCACACCGGCTATAAGGGACGACTGGGTATTTACGAGTTTGTTGAAGTGACACCAAGGCTTCAGGAGGCAATCATGCTCAGACAGTCTTCTGGCGAAGTGCTGTCAATTGCGCGTGCAGAGGGAAATCGCAGCCTGTTTGATGATGGGCTACTTAAAGCTAGTCGCGGGTTAACTTCACTGGACGAGGTATTGCGCGTCACTGGACTTGAAACGCTCGGTGAAGAGGCATGAAATTTCGTTACCAAGCCATGACGGCGTCGGCGGACCTTGTCAAAGGTGAGCTCAATGCAAATTCAAGTGCTGATGTATTCAAGTTTCTAGAACAGCAGCATCTCACTCCGCTCGAGATCTCAAAGGCCGTTGTAAAACAGTCTGTCTGGAAGCGTTTGCAGGCGGGGCGAGTGCCCAAAGTATCCGAGCGCATTACAGCTCTCAAACAATTGGCCACGCTACTTTCTGCTGGCGTATCCATGCTGGAATCGATTGAGTCTCTGTGTGAGGCAAATGAAGGAACAGCGTTTCAGGATTTTTTCCTACGGATTCGTGATGCACTCAGGGCGGGTGAGCCGCTGTCGCTTGCTTTGCCCAAGGGCAAGCTCCCATTCCCCGAATACGTCAACAATCTGATTCGGGCGGGTGAGATGACCGGTACAGTCTCCGAAGCACTAAGTTCTGCAGTGGCAAATATGGAGCGCACCGAAAGGCTTCGGCAGGAAACTATCAGTGCCCTTATATATCCGAGTATTCTGGTGACATTTGGATTTGGCGCAACATTTTTCATTTTCACCTATGTGGTTCCCAAATTTAGCGGCTTGCTCAAGTCTGCGAAGGGAGGACTGCCTGCCATTTCGGTATGGGTGCTACAGGCTGGTGCATTTACTAAGGCACACCAGCCTGAATTGCTTCTGGGCTTGGCTGCGCTATTAGGCTTAACTGGCGCGCTGCTTGCACTGAAACAGGTACGTGCAGCACTGTTCAATCAGATGGCCACATTGCCGCTTCTGGGGGCATGGATTCATGAGGCTCAGATTGCCAACTGGTCTGGCATGATGAGTCTGCTTCTAGGTAATCGAGTTTCGATTGTTCAGGCGCTGGAATTGGCTGTGGGCGCTGTGACGTTACCCTCCATGAAATCTAAGTTTGAACTGGTTACCAAAGATATACGTGCAGGCAAGAAGGTCGCAGAGTCGCTAAAAATGCACAATGCAATTGATGCAATCGGTGTCAACCTGATTGCAGTTGGGGAAAAATCCGGTCGACTGCCCAGTGTTCTGGGGTCTTTGTCTGAGATGTACCTCGAAAAAGTACGGGAAAGAATGAAGCGAATGGTTTCACTGATTGAACCGATCGCGATTTTGTTGGTTGGGGGAGCAATCGGGCTTGTGCTGGTAGCGGTCATGATGGCCATTACAAGTATGTCCGATTTCGTTTAAATGTTGAAAAGCAAGGATTGCTGAGCAAATGAAACATCAAGGTTCGCAGCGCACAAGGTATGCGGCAGCAAAGGGATTTACACTGCTGGAAGTGTTAGTGGTGCTGACCATTATTGGTTTGATTGTCGGTCTGGTTGGGTCGCGTGTCATTGGCAAGGGAGATGATGCAAAAGTCAAAACTGCTCAGACACAAGTGAGGTTGCTCCAAGGTGCACTGGATGCGTTTCAATTGGATATGAATCGCTACCCTACCACGGAAGAAGGCTTATCTGTGTTAGTGACCCCCCCGAAAGATGGTGACAAACAACGATGGAAAGGTCCCTATATCAATAATGCCCAGGTGCCTATGGATCCATGGGAACATGCGTATCAGTACTCCGTGCCTGGCGCGAAAGGTATGCCGTTTGCGCTCTATTCCTTCGGTGCGGATGGTCAAAAGGGTGGTGAAGGCAACAATGCAGACGTTGGCATTCTTCCGCCGGGCTAATTGGCCCCGTTCGGTTCGTTATTCTGGCTTCACTCTGATCGAAGTACTGGTTGTACTTCTGATCATGGGGATGATGGCGGGAGTAGTTGCGCCTGCGATTAATCGAATGCTAGATGGTGCAAACGCGAGGCTTGAATTGCAGCAGATTATACAAGCCTGCAAAAGAATGCCCTATCGGGTTCAGCAATCAGCTCAGTATGTTGATTGGAATGTGTCCGCTTTGACCCTTGCCTATGTAGATGGCTCGCCGCTGATTGACTTGCCTGAGGGATGGCAGTTGCTTGATGCAAAGGGAAAAGGCGTGAGTCCGTCAGGGTTCTGTATGGGGGGAGACTTGAAGTTGAAACGCAGTGATGGGGAAATCATGACCATTCGCATATTGAAAGGCGCATGTGAGCCAAAGTTGGTCTGATTTCAGTCAGCGTGGAATGACTTTACTTGAGGTGCTGGTAGCGATGTTGCTTATATCGCTGCTGGGAGGGGCATTGCTTGAGTGGTCGAGCAATAGTTTGTCGATTGTTTCCCGAGTGTCAAAAGCACTTGATCGTCAAATACTTCAGGAAAATGGGTTGCAGTTTGCCAAAGGCATTAATCCCGCAGAGCAGCCATCAGGGCGGGATGTCGTCGGCAATGTTGAATTTACGTGGGAGAGCCAGGCCATTACCCCGCTGGTTCAGCAATCCCGTCATATAGACAAGAAAGTTGTCTATTTGGTTGCTTTATACAAGCTTAATGTAACTGTTCACGACCGGAATAATGGACTACAAGAGCAAATAGATATCAAACAGTTCGGATTTAAGAAGTTTCGTGAGGTCAACATCCTTTGACTTCATCATACACAATGCATAGCAATGCCTCTGTACCCCGGCGGCAATGTGCTTTTACGCTCATGGAAATACTAGTCGTGCTTGTGCTCGTTGGTCTGATCATGAGCATTCTGTATCCAATCTTGGGGCAGTTGAATCTGTCCGCTGAAAAAGTCGAGCAGAATATATCGCAGCGGCTAGCGCGTGAAACAAAGTGGGGATGGATTCAGACTGCTCTTGGCGGGATGGTGCCGATTGCATATCAGCCCAAAGAGCCAATGTTCATTGGGCAACCGAGCACCATGATGGGTATGACGGTTGGCAATCCGTTTGATGCAAATGAGGGGCCGGTACCTATCAAAATTGTGCTTCAGGGAAATGGAGGCGGTGGAACGCAACTTATCATGGACGTCGGAAAACAGAAGAATATGATGGTCATGGCATTTTCGGGGGCTGCCCGTTTTGTATTTATGGATGAAGTGCATCAATCCCGCGATACTTGGGTGCCGGGATTGGGGGCGCAAGAACTTGCGGTGCTACCTACGTATATTGGTGTGGAGTACAAAGACGGAGCAAGCTCCGCCATCCGATTAGTCAAGGTAATGGGTGTGCTTGATCCAGAGAAATCTGCCAAGCCCATGTTCAGATGAAATATCCCTACCGACTATCCTTGGGCGCGCAGGCCGGGTTTGTATTACCGCTTGTGCTTGTGGTTCTCGCTGTTGCCATGCTTGTCGCTGGGCATATCGCCCTGCAGGCGCGCCATGCCATGCAGGCCGTAGAGCTTGGGCGAGGCCGAATTGCTGGCGAAATCAGTGAGCAAAATTCACTGGCCGAGATGCAGTATCGATTGACCGTAAATAGTCCGAATTTCGCATCGTATGGGAAGGCGGATGCAGCCATCTATGCGGACAGTCGCCCGTACTTGGCACAAAGTGGTGCCGAGTTGCGTATTCAGGATGAAGCTGGACTGCTTTCTGTTAATGGCATGGATAGCAGCAAAATACACGATTTGCTGATACTGTTTGGTCGCAGTGGGGATGTGGCCGATCATCTGGCAGACTCCTTGCTGGATTATCGTGACCCGACTGATTTGAAGCGTCTTAATGGTGCGGCATCGGAGGGCTATATTGCAGCTGGCGAGTTATTGCCAGCGCATCAGTTGCTTTCATTTTCTGAAGAAATTTATCGAGTGCTGGGCTGGCGTTCATTGCGTACAAGCGACACGATGCCTCCGCCAGACTGGCTTTTGACATCCGCAAAGCGAGCATTAAACCCAAACACTGCCCCATTGGAGGTATTGGCCGCGTATGATGCGATTCCTCCCGAGTTGGCGAAGCGAATCATCGATCGAAGGCAGGTCGAGGCCATTACCGGTGCTGCCGATATGGTGCCTTTGGTGGCCAAGCCACTCGAATCAATCTGGCTTTCCTACGGATTTCAGGTCTCTGCTCGTGTCAGGCTGGATATTTGGCCCAAAGAGGTACGCTGGGGCAAGCGTTACTACCTGGAAATTGCACCAGGTGATGGCCGTGAGAGGCCGATTGCAATTAGAGGGGTAAGGGTGCTTTCCCCGCATGACAAAAAATATTACTCGCATGGCGAAACGGAACATGAAATCCCCATTCCGACAGTTACTGACTCGGTTCGGTTACCAGAATAAACGACGACTCGTTACGGACCTGAGCGGTGAGGCGATACTTGGTGCCCGGGATGTAATCCTTGGGCGTAATTTGCTGCATTTCAGTTCGTTCGATATGCGCGGTGTACCTGCCAAACTGCTCGCAAGCGCAATTCGATTAAGGATTGGTGCATGGGCTCCGTCCCCGCAAAGCGACGCAATCTACGCGATTCGCAATGGATGGGTCATGGTGTGGTGCTGGGACAAGCCTGTGGGTGATCTAACGGCATCTGCACTGGCTGAGGCAACCGTTGTTCCAGAGTGCCTGCTGCATGAGCATAGGCAGGATGGCACATATCTGCTGGCCTGTCGTTCCGGATTCGAAGCCCAGATATGGCATGAAGGTGTACTTAAATATAGCCGGTGGTGGTCTGTTGAGCCAGATGCACAGGATGTTACGCGCTTCCTGCGGGGGGTGAGTGGGATACCCGCAGACATTCTTCGTGTACCAAGCAAAGTTCAGGCATCGGAGGAGCAATTCCATACAGGATTCAAGCTCATACGGTTGGGAGACGCCATTCGTGTGGTATCTACATTTGAATTTGCAATTTATGTTCTGGCATATGCGTGCATGGTAGCGGCACTGGCCTTTAGCCTGAATCGCAAGTGGGTACTTGATAAAGAGGTTGCCGCGCTCGAAGAGCAGGTAGATCAGGCCTCTGCTAGTGTACGTAGCTTAGTTAAATCACAGGAGGCGGCGGTAGCAGCAAATGCGCAGCTTACGCAGCTAAGGGAGTTGTATCGGCAGCCCCTGAAGGTCGCGATATTGGCAGACGTAGCAAAAGTCATTCCCTTAGGCAGTGCCCAAGTCAAAATTATCCAGATCGATCAGGATAAATTGAAAATCGTGCTAGCTCCGTCCGAAGGGGTGACATCTGCAAAAGTTATCGACTGGTTCAACGCTATGCCCGGCATCAAGAATGTGAAAGTTGTGAGCTACGAAGACACACGTCAATTGGGCGTATTTGCCGATCTGGGGACGAATGGAGCAGAAAATCAGCCGGAGGTACGTTCGTGAAGGCATTGCTCGAGCAATTACAGAATAGCATCGTGCTAAGGGGCGGGATTCTCACGATTCTTCTTATATTGAGCTGGGTTGCTTGGCACGATATGGAAGCGCACAACCGTGAGGCAGAGTTGGCGAGAGATCAGCTCAAAAGTAGTTTGATTCGCTATCAGCAGGCATCCTCTGCCCCCTGGGTAACTAGATCAACCGAGGCAACACTGGCATTACGAGAGGAGGAAAGCAATGTATGGCATTTTCCTACCGCCGGTGTTGCGCAAGCACGGCTGTATGATCTACTGCGGACTGAGCTTGACCGAATTAAAGCAGTAAGACCACGCATCACCCTTAAAGAGGAGGAGGTCGACCGGAAAGTTGATAAGGCAACTAGCAATGAACGGTCTGATCATTGCAAACTGAACACGTGTAATGTTGTGAAATACAGCGTATCAATCGATTTCGATCCAGATAAGTTACGCGAGCTGTTGCACGATATCGAAGGCATGAAGCCTTATTTGAGAGTAGATGCGTTGGATATTGACCACTCGGGCAAAGAAAAAGTAGAGATGTTGGTGACTGCATATTACCTGGAGAAAAAATCGTGAAGTCGGCACTGTCTTTGCGTTGGATAGTCGTATTGCTATCCACGGTGGCGGCTGCGGTTGCGGGATATGTGCTGTCGCAGCGGGGACACCACTATTCCGGCAAAGTAATATCGGGTAATCAAAGCTGGGTGAAACCGGAAGCGCTAGAGCGCGACGCTGATACGCCCTACAAGCAACTCGCTAAACAGGGGCTCTGGCCGGTCGTTCGTCCAGAGGAAAAAGATCTAGCTCCGCTTACGCCATCAGACTGGCAGTTGACAGGGGTTTACCGTGCGGGAGAACGAAAAGGCGTGTTGCTTGCTGTTCAGGGTAAACCTCTGCAGACGCTTTTCCCGGGCGATACCTTGCCGGGTGGGGCTGTGATTGCGCAGGTAACGGATGCCGCTGTTCAAATCAAACTAAACGGCAGAATCAGTCAAATTGGATTGCACAGAGAATGAATAAGTATCAGGGAAAGATGAAAACCACTGCGGTTTGGGGAAGTGGCGCGGTTTTAGCAATGATTGCCGGGTGTGCATCCAACCCGCTGATCCCCGCACCGTTGCAAATTACACATGCAAGCGCATCCGTGAGCGAACAAGCAATTGCCAAGGATGCTTATAAAGAGACGCCGGTCACCCAAGCAATTCCTCCGCTCGAAATCAAAAAGGCCTCAACAAAAGCACCCGTCGATGCTCAGCCTGCCATTGATCCAAATGAAAAGGCAGATATTTCGGTGAATATGGTAGGCGCTCGCCTGCCTGAGTTTATTCAAACGGCCTACGGCACCATTCTGAAAATGAATGTCAGCATTGATCCGCAGGTGGCAGCCCGGAATGATCTGGTTTCATTTACAACAGGTAAGGATCAGACCCCGACCCAATTTGCAAGAGCTGTGAAAGAGGTTCTGCGCAGTTATGGGTTGCATGTCAACGTCGTGGCAGGTCTGGTGCGGGTGACGCCTGAAAATGTAACCAGCGGGTTTAATCCGGAAATCATGCGTGGGCGAGCCCTGCCGGAAACACCGCTTCCATTGCGGCCTGTATTTTATTTGGCTGAACTGGGCAGTTTGAGAACGGCGTCAGTGAGCGGCATTCTCAGGCAAATGTTTGGAAACAGGCTGCAAATTGTCGATGATCCCGAGCGTAATGCGCTGTTGCTGAGTGGGCAGTCTTCCGAAATCACGGCAGCCCTGGAAGCGATCGAAGTGCTGGATCAGCCGAATATGCGCAGTCAGAAAAGTGTTCGCATTTCGCCGCAAAACTGGGGCGTAGAGGATCTTGCCAAAAAGCTCTCGGATATGTTGGCGGCAGAGGGCTACAACGTAGCCAGTCAGGTGTCCCAGGGGTCCCCGTTCCCCATATTGGTACTTCCTGTGCCACAGGTAAATTCATTGTTCATTTTTGCAACCGATGACGTAGTCCTGAAACGCGCCCAGCAATGGGCTGTCGAGCTGGATCGGCAGGGTGGAAGTGGCAGTGGCTATATGGCATATACCGCCAAGTATGCTGATGCGGCAGAGTTAGCCAAAACGATTCAGGCGCTTCAGGAAGCTGCGCCGACTCCAGGACAAAAGGGCCCGACGAAGGTTGTTGTCAATGCACCCACCAATACGCTTATATTTCCTGGCGGATCTGAGGATTTTACCCGGTGGAAAATGCTCATGAAAGAGCTGGATCGTCCGTCGAAAACGGTAATGATCGAAGTGATCGTGGCTGAAGTTACGGAAAGCCTGGCTCGAAATCTGGGCGTGGACTGGACGGCTTACGGGCAAAATGGTACCGCAGTTGCAAAGGGTCTGGCGGGGGCAGCAACGGCCGTGACCGGCGGCGGTGCGCAAGGGATGATCGTCAATTATCTGAAAAATGGCGAAGCCCGAATGACGATTGGCGCGCTGGCAGGTAGTGAGGGGAGCCGGGTTTTGTCCAACCCGCGTATCGTCACCCGCAATGGAGAAAATGCGACGTTTCAGGTAGGTCAGGAAATCGCAGTGCCGGTTGCATCGTTGTCGGCAGGTGGCATTGCCGGCGCTACCGTCACCAATACCTATCAATACCGTAGTACCGGTGTGATTTTTAAGGTCAAACCGATAGTGCATGCCGGTGACCGGGTAGATCTTGATGTATCGCAGGAAGTAAGCGCAGCGAATACCACCAGTGTCGGGGTAGGTGGTGCGCCCACCTTCCAAACCAAGAAGATTGAGACCAAGCTTTCCGTCAGGGATAGTAATACTGTACTGCTGGGTGGTTTGATCTCGAGCAATGACAATGAGAGTGATGCCGGTGTACCGTGGCTGAAAGATGTGCCATTGCTTGGCAACTTGTTTAAGCTGGACAAGAAAGCCAAGCAAAGAACAGAATTGCTAGTGCTCATTACGCCGTATGTCATCAACGATGATGATGAGGCCTTGCAAATCACTCAGGCCTTCCGGGCAAGGTTGGGTGGTTGGGCGGGAGAGGCAGGTAACGTTATGGCTACACCAGCGGGCAAAAAAATTGACGCATCTGCAACAAGCGATAAAGTAGAACCTAGAGGAGTGGAAAAATAATTTTGTAAAACGCCGCGTGGCAGACCATAATCGTAAAAGTGCTGTACCATGGCAGGTGGTTCCGATTTTCTGTCAGAACAAATACTTAACGAGCAAGAAGGCAGTCGGTTTAAAGATTGGCAATTGTACGGTCTGAACGTGGATGCCACTGGGTATTTTACTAGCGGTACCGCGATTGAGTAATTGCTTTTGACAGATAATGTTCCTTTGCTATACTCAGCGCGTCTTTCGAAAGACGAGGCTCACTCGTGAGCCCCTATGCACGTTAACTTCTTTGAAGAAGGAAATCTAAAGATGCAAAGCAATAAGATTTTGAAGAGTGCTGTTGCACTGGCGCTGGCTGCTGCTGGTTCTTCCGCGTTTGCTGCTGCTGGCGATCTGACCGCTGGTGCTGCTAAGACGTACGGTGCTGAAATTTTCGGTACTTCGACTACCCTGGCTTCCCCGGGTACCGCTGTATATACATTCGCTGGCGGCCGTACTACATCCGCTGGTCTGTTCCAAATCACCTTCTCCGTGACCAATTCGGCATTCAATGCTGCTGTTGCTGGTGGTGATCTGGTTGCCACTTACGTCGGTACTGGCGCTCCTGGTGGTAGCTCGACATGTGCTGCAACTGTTGCCGTCCGCTCGGGTGGTGCAGTGGGTGATACCAGCGTTACATTCGATGTCACTCCAACCGGCAACTGCGCTGCTAACGATACACTGACTTGGACCCTGCCGCAGCTGAAGAGCGTTTCTGCTCTGGCTACTATCGGTACAAAGGTTGAAGCTACTGCATCCCTGAAGGATCTGTACGGCGCGTTTGATACCTCCGGTACCAAGACAACGACTCTGGCATCGTCCGTTGCTGGTGTCGCTGGTACCATCACCGCGACAACTGCTGACCAATCAACTTCGTCCAAGTCCAACGTAATCAGCGTGGCAACCAGTGCGACCAAGTTCAAGACTTCGTCCGCTGCTACTAACGCCAACATTTTGGTGAACTTTGGTTCGGTTGTTTTCGCCAACCCGGCGGCATCTGTTAAGCTGACTGACGGCACTACCGCTCTGACAGCTCCGTCCGCATCGCTGGACGTGTCCTTGGCTGGTAAGTTCGATGCTGCAACTGCTACTACTGCTTCGGTCTTCCTGTCGGCATCGAGCACATGTGTGTACGATTCCACTACTGATACAGCAGCAACAACAGTTGGCGCTACCGCTGTTACCTTCCCGACCATCACTGGCTACGCTGCTGGTACCACACGTTACGTGTGTATGAAGGTTGATGGCAAGACAGCAATTCCGGAAACCACACCGACTATCACTGCAAAGCTGACCAACGGTTCTTACAGTGCAGTTAGCAAGTCTGGTTCGGGTATGGGCATTGCTCGTGACGGCTGGACTTCCACTGTTCCGTTCCTGACTGGTGCTGCTGGTGCAAAGCAAGATGGTTTTGCTAGCTATGTTCGCCTGACCAACACCTCTTCTGTTGATGGTATCGTGAACGTGACCCTGACTCTGGATGATGGCACCAGCAAGACTGGTCCGCTGTCCGCAGCAGTGAAGGCTAACTCCTCGGTTATGCTGTCTGGTGCTGATCTGGAAGCTGCAACTGGTCTGACCATTCCGGCAACATCCAAGGCTCGTGCATCGTTCAGCGGTCAGTTCAGCAGCGGTTCTCTGCAAAACTTCCTGTACAGCCCGAACGGTACACTGAACAACGTGACACCGGACAACCACTAAGCTCTAGCTTGGTATTGGTTTGTTTGAAAGGCGGGGGAAACCCCGCCTTTTATTTTTGGCACAGATTTGCAATTGATTGCGCCAATTCGCATAAAGTGCAGCATGTTACAATTAGACTAGATATTGAGAATTTTAAGGAAGCAAAGCGTGAGTCAGGTCTTAAATAAGCTCTATGAGTTACAAAATAATGGGCAAATAGATGCTGCGGTGGAATTTGCGCAATTGGCTCATATGCGAGATACCAGCGGGTGGGAGGGCCAATTGGCCATGGCGGTTATTTCTCGCATGCTGAGGAAAAATGCTGTTGCTAATCAGTACCTGCAACCGCTAATGGAGAATTATTCTGATAATCCTGCAGTACAGTTGGAGTGGGCAAGATTACAGGTTGCTTCTGGCAATTTTATCGATGCGCGACGTGCATACGAGTTTGCAGTCCAATATACATCGGATGTCTCATTGCAATCAGAGTTGGGACTGACCTATATGTATTTAAAGGAGTACGATTTAGCAAGACGTTGCTTACTCAAGGCGTATCCTTCATATAAAAAACAGTACAACGTAGTTCAGGCGCTAGCGACCTTGTATGCATTGGATGGTAATGTAAGTAAGGTAAAAAAGATTCTCTCCGATATGATTGAGGGAGATAGAACTAAGTCCGCATGGCATACCGCGTATGCATTGATGCTTGCTAAATGCAATATGACGAATGCTGCTTTGGATGCAATCAATGTGGCGCTCAGTCTGGATCCGCGATCGGTTGGTACACTTCAGCTTATGCATCAAATCTGCATGCTGAAGCACAGGTATGAGTTGGCGATGCAGGCCTCAAATAAATTATTAGATATTGAGAAAAGTGCCGAAAATTACGTGCGCTTAAGTGAGGCACAGGGTAGTGCTGGCTTATATGAGCAGGGCTTTGAATCGCTAGCACGTGCACTAGAGTTAGAACCATGCAATTTACGTGCGCTCAGTATCCGATGTTTCTTTTTGGGTTATATGGATGGGATTCCAAAGCAACGTCAATATGAAATGTATTGTGAGTATGGTAAGGCGCTTGAGAATAATGTGCAGACGGTAGAAATTTCGGATCGAAAACTGGATAAGGATCGCCCTTTGCGCATTGGATTTGTGTCCGGTGACTTATGTGATCATCCAGTATCGCATTGGCTGATTGGAATTGTTGAAAATTTCGATCTGCAAAAATATTCCCTATATTTTTATAGTAATAATGATGCAGTTGATGACTATACACGCCGATATTTTGCGGTAACCAGTAATTGGCGTCTGGTTGATCGGTGGAGTGACCAGATGTTGGCTCAAAAGATATTGGATGATGAAATTGATATCTTAATTGATTGCTCTGTTCATACGGGTAATAACCGCCTTCCAGTATTCGCGATGAGACCTGCGCGGATTCAAGTAAGTGCATTTGGTTCACCCAATACCACAGGGCTAACGCGCATTGATTATAGGTTGACTGATGAGGTTGTTGATCCTGAAGGAATGACAGATCAATTTAGTACTGAAAAGATTTGGAGAACAAAATCCATTGTTGGCGTGTTAGAGAGGAAAATGTATGAAAATGTGCCGGTGCAAGATGCGCCTGCAGAGAAGAACGGCTTTATTACATTCGGATCGTTCAATAGAAGTGCTAAAGTAAATGAATCGACCATTGAGTTCTGGGCGCGCGTACTTTTGTCATTGCCTAACTCCCGGCTGAGAATTATTTTACCAGAGGGTAAGAAGAGGGACGAGGTTCTAGCTTCTTTTGTAAGACTAGGGGTTGATATTTCTCGACTGGATGTAATTGGCTTGATGTCTAGAGTTAATTATATGGAGCAGCTAAATACAATTGATATTCATCTAGATACCTTCCCCTATTCTGGATCTACAACTACTGCGACAGCAATGTCGATGGGTGTCCCGGTGTTGTCGATATATAGTGATATCACACAATCAAGAGCATCATTGACCATGATGAAGGCAGCAGGATTGGATGGCTGGGCATTTCAAACGGTTGACGAAGCATTGACAAAAGTGCGCGAAGTTGCGGCAAATCCAGAGCAGATGGGCGAGTTCCGACGAAACTTTAGAGAGTCTGTACGCCAATCCCGTTTATTTGATGGAGAGGCAGCAGCTCGAGAATTTGAAGAGGCACTTCGTGCAATGTGGGAGCGCTATGTTGAAGCAGAAACCTCAGATGTCGGGGTTCGATAAAGGTTCGCATAACTTAAACAAGGGTTTCTGATGTATCAGGATCAATTCGGAATCCCCCCCCTCACAGAATCTCACGACCAACTCGACGCGCTGGGTGAAGGTTGCTGCATCAGCAGCACCTTTACCGTCATGCGCGGCCCGTCCATTGATGCGCGCGGCATCCGGATGGGCGATCAGGTTAAGATTTTCCCCTTTGTGCGCTTTGTCACCGGGTCGTTTTCAGAAAACATCCTTGCAGACATCCACATCGGGCACCGTGTTGCCATCAATGCAGGTGCATACCTGTCCGGTGAAGGTGGGTTGTGTATCGGTGATGATGTGCTGATTGCGCCGCATGTACGTATCCTGTCTGCAGGCCATGAAATTCATCAAGGTTCACCCATTGTTGCGCATAACCCATTGACCTATGGGGCGATTTCCATAAAGGATGGTGCCTGGATTGGGGCTGGAGCAACTGTTTTGCAGGGTGTAACTATCGGTAAGGGCGCCGTTGTCGGTGCAGGGGCCGTAGTGACGCGGGATGTGCCGGACATGGCGATAGTGATTGGCAATCCCGCGCGTATCTATGGTTATAGAGGCGAGCGTCCACGGGGATGGCGCAAGCTGTTATCATTGCTTCCTTTTGGCAAGAAATAAGCACGTGTCATCGTCATCTGTCGGCCTATCCTGGAAGCTGGATCTGCTGCTCAACCTCGCTCGTCGCGATGTTGATGCGCGTTATCGCGGGTCATTTCTAGGGTTCTTCTGGAGTTTTATTAATCCACTGGCAATGCTGGGTGCGTATGCCTTCGTATTTGGCATGGTGTTCAAAGTGCGTTGGACGGGGGCGGGTAGTGGTAACTCGCCCGAATTTGTCGCCATGATATTCAGTGGGTTATTGATCTTTAATTTATTTGCAGAGGTATTGCATCGCTCTGTTCAAGTAATGGCCGAAAATGTCAATTATGTAAAGAAAGTTGTTTTCCCGCTCGATATTTTGCCGGTTTCGCTAGTGTTGTCGGGGGTGATTCATGCATTCATAGCATTTGCATTGCTTCTGGTGGTCGTGGCAATTACTTTGGGCTTGCACTGGTCGGCGCTATTGGCCGTATTTTACTGGATTGGCTATCTGTTTTTTCTGATTGGAACTGCATACTGTGTGGCAGCCATTGCCGTATATGTGCCAGACACCAAGCATGTCGTGACATTTCTCTGCGCATTTATGCAATTTATGTCGCCAGTATTCTATCCGGTCAGCGCTGTACCTGAGTCATTCCGCTGGCTCATGCAGTTGTCGCCCATCACTTTTCCGATTGAAGGCATCCGGAGTTGTCTGATTCATGGTGAAGCGGTCAATACGATGCCGCTGGTGGCATATGTTTTGCTCACCATATTATTTGCCTATCTGGGCAGAGCATTTTTTATGCGTCTGAAAGGTGGTTTTGCAGATGCCATCTAATGCTGTTATTGATATTTGTTCTGTCAAAAAAGTATTTAGTCGTCACGCACGCCCCACGCAACGCTTCCTGCATGCGTTAACTGGCATGGCCAGGTTTGCGCCCGACCCATTTGTTGCATTGAATGATGTGTCCATTAAAATGGGGCGGGGCGAAACTGTTGGCATTATCGGGAAAAATGGATCAGGTAAATCGACACTGCTGCAATTAGTGTGCGGTACCTTGATGCCAAGTGCCGGTACGGTTGCCGTGCATGGACGAATTGCAGCACTGTTGGAATTGGGTGCTGGCTTTAATCCTGAATTTACCGGTATTGAGAATATCTATATCAGCGGCATGATTTATGGGTTGAGTCGTGCCCAGATCGCAGCACGTATTGATGAGATTGTCGAATTCTCCGGCATTGGCGATTTTGTGCATCAACCTGTAAAAACCTACTCCAGCGGCATGTTCGTTCGACTGGCATTTTCTGTCATTGCGCATATTGATGCAGATGTGCTGATTGTCGACGAGGCATTATCAGTTGGTGACATCTATTTCACTCAGAAATGCATGCGATTTCTTCGCAAGTTTCAATCGCATGGTACTGTCCTGTTTGTCAGCCATGATCTAGGTGCGGTCACCAATCTGTGTGATCGGGTCATCTGGCTGGATGGCGGGAGGATAATCGCCGAGGGCGATGCCCTCACGGTGGTATCGGCCTATCAGAAGGCGTGTTACGACAATTCGCCTGTGGATGATGAAGTACCTGCTGAAGCCATGGTTCAAGTGGAGGTGAAAGCCACGGATGATGGCGATATGCCTGATGGCGGACATGTAGGCACGATATCCGCTGCATTGGCGGATACATTTTTACATGAGCAAGATCACGGCGACCCGGCTACCACTGCATCCACCATGTTCGATGCAAGATTGCTAGATGATACGGGAGAAGTGTTGAGTCAATCCACTGGTGGCGAATGGGTTTCATTGGTGTTGACCGCGCGCGCCAATCGACCCATATCCGAGCCATTGTTTGGCTTTTATATTAAGGATAGGCTGGGTCAAATGGTATTGGGTGACAACTCAACCTCGGTTCGGCTGCAAGGCAGTGTGCCGGCTGGACGGTTCTTCCGGGCGCGGTTCCGATTTCGGTTGCCTTATCTGGCGGCAGGGCCTTATGTGATCACGGCGGCAGTGGGGAGCGGCAATCAGCTCGAGCATGTCATTCATGACTGGTTGCATGAAGCATGCGGGTTTCACTCTATCTCGCAGGTACTTCATGGCTTACTCTCGGTGCCTACTGCTTGTGAGCTGGCAGTATTGCAGGATGAACGGCAGGTATGATGGAAAACACATATCAACACGTCTATACGCGTCAGGTGGATTCGGATGAGGAGAATTCGTTGACGCGTCTCGCGGGGAGAATCACGCCTGGAGCACGCGTGCTCGATGTGGGAACCGGCTCCGGCGGTTTAGCCATTTGGCTTGCCCAGCAGGAACTCAACTGTACGATTGATGGTTTAACCCATAATCCGGATGAGCTGCAGTTGGCGGCGCCTCACTATCGTGCCATGTTTCTCGCGGATCTGGATCGCGAACACCTGCCTGCTGAATTAGCTTCCCAGCGCTACGACTACATTGTTTGCGCAGATGTACTCGAGCATCTTTACAATCCCGAGCATGTGCTCCGAATTCTGGTTGGATTGCTGGCGGATCAGGGTAAGGTGCTGATTTCCCTTCCTAATGTGGCATATGCAGGTGTGGTGTGTGAATTACTAGACGGCCAATTTGTGTATACACATGAAGGTCTGCTGGATCGTACGCATTTGCGCTTTTTCACTCATCAAACGCTCTCGAATCTTTTGAGAAGCTGTGGTTTAGGTGTGAGCTGGCAAGATCATTTCTGCTTGCCACTGCATCAGACTGAATTTTCTGATGAATATTCACAGATGCTGTCCGGTGCAATTAAGGCTGCGACCTTTGCCCGGCCTGGTGCGGATGTGTATCAGTTTGTGCTGGAGGCCTCTCCGGAGGCAGAGTCCGCTGTGTTGGTCGAACAGCATGAGATGAAGCATGTCTTCCCTGTGCAGGTGTTTTGGGGAAGTGACTTTTCAGAGTCGAACTCAGTTGTTTCCTTTGGTGAAGTGGGGCGGGAAAAGCAGCGCATTTCGATTCACTTGCCAGATGGCATTCAGTCTCCTGCCTCCTTGCGGCTGGATGTGTGTGATCGGCCATGCATTTTGGATCTATGGTCGATTTCACTTACCTGTGCCGGAGAGACGATCTGGCACTGGAATGGGACGCAGGAAGCCTTCCGTGGTGAAAATGATATTCAATGGCTGAGTGCAAACCGCATATTGGTTACAGGAACCGACCCCTTCCTGATCTGTGGTCTGACTCATCTAGACCTCTCTGGCGCAAGGCTTGAGATCGACATGGGATGGCCAGCGTCAGAGGATATGCTGGGTGTCTTGAGTGTGATCAAACATGATTTTGGTCAGCGAGCTGCACTGGTGGCGAGCCATCTAGGCATTCCTGAAGAGGTGTTCAGTGGTTCGATTCAGCAGCTGGATCAGTTATTAGATGCCGCCTCAGCGTTGCCGAGAGAAAAAGCACAGCTTGCTTACCTTGAGGCTTCATTAGTCGAGCGAGATGCATCGATTGTTCAACTAACGTCAGCAGTTAAGCATGCCGAGGGGCTGCTGCTTGCGAGCCGTCAGGAGTCAAATACGCTTTCCCTAGCCTTGGCAAATGCCGAGCGTATGGTGAAGGAAACGCGAAATGAATGGCAGACACTCGATTCGGCATTTAAGGAATTGCAATTAGAATTTTCGAATAAGTTGGTAGAACTAGATGCAACGATTTCGGAGATGCAGGTCATTAAACAATCACGTTGGTATCGCTTAGGGCGACTTCTAAAGATTATCAGGAATTAACCATGCTGTTTTATACCAGTATCACCGCCAATTATCTTCCCAAGGCACGAGTGTTGGCTCATTCGGTGAAGAAACATCACCCAGACTCAGAATTTGTGCTGCTGCTGAGTGATGATTTGCCAGCAAATTTTGTGCTTGCCGATGAGCCATTTGACGAAGTCCTGTACGCCGAATCGCTGGGCCTGCCCAATTTCGAGTCGTGGGTATTCAAGCATTCCGTGGTTGAGCTGTGTACGGCCGTCAAAGGTCCGGCGCTGGAACAACTGCTGCAACGCGCTGAGAAAGTGGTCTATCTGGATCCGGATATGGCGGTATTTTCGCCACTGACGGAGGTTGAGGCGAAATTGGACCAGCATAGTATTGTGCTGACGCCGCATCAGACTGTGCCCGAAGAAGACATTGCTGCAATTCGCGATAACGAAATCTGTAGCCTGAAACACGGCGTATTCAATCTGGGTTTCCTGGCAGTGCGCCGCTCTGACGAGGGTTTACGTTTTGCCAAGTGGTGGTCTGATCGTTTGCAGCAATTCTGCTATGCCGATATTCCCGGTGGCCTGTTTACCGATCAGCGATGGGTTGATCTGGCGCCCTGTTTTTTTGCTGATCTACATGTGCTGCGTCATCCTGGCTACAATGTCGCCACCTGGAATTTGTCGCATCGACAAGTGAAGGGTGATTTCCAGTATGGGTTCACGGTCAATGAGGCTCCGCTGGTTGTGTATCACTTTTCCGGATTTGACAGTGGTGCGCAGGAAGTCATGCTGAATGTGTACGGTAAAGGCAATCCTGCCCTCCATGCGCTGCGTAATTGGTATATCGCAGAATGCGATGGCTATGGCCAGGCCGCACTAGGGAAGTTGCCATGCAAATACGGCGTGTTCAGTAATGGTGAGAAAGTGAGTGCGGCACATCGTTTTACCTACCGTTCGCGTCCGGACTTGATTGCCTATTTCGCCTCTCCTATGGACGCATCTAATGTGAATGCCTCGTATTTCCACTGGTTTGCACAAGAGTATGGCAGCAATGGGGCGGCGCTGGATGCTCAGGGTCAGGATGTCGCTCAGTTGCGGAAAGAACTGTCAGATATTTACCAGTCCCGCTCATGGCGTTTGGCCAAGGCGATTTCAAATCTGGCACGTAAGCTGAAACTCGTCTGAGCCGTCATATGCGTCAGGATGTAGTCATCATTCAGGTCGTGTCTGATCCGGCAGCGCTTATACAGCAGTGGCAGACGGATGCATCGGGCACCAACGTGCCGTTCGTGTTGCTAGCCGGTTTGGAATGGATGGCACACTGTCAGGCATTGGCCGGACAACACGACAACATCAGGGCAGTGTGCGTTGAAGGACTCGCAATCGGGCTTGGTGACCTTGCGCTGCATGCTGCAGATCACGGATGTTGGTTTATCCGGTCGACAGTGACCCTGCCACCATTCTTTGCGCTTCGAATGGCAACGCACTATGCGGCACAGATAAGCTTCCCGATCGGGACATTTTCGCCGGCGGCGTTGAATCGTCCGCTGCAGGATCCGGTTGCGATCGACTCAGGCTTGAGTCTGACTGAGCTAAACGCATGCCTGCTGTCTTTAGATGCAGCCGGACTGGTCGAACAACCGGTATTTGCGAGTGATGCTGTCTGGATCTCCTCTGACGTGCTGCGGGATCCAAGGCTACTTCAGCTGAAAATCGGCCGCCCTAAAGATGATCTCGAGTCTGCATGGGCAATCAGCAGTGCGGGCTTCCCCCATGTACTGAATAGTGCCGTATTGGTGCGTGCTGCACCTCAGCCTGATCATCTCCAAGGCAAGGATGTGCAGCATATCCTGTTACAAGACTATATCGGGGCACATCCGTTAACGGGAATACGGCATTATTTCGAGACGCTGGCAGCTAAGCCTGTTCACTCCTATGACTTGCATGATCGCCGCCCGGTTCAATTGCATATCATGCATGGCTGGGGGGGAGGTCTTGAAACGTGGGTGAAAGATTTCTGTTCCGGTGATGTCAGGTGCAGAAATCTGATCTTGAAGTCGGTCGGAAGCTGGGGGCGATACGGTCAGCGCATTGAGTTATATGACAGTACAGAGTTAAGTGAGCCATTGGCGGTATGGGAGTTTGCGGTAGCCATACGCGCGACTGCTATTCGCCACCTTGCCTGGCGAAAAGCGATCGAGCGGATTGTGGCCGAGTTTGGGGTAGATCAGCTGTATATCTCTTCGCTGATTGGCCATTCGCTGGATGTATTTGATCTAAGACTGCCAGTGGTCGTTGTGGCACACGATTATTATCCGTTCTGCCCGGCACTGAATGTTTACTTCAATGCGACATGCAAGCAGTGTGGCGAGCGTGAGCACGATGCCTGCGCAAAGAAAAATCCGCTGCGTCAGCTCTTTGCACATATGTCTGCAGCGGAGTGGATGCCGATTCGTCGTGCCTGGCTCTCCGCCATTGAGCGCACACACCCTCCTATCATTGCGCCAACTGAATCGGTTCGGCGAAACTTTATCCAACTGGCGCCGGAGCTAGCGTCGGCGGATTGGCATATCGTTGGCCATGGCATGCATCTGGCGCCGCATGCGATTCCCGCATCTGGTGGTGCGAGACTCCGAATCGTGGTGCCTGGTCGCATGACCGAAGGCAAGGGCAAGCCGTTGCTGGCTGCTGCAATCAAACGGATCACGGCGTGGGCAGACGTGTATTTGGTAGGCTGTGGTGACGGTGGCAATGCATTTGCCTCCATGAAACATGTGCATCTCATCCATGCATATGAACGGTCGCAGCTGGTGTCGATTCTGACGGATATTCAGCCTGATCTGGCTTTATTGCTGAGTATTGTGCCCGAGACATTCAGCTATACCCTGAGCGAGATGAATGCATTCCGTATTCCAGTAGTCGCCACCCGGCTGGGGGGATTTGTAGATCGGATTGTGGATGGTCAAACAGGTTTCCTGATCGAGCCGGATGCTGTCGCACTAGTCGATGCGGTCGAGCACCTGACGAACAATCGTGAGTTATTGAGTCAGGTTCGAGCCTGTTTAAGCACTCAGATTATGACGACCGTTGAGGAAATGGTTGTGCAATATCATCAGATTGTGCAGCCGCGACGTTTCCCTACGGGTCAGTTTCCACCCAGGCGCTCTTCAGTGGGCATCCCCAGTGAGCAATGTTATCAGTCAGTGCGTATTTCGGCTGGGGAGCGACCGGCAAAAGAGATCGTGCGATCTTTTCACGAATATATGATTCTGAAAATTGCGGGTACGCCCCGATTGGGTAGGGCGGGGCGTCTTATTGCTCGAGTCATGCTGAAGCTCGCAATTACCCCGTTCAAACTTATCGCCCGGTGAATCCATTGAGTGCTATGTCGTCCAAGCCTACTGTCGTCGCATTTTATTTGCCGCAATACCATCCTATTCCTGAAAACGACGCATGGTGGGGCAAGGGATTCACTGAGTGGACCAATGTGGTTCGGGGGCGACCGGTATTCGATGGGCATGAGCAACCGATTTTGCCTGCCGATTTAGGTTTCTATGATCTGCGCCTGCCCACTGTGCGTCACGAGCAGATTAAGCTGGCGCGTGAATTTGGCGTAGATGCATTTTGCTTTTATTACTACTGGTTTGGTGGCAAACGCCTGCTGGAAACGCCGCTCGAAGACTGGCTGAACGATCGCTCGGCTGATTTGCCATTTTGTCTGTGCTGGGCCAATGAAAACTGGACGCGCCGCTGGAATGGCGCGGAGCAAGATGTGCTGATGGCGCAGCAGCATTCGGACGCTGATGATCGTGCCGTCATGCGCGACCTGATTCGTTACTTCAAAGATTCTCGCTACCTGCGGGTCGATGGCAGACCCGTATTGTTGGTATACCGCATCGAGCTATTCCCCGATGCTCAGGCCACGGTTATGCGCTGGAAAGAGGAATGTGCTGCGGCAGGTGTGCCGTTGCCTCTGTTTTGTGCAGTGCAGAGCTTTGGCATTACCGACCCGCGCCCCTATGGATTTGATGCCGCCGTGGAATTCCCGCCTCATGGCGTGGTTGCCCGCACTATGTCGGATGAGGTGTCTGAACAAGTGGATGGCTTTACCGGTAAGATTTTTTCCTACCGCGACGTAGCCGAGTATTGTGTCAGCAAGCCAGTTGTGGATTATCCGCGTTTTCGTGGCGTGATGCCCTCGTGGGACAACACGGCACGCAGACCGCTAAGTGGCCATATTTACGCGGGTTCTTCGCCATTGATATTCCGGGCCTGGCTTGCGCGCATGATGCAGAAAACCATGGTGGATGAGTACTTGCCCGCAAAATTGCTCTTCGTAAATGCGTGGAATGAGTGGGGCGAAGGCTGTGTTCTGGAGCCAAGCCAGCGTTTCGGAAAAGCCTGGGGGCAGGCCTTGCGATGTGCGATCGAAGATGCCGATGGCAGTGCGAAGTTGTGGCCATTCATACCGCCTGCCGATGCAGACTATGCATCACTGCGCAGATTCGCCTCGCTGAGTATTCGGGCCGATGCGACTGTGTGTGAAGTGGAGGCTGAACTCTCACGCATGCGCTATCTGGCCGAGCGAGCAAAGCCCGGCCTGTTTGCCAGAGGGTATTTATTGGCGCGTTTGTGGGTGAACCGGTTTCCGCGGGTGAAGCGGGTGTTAAGGAATATAGTTTCCCGCATGAATGCTTAATACAGCATGGTGTGGTTGGGTACGCCTCCGCCATGTTTATGGCAGCCGGTATGCGCAAAATCTGTTACATTACAAGCGTTTTGCTGCAAATGGCAGCAAGGGTGTGGTGTTGAATTCGTACAAAGAACGGATCAATCGTGGGTGCAGGTAGGGTTGGAATAGAATGAGCATGAATGAGAAAGAAATTATTTACGTAACAAAGCCGGATCTGCCACCATTTGAAGATTTTCTTCCGCTATTGAAGGATATCTGGGACAGTAAGGTGTTAACAAATTGCGGCCCATATCATCAAAAGTTAGAGGCGGCACTGTGCGAATATCTGGGTGTCGAATATATCAGCCTGTTCTGTAATGCGACCATTGCACTGGTAACAGCCCTTCAGGCATTACGTGTGACTGGAGAGGTCATTACTACGCCGTATTCCTTTGTTGCGACATCTCATTCATTGGTCTGGAATGGCCTGAAGCCTGTATTTGTCGATGTGGATCCGGTTAGTTTTAATATTGATCCGTCCAAAATTGAGGCCGCGATCACGCCGGAAACGACTGCAATTATGGCCGTACATTGTTATGGTACACCTTGCGATGTAGATGCTATTCAGAAGATCGCAGATGCATATGATCTGAAGGTAATATACGATGCGGCACATGCGTTCGGCGTAAAGGATGAGCGTGGAAGTGTGCTGAATCATGGTGATATGTCGGTGCTGAGTTTTCATGCCACAAAAGTGTTTAATACATTTGAAGGTGGTGCGATTATTTGTAAAGACGCAAAAACAAAGCGTCGAATTGATAATTTGAAAAACTTCGGCATCTTAGATGAGACGACAGTGGTTGCACCCGGCATTAATGGGAAGATGAGTGAATTTAATGCTGCGCTTGGATTGTTGCAGTTGCAGTGTGTAGATGCTGCAATTGCACGGCGAAAGTTGGTGGCTGAGCGGTATGTTGATCTGCTCTCGTCTGTGCAGGGAATAAAAATTCCAGACACTGGAAGTCAGTACTCACGGAATTATTCATATTTTCCGGTCTTGATCGAAGATGGCTTTCCACAATCTCGTGATGAAGTGTATGCATTGTTGCGCAAGCACGGAATCTATGCGCGACGATATTTTTACCCGCTCATTTCTGATTTCTCAATTTATCGAAATTCGGTGATGAATGATGCTCATGCGCTAGATGTCTCGAAAAATGTAGCGGATAGCGTGTTGTGTTTGCCGATATATCCTGATCTGGGGCATGAGGTTGTTGATAAGATTGTTCGCTTGATGTGTGGTGGCTGAGTTGCTGGATTGGGTGATCAATAGGAGGAGCGAATGAGAGTTGCGATTATGCAGCCTTATTTCTTGCCATACATTGGCTACTTTCAGCTGATTCATGCTGCTGATGTATTCGTGGTATATGACAATATTAAGTATACGAAAAGTGGATGGATTTCACGGAATCGTTTCCTGCAGAATGGTTCGGATGCGATTTTTTCTTTGCAGTTAAAGAAAGACTCAGATTCGCTTGATGTAGTGCAACGGCAAATTTCTGTGGATTTTGATCGAAATGCATTCAAGAGAAAGTTGGAAGGTGCATATAGAAAGGCGCCTTACTTTGCAAGTGTAAATGCGTTGCTTGATAGAATCCTGGCGTGTGAGAGTAATAATCTCTTCAAGTTTATTCATCACTCAATTAGGGAAGTGTGCCACTATCTGAACATTGATACGCCAATATTGATATCTTCGGAAATTCCTGCGGATCATCAACTTGCTGGAAAACATCGAGTGATGTCGATATGCCATGCATTAAATGCAACTGAATATCTTAATCCGATAGGTGGCGTAGATCTGTATCAGAGTGAAGAGTTTGCTGCAGGTGGACTTGCGCTCTCGTTTATAAAATCAAAGGGGACACCTTATGTCCAGTTTGATAATTCATTTGTACCTTGGTTGTCTATTCTGGATGTCATGATGTTTAACTCGGTTGAACGATGCATGGAAATTATCCAGGGCGACTTTGATATCTTGAAAGCCGGACAGGCTCACTGATTTTGCCCTAGAGTTTGCGAGTGCGTTGTACGGCCGTCTTCAAGGTGAATAGGCTGCAGAGGAAAAGGAAATGAGTATGTTTCAGTGGAAAAAGCTGGGGAAAGTATTTTCTCCTCAAGATGTGAGTGATCGAGCCTGGCTGAAGGAATTTGCTCAGGCTCCTGCCACACTCATTTTTGATGATTTTGTTAGAGTCTACTTCTCCTGTCGGCCAGGCCCTGATGAAAATGGACAATATGTAAGCCGATCGGCCTATGTGGACCTTGATCGTCGCAATCTGATGAGTGTGCGTGCAGTGGCGGATGAACCAATTTTGCCATTGGGTAATATCGGGGATTTCGATGAATTTGGTACCTACCCAGTTTCTGTGATTCGCGAACAAAATCGCCTATTGGGCTACTATGCTGGTTGGACAAGATGCGAATCGGTTCCTTTTAATGTGGCGATTGGTGCTGCCGAAAGTTTTGATGAGGGTAAGAGCTTCACAAAAATTGGTAGAGGGCCTGTATTGAGTTATTCATTGCATGAGCCTTTTGTATTAAGTGGCCCGAAAATCCGTAAATTTAACGGGAAATTCCATTTGTTTTATATTGCCGGCACCAAATGGAAAGTCGTGTCGGGTCGACCGGAGCCGGTGTATAAGATTCGTATGGCTGTGTCGGATGATGGGCTGAATTGGCATAAAGTCAACCGGGATTTGATTGAGAGTCGCATTGAGGTTGATGAGGCTCAGGCTAGTCCGGATGTGATATTTGCCAATGGGAAATATCACATGTTCTTCTGCTATCGATATAGTGAGCATTATCGGGGTAAAGAAAATGGTTACCGTATCGGATATGCGCATAGCACAGATCTGTTAAATTGGGTTAGAGACGATGAAAAGGCCGGTATCACCGTATCCGATGAAGGGTGGGATGCCGAGATGGTGAGCTATCCACATGTATTTGAATTGGATGGAAAAACATACATGGCATATCTCGGAAATCAGGTCGGTCGATTTGGATTTGGACTGGCAGAACTCGATGGTCGATTGGAGTAGGATATGAAATGGATTAAGCATGGCAAGATCTTTGATCCTAAAGAACATATGCTTGCAAATGGTTGCGTCGAGTTTGCTCAATCGCCTCAGGCATTGGTATTTGATGATTTTGTTCGAGTTTATTTTTCAACCCGAGCGGTAGACGTCAATGGCAAGTTTCTAAGTCACGTTTCGTTCGTGGATTTTGCTAAAGATTTCCGCAAAATTATTCAGGTTGCTACTGATACAGTCATCCCGCTGGGTGCTCTTGGTTCGTTTGATGAACACGGGATTTTTCCGTTTAGCGTGATGCGTGATGGGGATCGGGTTTGCGCGTATACCACTGGCTGGAGTCGGCGTGTTGCGGTTTCCGTTGAAACAGGAATTGGGTGGGTAGAAAGTAAAGATCAAGGGCGTACTTTTCAGCGCATTGGCGATGGCCCTGTGCTTTCTTCCTCACCTAAAGAGCCATGTTTGGTTGGCGATGGTTTTGTTAAGCGCATCAATGGCGTTTATTATATGTGGTACATTTTTGGGACGGGCTGGAAGCAAGGAGATGCGGCTAGCCCACCTGATAGAACCTATAAAATCGGATATGCCACATCGGCAGATGGTATTGAATGGAGTAAGCGTGAAGGGGTGAATATCATTCCGGATGTGCTTGGTCAGGATGAATGTCAGGCATTGCCGACCGTAGTTCAGATCGGGCAGCGTTTCCATATGTTCTTCTGTTATCGCGAAACTTTTGATTTCAGGAAAACAAAAGGTCGCGGATATCGTATTGGACATGCATATTCCGATGATCTCGCTCACTGGACGAGAGACGATCAGCACCCCCTACTTGAGGGCGATGCAGGTGAATGGGATAGTGATATGCAGTGCTACCCCAATGTGTTTGAATGCGACGGAAAGGTTTATTTGCTTTATAACGGTAACCAATTTGGCCGGCAAGGATTCGGCTTGGCGGAGCTTGCAATTTGAATATGGTTCGACATTTTAATGTCGCTCAGACGGATATGTTGGCGTCACATCTGCTGGCATGTGACGCAACTTTCATTCCGCCATTAAGTCAGCGAGTCGATATTCATGCATATGCGGCGAAAATTGTTCAGTTCGCGCATCGATTCGAGGCTTGGAGTGATGATCAACTTGTGGGCGTAGTTGCTGTTTATTGCAATGATACAGTGAATCATCTTGCCTTTATTACCAGCGTGAGCGTGTTACCGGATTTTCGTGGCTTGGGGATTGCAAAAATTTTGCTTGGCGATTGTATCGCGGCCCTGAAAAAAGAAAGTGTTCGGCGGATTGAACTGCAGGTGGCTGTGAATAATCTTCCTGCACAGTCACTGTATACTAAAATGGGTTTTGTTCAAGCTACTAATGATGGCGAGAATTTTGTTTTCAAGTTGTGCGTTGAAGGGAGTACGTAATAGATTGGTTTTGAAGATGTAGGTAGAAACAATTCGTCTCGGCTGAAAGATTTGAACAATAAATGTTGAATGCTTTAGGTCAAGATGGTGGCTTGTAATTATGAAAAATAATCACCGCCGCCTAAACCACCCCGTCGCACTCCAGCGATCTGCAAAGGCAGATTGCACCTGATGCCAGAAGCGTTCGGACCGGAATAGGATCGCACGGCCGGCGAGTGGCTCGACATCGAACCAGTCGGTTTCTCCGGCTTCATCCTGCCAGACGCGCAAGCAGCCGCCATGTTCGGGTTGCCACGCTTCATTCAGGTAGCACACCAGCGTAATGGTGCGCAGATCATTGTCGCGAAAGCGGTCGAGGTGGCGCGCGTAGCCTGTTCCGGGTGGGTAGTGCGCCAGATGAAATTCGCCGTCGGCTAGCCCGGTGTACAGCGCCTGATTCAGGGTCTGACGCAGGGTGTCGAGTTTGTGCAGGAACACCGCTTCAGCAGGGGTAGTATCCTCTGTGTCCAGCCAGTAAACCGAATCTCCGCGAATATCATCACGCACGGCCAGACCTTGCTGGCGACCCGTGCCCGCTCGGTATAGCTGCCCTGCATCTTCCCGGGATTGCCCGGATGCCTTTAGCGCTGCGGATTCTTCCGGCGTCAGAAAGTCATCCAGAATCACCCAGCCCTGTTCCGCGAGTGTATCCATGGCGGCTTCTATTCGGGCCTGGAATGCTTCAAGTGTCATCACAGCGCGCGTTCAAATTTCACCAGCGCTAGACTTCCACGCAGATTGGGCAGCACATTGACGCGTTCGCCCTGATGCAGCACCTGCTGGCTCTGGATCCGTCCACCACGCTGGGTGATCAGATCAGCGAAATCGTTGATCGTACACAGGTGGATGTTGGGCGTGTTGTACCACTGGTAGGGAATGGTTTCTGAGACAGGCATGCGGCCGCGCAGCAGTTGCCAGCGGTTTTCCCAGTAGCCGAAATTCGGGAAGGTGATGATGCCGATATGTCCGACGCGCAGCATCTCGTCGAGGATGGTTTCGATATGCTTCATCGACTGAATGGTCAGTGACAGCACCACGTAATCGAATGATGCCGACTCGAAACCGGCCAGCCCGGATTCCAGATCGCGCTGAATCACATTCACGCCACGGGCGGCTGCACCGATGACGCCATTTACATCAATTTCAACGCCGTAGCCGGAGACTTGCTTGTTGTCGCGTAGCCACGCCAGCAGTTCGCCATCACCGCAGCCCAAGTCGAGCACACGGGTATTGGGGGCAATCCAGGCGGCGATGCGCGCTAAATCGGGACGGAGCTGACTCATACGCCAACCTCCTTGGCAACACGATCAAGATAGGTGTGCATCAGGCGCATATAGGGATCATCCGTCATCAAAAAGGCATCGTGGCCGTGGATGGATTCGATTTCGGCGTAGACCACATGTTTGCGGGCATCCAGTAGCGCCTTGACGGTCTCTTTGGAGCGTTCCGGCGAGAAGCGCCAGTCACTATCAAAACTGATGACCAGAAACTTTGCATCCGTAGCCTGCAATGCAGCAGGCAGGCTGCCGTTGAAGTGACGCGAGGGATCGAAGTAATCCAGCGCCTTGGTCATCAGCAGGTAGGTATTTGCATCGAATACGTCGGCAAACCGATCGCCTTGGTAGCGCAGATACGATTCGATTTCGAATTCGGTGTCGTAGCTGAAACCGTATTCGCCTGCTTTCAATTGGCGGCCGAATTTACCGCCCATGCCTTCATCCGATAGATAGGTGATGTGTCCGAGCATGCGGGCCAGCCGCAACCCGCGACGTGGCACCACGCCGTGCGCATAGTAATCGCCGCCGTGGAAATCCGGATCAGTGAGGATGGCGTTGCGAGCAACGTCGTTGAAGGCGATATTCTGTGCGGTGAGCTTTGGCGCAGAGGCGATGGTCAGGCAATGGCGGACGCGCTTGGGAAACGTAACTGTCCAGCGCAGTGCCTGCATGCCACCCAGACTGCCGCCAATGACGGCAGCCCATGTCTGAATACCGAGCAAATCGGCCAGTCTGGCCTGCGCATGTACCCAGTCATTCACCACGACGACCGGAAACTGTGAACCCCAGGGTTTGCCGGTTGCCGGATTGATGCTGGATGGGCCGGTACTGCCGTGGCAGCCGCCGATATTGTTGACGCCCACTACATAGAAGCGATTGGTATCAATCGGTTTGCCGGGGCCGACCATGCTATCCCACCAGCCGGGGTATTTGTCTTCCGGGGTATAACACCCTGCTACATGATGATTGCCGGATAAGGCATGGCAGATCAGGATGGCATTGGAGTGGTCGGCATTCAGTGTGCCGTAGGTCTCATAGACCAGTGTCCATTCGGACAGCGAGGCTCCGCCTTGCAGCGGGAGCGGCTCGGTAAAGTCGGCGCGCTGGGCGCGTACCAGACCAACGGAATCACTAGATAACATATTGGGCGATCAACTTTAAGGGTCGGGGACGGCTAATTGTCCGACTGGGATGATTGAAGGATGCGTCCTGTTTACACGCATGCCATGCATAAAGATCCAGTGCGGACTAACCCTGAAGTCTACTTGTATTTTCACATTGCGACCATAGCGCGGCCAGCAAGAGCGTGGAGATTGTGATCATGATACTCTGGCCTGCCAGTGTCTCTGTCATGCACATTATCAGCAGCGCAATTAAATAGGTGTGACCTGCTGTTTTAGTTTGAATATGTGTGCTGGCATTAAATCGACGCCAAATGACAATATACCAAGCCAGCCATAATGCGGCACCCGGTAAACCGAGCGTGACCAGGGTCTCCAGAAGGTCATTATGCATATGGGAGAGCCCTTGCAGGCTTGCGAGATGATCGTGTGCCTGCGCTGTGATCAGCGCCTTGCTATTTCCCGGCCCAATACCGGTGAGTGGCTGCTGGCGCCAGGCGCGTATCCCCATGTCCCAGATGCTGAGACGTTGTCCCATTGAGTTGCCTGTTATCTGCTGTTGGCGGTAATGACCGATTTCACTGATCAGATCATTCATGCGGCCAGGCATGGCCATGACTAGTATCAGGCCGGATGCCATGGCAACAAGAGCCGCGCGTGTATAGCGTGGATTGCCCTTTTGCAGGATGTAGTAGAAGCACGCGGCAACTGCAGCGATGAGGGACGATCGGGTTTGCGAGGCGATGATTGCACCGATGGCCCCTATCCATGCCAGTGACGACACAATCAACCCCATGCGCCCGGATGGGCGGGTCAGGCTGGTGATCAAGGCAAAGAGTACCGCCATATTGGCGAATGCGATGTAGTGATGAAAACCGCCTGCACGTGCAATGCCCTGTATCTCGTGCTGCCACAGCCCCAGCGCGCCGCTCGCCATGGCGCCGGCCAGGCATCCCATCATGATTGCCTGAGTGATGCTGCGTTGTCCGCGTAATACGATCATCAGCGGAAAGGCCATGGCGCAGATAAGCGGTGCCTGAAGCACCGAGAGAGGTAAGCCTCTCGCGATCGCATGGGCGGCATTGAGCGTTAGCAGGGCAAGTAGCACCCAGCCTGCCACGGTATCCATGCGGGTGAGTGGAACCTTGCGCAGTGCGTCCCGGAAATTGAATAGCGCAATCGCAATCAGTAAAAGCCCGCCGTAACTGCCGCCCCTTGATGACAGAGCGGATAGCAAGGGAATCAGCGCAAGGAGCGCAATGAGCATCCTGCCGGATACTCGGCTGAATGTATCCCGAGTCAACGCGTTTATATCAGATGGAGCAGGTGGATTCATTTCAGCGTTTGTCAATGGCATCAAAATTTTTGCAGAAGGGCGTCTTGATTTAGGGGGTTGAACGCTTTACTGTCGCGCATTCCTTGCCCGCCTGCTGCGGACGCTTGCAAAGGCGCACACGTACCTTCAGCACATCATGTATGCAGCATGATCGCATAAATCACCGTGTGAAGGGGTCGGGGGCTGGCGCGCTGATTAACTCTCACCGGAAAATGGGTATGGCATTTAAGATGGGCCCGCTGCACGCCAAGCGCAGAGCGCTGCTGGATCAACTCGCAGCCAGGATATTGACACGCCCGCATCCTGGCAGATTTGATCCGAGCAAGGTGCGCAAAGTTGTTTTCCTGCGTGATAACAATAAGTTGGGTGATTTAATTGTCTCGACGGTAGCCATCCGGGAGTTGAAGCGGGCAGGCATGCAGGTGGATATCATCACTCGCGAGGCGGTGGCTGGTTTGCTCGCATGTAATCCATATGTGGACCGAATCTACCAGCATGGCGACTCTATTGGCACGGTGGCAAAGCTGGCGCGCTCGTTGCGTGGCGCGGGCTACGATTTGCTGATTGACCAGCGGAATGAAAAGCCGACCTACAAAGATCTCCTCCTGCTCAGATTGCTGGGGGCAAAACACATTCTGGGATTCAATAAGGCGGCATACCCGATCTATGACTGCAATATTGACGAAAATTTCAGTCTCAAACGCCACGCAGTGATGCGCAATCTGGATATTTTACAGGCCCTTGATTTGCCCGTTGAACAGGTAGATCTCACGTATGATGCTCCCATGGGCGAGACAGCAGAGCAACAGGTGCAAGCTTGGCTAGCCAGCCTGCCTGCTGCAGCGAATCTGGTGATCAATGTAAAGGGTGATAGCCCATATCGCAGTCTGACTTCAGGCCAGCTCGCGTCCATCGTTGAATGGATGCAGTGCCATGCACCGGGCTTCAATCTGATTCTGACTGGTAAGCCGGCCGATATTGCAGACATCAATCTGAATGGCGTCTTGAAGTCGCCCTTTGCTGATTATTTGTCTGCACTCGCACTGGTGAAGCACGCCGATGTGCTGATTTCACCCGATACCTCTATCGTACATGCCGCCTCTGCCTATCAGCGGCCAATTGTGACGCTGTACCAAATAGATGATCCCGCAACGGGCATCTACAGCAACGCAGCAGCCTGGGGGCCGAATAATCCGCATGCAACACAAATTATTTCGGATACTCGCTCTGTCGCTGATATTCCGGTTGCGCGAATCATTGCAGATCTGGCGACCTTGGTGAGCCGGACGAATGCGGGTCAGGTTGACGTTTGACTCAGTAGGGTATGCACTGCATCTATTGCTGATTGAACGGGCAGATCAATCATGCAGCGAGGCGACTGGCAGGCTTTGAGCGTTCTGCCGCAATGGCCTGCCCACGGAATATGTCGCATGAAAATGATGTTTTCGTCTCGGCAGGCGTAATCGGGCAGGGCGACTTTGATTTCGGGGTGATCGCGCCAGAACTCGCCACCACTGAACAGCACGGGTGAACCGGGGCCGTAAATGATGACCGAAGGCGTACCGGTCAGGTGCACCAGATGCGCGACGCCGGTATCCAGACTGATCACGATCCGGGCTTGCGCGAGTAGCTGCCACAGTTGGGCGAGCGATAGATTGCCCGCGAAATGATGCATCCGTCCTTCAGGGTCGACAGCAGCAGCCAGCTCACGCTCATTCGGGCCACAGCTCAGGGCAATCTCTAATCCCAAGGATTCGCAATGCGCGGCCAGCGTGCGCCACTTTTCCGGTTCCCACCGCCGCAAGGGCGAGCTGGAGCCGATGTGAATCACGACATACGGAGCAACAGGTTGCTTGAATGGCGCTGCCGTGGGGGCTGGCCAGTGATCCGGATGAAATACAGGTCGTGCATCATGATCTGCCATGGTCGCGGCCCAGTCTCCCCAGGCCATTGGCGTATCCGGACAGGGCAGACATTCATCCACCATCCAGTTTTTCCATGCCGGTTGGTCGCCAGCAAATGCAGTAATCCAGCGCGCCCCCATGGCGCGAGCCAGCCATGAGTAGCGGTTTTCGGCGGGAATCAGCACCCAGTCCGGTGAAGGGCGCGTAATCAGCGCGCGGATGGTAGCTGCATCTCGCGGGTTAAATGGCAGCGGTTCCACGCCATATGGGCGATGCTGGTAGAGTGGCACCAAGCCTGCTGGCATGGCCATTGCGAGTTCGGCATCCGGAAAACGGGCACGCAGGCTGGCGAGTAAGCCAGTCAGCATAATCGAATCGCCTAGCAGCAGGTGATGCAGTACCAGAATGCGCTTGGGGGAGGAAGGTTTGCGCCGTGGCCATGAAAACGGTGTGCGCAGCAGCGCGAGTCCGATGCTGATTAAGCGACCGGTGCTGCGGCTCATGGGTTGCTCCGCAATACGTCGAGTTGCGCCAGACTCTCATCCAGAATCAGCAGCTGCAAGATAGTTTCCGCCAGTGCTTCCTGTCCATTTAGATAGCTGGCGCTAAACTGATCAATGCGTGCAGCATCCAGCCAGCCATCGGTGAGCTGCTCTAATCGCTCGCCAAGCCCCGCGAAGCGGCCATTCAGATCGTTGCGGAGCCAGCCGGTCAGTGGTGGATTAAAGCCACGTTTTTTGCGGTTGAACAGGTCGAGCGGCGCCAGTTGCGGCATGGCCTGCGCCAGCAGGTACTTGGCTGGCTGGGTAAAGCGGATCTGATCCTGCAGGGCAAACAGTTCACCCAGCCACACATGATCTAGCAGTGGCGCGCGCATTTCCAGACCATGTGCCATGGTGCACAGATCGGCCTTACGCAGAATGTATTCCGGCAGCGTATTGGCAAAATCCAGTGCCAGCAATTGCTTGACCGGCGCGGATTCCTGAACGTCTGGTGTGCGCCAGTACATGGTTTTCGGCAAGACTCTGTCACCGGAAAGCCATCTGCGCTGTGCAGGCGTAAAACCGGAAAAACGCAGCGTATAGGCATCTTGCCAGCTCAGGCGCAGTTCATCCACTAGCTTGCCCAGGCCTTTTGCTGCTGGGCTGCTGATTGACGGGAGCGGCAGGGTAAAGCTGCCGCGCCACGCCTGCTTCATATGCTTGGGATGGCGCTTGTAGCCCGCAAAGACCTCGTCGCCACCATCCCCGCCCAGAATGACCGTGACATGCTTGACGGTTTCGCGCGAGAGATACCAGGTCGGAAAACTGGATGGGTCGGCAAAGGGCTCGTCCAGGTCGGCCACAATCCGCTCGAAATCATCGCCCAGCTGCGTAGGGATGGGCAGCGCCAGGTTGTTGAGCCCGAGTGTCTGCGCAATCTCGGCGGCATCGCTGCTTTCATCAAACTTGGTGCCGGGAAAACTGGCAGTGAACGAACACAGTTCGGTGCGTTGTTGCGCAGCCAGTCGGCTGGCGACACAGCTTGAATCAATCCCGCCGGAGAGAAATACGCCCAGTGGTCGATCTGCGACCGTGCGCAGGGAAACGGCCTCGTCCAGTGTCGCCAGTGCAGTTTCCACGCAGCCTGAACCATCTGCAACAGGCGCCCAGTAACGGCGAATGTCGACCGAGCCATTATTCAGCGAGTAAGTCAGCACATGCCCGTTTGGCAGGCGCTGAATGTGCTGGAAAATGGTAGCAGGTGCCGGAATGTAGCGATGCGCCAGATAGGCATCGATGGATGTCTGTGAAAAGGCTCGCTGATCCTGCGGCAGCCACGGTAGTACGCTGCGGACGGTTGAACCAAAGGCAATGCCATCCGGCCCGTGGCTATATACCATCGGCTTGAGACCCATGCGGTCACGCAGCAGGAAAAGTTTGCCGATGCGCCGGTCGAGAATCGCAATGGCAAACATGCCGCGCAGGCGCGGAATCAGCGCATCTAGCCCCCACGCTTCATAGGCGCGCAGGATGAATTCGGTATCAGAGCTTGTATGGAAAACCGCCCCGCAGGCCTCGAGTGACTCGCGCTGATCTTCCCAGCCATAGATTTCGCCGTTGTAGCAGATGGAGATCTGGCCGTCGGCGCTGTGCATCGGCTGATCGGCAATCGGGCGTGGGTCGCGGATCGAGAGGCGCGCATGCAGCATACCTGCTGTCGCAGACTGATCTGCGGATATGATGTCACCGGCCGTATTCCAGCAATGTTCGTGCTGCGCATCCGGGCCACGTTGACGGAGCGCCCGCAGCATGGCCTGTCGGGTGACCGGCGCAATCGGGCGCTGGCCGAAGAATCCTGCAATTCCGCACATCAGCGCAGCTCCGTTTCCTGTATCACCTGGCGGAATACGTGTTCCATTTTGTCCAGCATCTGTTCGATGCCAAAGTGTGTGCGTGCATACTCAAGTCCGGCATGGCCCATTTTACGGCGCAGTTCTCGGTCGGCCATCAGACGGCTCAATGCCTGCACCAGCGATGCTTTGACCCGTGGCGGTACAATCAGGCCGGTTTGCTCGTTCAGTACGGCTTCAGCCATCGCACCCACACTGGTGGTGACGACGGGCAGGCCACAGGCGACGGCCTGCATCACGGATTGCGGTACGCCCTCATCGCCCCATGTGGGCAGAGTGAAGAGGTCAAGTGCACTGAGCCAGAGGGTGACATCCGCCTGGCGGCCAACGAGTTGTACTGAGGATTCCAGTCGCTGAGTCTGAATGCGGTTTTCCAGATGTGATCGGCGCGGGCCGTCACCGATAATGATCAGCTTCCATTCGGGGAATTGCTGGCTCACCACTTGCCATGCATCGAGCAGGGCATCATGTCCTTTACGGTCGATGAGCGCAGACAGGACGCCAAGCAGCGGTTGTTCGCCGAGCCCGAGCCGCTTGCGGGCCTCGCTTTGCTGAATTGGCTGGAAATAACTGAGATCAATGCCGGTCCGCACGGATGTCATCCGGGCAAGATCGAATCCGTTATATTGATGCAAGCGCTGGCGTAACACTTCGCCTGTCGTCACGATATGCGAGGTGGCGACTTTGTACAGCCAGCGGGTGCTCGGGCGATTGCTAATCTGGGTAGATACATGGCGGGTGCGCACCATAGGCGGCATCGCGGGCAGAGAGCGGCATGCGAGCGCGGTTAGCCACGCATCAGTGGAACTATGCGTATTAATGATGTCAAACTCATGCCCATGCTTGGCGAGCCAGCGGCGCAAGGCGCGTAAGGCTGGAATGCGCTTCTTGGCAATGGGCAAACCAGTGGCCGGAATACCGCGTTTGTGGGCTTCCGGCAGAATCGGGGCTTGTTCGGGGGCGAGTAGCATCACTTGATGGCCGCGTGCCATCATGCCGCGCATTTCAGTCAGGATACGAATTTCCTGACCGCCCCAGCCTGTCGAAGATTCAGTGTGCAGAATATTCAAGTGCTGACGATCCGTTCCTGTCATCTGCCGTTGGTATGCTCACCGTCCGGCGCTGTCCCTGTGTTGGTTTGCGCATATTCCGCCTGTCGGCGCGGAACTATACCTTGCTTGGCGGTATCCGTGCCAGTTTAGAGTCGTGACAGAGTGTAACCGTCAGCCTGCGTCCTTGCTCCGGAACTGCAGGTTGTACAAGTCGGCATAGGCACCGCCGGTTTGAAGCAGGCTGGCATGATTGCCACTTTCAATGATCTCGCCAGATTGCATCACGACGATGCGGTCGGCTTGCTCGATGGTACTGAGCCGGTGCGCGATCACCAGTGTTGTCCGACCCTTCATCAGAATATCCAGCGCTGCCTGAACTTGCCGCTCCGATTCTGTGTCCAGTGCAGAGGTGGCCTCATCCAGAATCAGGAGTGGCGCATCTTTGTAAATGGCACGGGCAATCGCGAGACGCTGGCGCTGACCGCCGGATAGACGTGTGCCATTTTCACCGATGAGCGTATGGTAGCCATCCGGCATGCGTTCGATGAATTCGTGTGCAAAAGCCGCTTTGCCTGCAGTGATCACCTTATCCAGATCCGGCGCGGGATCGCCATAGGCAATATTGGCGGCGATCGTATCGTTAAACAGCACGACATCCTGTGACACCAGCGCAATCTGGCGGCGCAAATCGGACAGGGGCATGTCGCGAATATCGATACCATCCAGAAGGATGCGGCCTGCTGACGGATCGTAGAAGCGCGGCAGCAGATTGGCAATCGTGGTTTTGCCGCTGCCCGATGCTCCCACCAAAGCGACCGTCTCACCCGCAGGGATAGCGAGGGATACTTGCTTGAGTGCCGGACGGCTATCCTCGATATCTGGCGTGTAATGGAACGCGATGGCATCAAAGAGCAGCTCGCCACGCGTACGCAGGATCGTAGTCTTGCCTGTGTCGACTTCGCCGGAGACTTTGAGCAGATCGAAGGCGGACTCAGCTGCGGCAAGGCCTTTTTGCAGCGGCTCGTTCAGTTTGGTCAGACTTTTGACGGGCCCCTGAATTGCCAGCAAGGCGCCCATAAATGCCACAAAATCGCCGGGTGACAAATGGCCCTGACGCGCACGGCTCAGCGCAAAGTAAATGATGATCGACAGCACCGCACCAATCAGCAGCATGATCAGGCCGGAGTTAATAGCAGCCGTAGATGCTTGCTTCACCGTCAGGCTACGCACGCGGTTGGCAACCGTGTTGAAGCGATCCGCTTCGTAGCGCTGCCCGCCAAAAATCTTGACCACGCGCTGTCCGCCAATAATTTCGTCGAGCACGCGGGTCATCTCGCCAAAGCTCGATTGCGCATCATGTCCAAGCTTGCGCAGACGCTTGCCTGCGACATTGACGATCAAACCCACACAGGGTGCCAGAATCAGTACCAGCATCATCAATTGCCAGTCTTTGTTCAGCATGACGGCCAGATAGCCAATTACCGCCACACCATCCTTGATAACCGTATTGAGGACGTTTAAGCCCGCCTGAGACATCTGGTTGACGTCAAATGCAATTTTTGACAGGGTCAGACCGGTCGATGTGTTGTCAAAATAGCGGTTAGGCAGCGTGAGGACGTGGCGAAATAATTGATCGCGCAAATCATGTTGCACGCGGCTTTGCAGCCAGGCGCTGCCGTATTCGCCGCTAAAGCTGGCCAGCATGCGTATACACGTCAGAAAAAAGATGACGGCAGGTATGCTCCACAGCGCAGCCTGGCGCGGGTCGAGTACCAGCCAGTGTGACAGCCAATCCAGAGAGGATGCTGTACTGACTGCATTCGGCATGAGCCGAGAGCTATCGAATGCATCGATGACCGTGCCTAACTGTTTCACCAGTAATACATCGGTAGCAGATGCGATGGCGACAGCGAGTGTGGTGCCTGTGGCAATACCTGCGTAGGGACGGAAATAGCCGAGGATGCGCAGGTAGAGATCGCGTGTGTTCACGGAAGTGCCAGTGTGTGTGGAATCAGCCTATTTTACACGAGGGTCAGGTGAAGCAACGGGTGTGTGCTATGAATATATGATGCGGATGCTGTTGTTAAAGCATTTGTTAAAATGTAAATAAATGACAGGTATTGGTAATCTTAATCATTGAAATGATTTGAAACTTGATGTGACTTGAAGTTGCTTGGGGATGCTTGATACATTGGTTGCATACGATGTGAACGAGAAGCACTGAGGACATTGGAGGCAGGGAACTGCGATGAAAGTATGCACCGCGAGACATGCACGACTGCCTGTTGTTGGCTATTTAAGCCAGAATGGTGTGCATGATTGCCCTGATAAAATCTTTCCGGTGATGTCGTTGCCAGGCGGGATGTTTTATCGGGGTGATCCGGCGCAAGAGCATTTTCAATGGCTTGATGCGCATATCCTCTTTGCCGAGACTGCCCACTTTGTCCGTTTCTTGTATTTCGTCGATCCATATATTGTGCAATCGGGGCATGTAGCCGGGCGTATGGCGCCTGCAGTCTTGCAGGTTCGCAAGGCGACTAAGCGCAAGTCACCTCCTGTTGTGGATGTGATCTATGTGATTCCAGAGTTGCGACGCAAGGGAATTGCAACCTTGCTGGTGAATATGGCGCAGGAAAAATTCCCCAATCTGTCACTTGATGGCAATCTGAGTCCTGACGGAGCTGCTTTTTTTGGGTACCAGCTGCCAAAACAACATCGGGCGGCATGAGGGCCACCCGATTGTGTTTGCACCTGATTTATTCTTTGCCGCTTAATTAGTGTGCAGCTTCCCAGCTTGGGCCGACACCAACTTCCGCCAGTAAGGGCACTCTGAGCGCCGCGACTTCTGCCATCAGCTCGGGCAGGCGCGTCTTCACGCGGTCGAGCTCGGCTTCGGGGACTTCCAGTACCAGTTCATCGTGTACCTGCATCACCAGACGACTCTCGATCTGTTCATCTTCAATCCACTTCTGCACCGCCAGCATTGCCAGTTTCACTAAATCGGCAGCGGTGCCCTGCATCGGCGCATTGATGGCCGCACGTTCGGCTCCGGCACGGCGGGCGGCGTTCGACGATTTGATTTCCGGCAGCCACAGGCGCCGGCCAAACCAGGTTTCCACATAGCCCTGCGAGCGCGCCAGTTCGCGGGTACGCTGCATATAATCAGCTACACCGGGATAGCGCTGGAAATAGCGATCTACAAATTGCTGGGCGGCGCTGCGCTCGATGCCCAGTTGCGCTGCCAGGCCAAAGGCGCTCATGCCGTAGATCAGGCCGAAATTGATCGCCTTGGCGTAGCGGCGCTGTTCGGCGGTGACTGCGGACACCTCCAGCCCGAACACCTCAGCTGCGGTGGCACGGTGGATGTCTTCTCCGCGTGCAAACGCGCTGATCAGACCATCATCCCCCGACAGATGCGCCATGATGCGCAGTTCGATCTGCGAATAATCTGCAGACACAATCACATGGCCGGGCGGGGCGATAAAGGCTTCGCGCACACGGCGACCTTCTGCCGTCCGCACCGGGATGTTCTGCAGATTCGGGTCGTTGGAAGCGAGTCGGCCGGTCACGGCGACTGCCTGCGCATAGTTGGTATGCACGCGGCCGGTACGCTGATTCACCATTAACGGCAGCTTGTCGGTGTAGGTGGACTTCAGTTTGGCCAGCGAGCGGTGCTGCAGGAGGCGGGCGGGCAGCGGGTAGTTCTGCGCCAGCTCTTCCAGTACTTCTTCATCGGTCGACGGCGCGCCCTTGGGCGTCTTTTTGATAACGGGCAGTTGCAGCTTGTCGAACAGAATCTCGCCGATCTGCTTGGGGGAGGCCAGATTGAATGGCTGCCCGGCCAATTCGTAGGCTTCCTGCTCCAGTTTCAGCATACCCTGACCCAGCGAATGGCTCTGGCGATTCAGCTCTGCGCCATCTACGAGAACGCCGTGGCGTTCCATAGTGAACAGTACCTCGCGAACGGGCATTTCCAGCTCGCGGTAGACACGATTGAGGCCGGTTTCTGCGGCCAGACGTGGCGCGAAGGTGTGATAAAGACGCAGGGTGACATCGGCATCCTCTGCCGAATACTGTGTGGCGATACTGATATCAACGGCGTCGAACAGGATCTGCTTGGCACCTTTGCCGCACACTTCTTCGTACAGCATGGTTTTCAGGCCCAGATGCCGTGCAGCCAGATCGTCCATATTGTGGCGTTCAGTGGAGTCGAGCACATAACTCTGCAGTAGCGTATCGTCCTGAATGCCGCGCAGCTGAATGCCGTGATTGGCGAACACATGCTGGTCATATTTCAGATTCTGGCCAACCTTGGCGAACTGATCGCTTTCCAGCCAAGGACGCAGTGTGTCGATAGCCTGATCGAAGGGGATTTGCTCCGGCGCATCCGGGTAGCGGTGCGCCAGCGGCAGGTAGGCAGCATCCCCTTCTGCTACGGCGAAGCTGATACCCACAATGCGGGCCACCATCGGGTCAAGGCTGTCTGTTTCGGTATCGACCGCTGCAATTGGCGCGGCGGTGAGCTTGTCAATCCATACCTTGAGTGTGTCTACATCGAGAATGCAGGGATAGTTGCGCTCAAGTTCGCGCAGTTCCAACTGCGGGGCGGGTTGGAAGGCGGCCGGCGTTGCCTTGGCAGTGTCGCCTTTTTTGCTGTCGCTGCCAGTTGATTCGCCTTTCAGTTCGGCCAGCCAGCTACGGAAGCCATAATTCTGGTACAGTTGGCCTAGTGTTGCAGGATCAGCAGCACGCAGGCGCAATGTCTCCATGCCAGCGGGCATGTGTGCGGAGAGGTCGACATCGCAGGCGATCGTCACCAGTTGGCGCCCCATCGGCAACCAGTCCAGTGTATCGCGCAGGTTCTGGCCCACCACGCCCTTGATGGTGGCCGCTGCAGCCATGACGCCATCGAGCGAACCGTACTCTCCCAGCCATTTGACCGCTGTTTTCGGGCCGCATTTCGGTACGCCGGGCACATTGTCCACGGTGTCGCCGATGAGCGCGAGATAGTCGATGATGCGATCCGGGCGCACGCCGAATTTGGCTTCCACGCCGGCTTCATCCAGGACTTCGTTGCTCATGGTGTTAACAAGGCGGACACCGGGCGTGACCAATTGGGCCATGTCCTTGTCGCCCGTGGAAATGATGACCTGCATGCCACTTGCATCGCCCTGGCGGGCCAGTGTGCCGATCACATCGTCGGCTTCGACGCCGTCGACCATCAGAATCGGCAGCCCCAGTGCGGCTACGGCCTGATGGATCGGCTCGATCTGGGCGCGCAGATCATCCGGCATGGGCGGACGATGCGCTTTATAGTCAGGATACAGGTCGTCGCGGAAGGTTTTGCCTTTCGCGTCGAATACGCAGGCGACGAAATCGGCGGGTATTTCCTTCTGGAGGCGCTTGAGCATGGAAATCATGCCGTACAGTGCCCCGGTCGGTGTCCCCGCGCTGTTGCGCAGATCCGGCAGTGCATGGAATGCGCGATAGAGGTAGGAAGAGCCGTCGATCAGTAACAGGGTCGTAGCGGTCATGTCGGTTCCGGTGGTAGTGTGGCTATCAGGGACGGGCGGAGGTGGGTTACCTTACCCGCCGCCAGACTGGATGGAAAGCGTTCGGCAGGGTTGCCGGACAGAAAGTTGATGATTAATGAGCTTGCACGACAAAATACCCAGTGAATCGGACCCGGCAGCGACGGCTGCCACTCAGGCCTATCGCGCGCGCGAGGCCTGGCGCGTCTTTGAAATCATGTCCGAGTTCGTCGAGGCCACCGAGCGCCTGCAGGCGATCCAGCCGGCCGTGAGTATTTTCGGTTCAGCCCGTACGCCGCGCGATCATCCCTACTACGCACTCACCGAAGAAATCGCCCGGCGCCTGTCCGATGCAGGCTTCTCGGTGATTTCGGGTGGCGGGCCGGGGATCATGGAGGCGGCGAATAAAGGCGCATTTTACGGAAAATCGCCCTCGGTTGGGTTGAATATCCTGCTGCCGCACGAACAAAGCGGCAATGCCTATCAGGATGTGAGCCAGACTTTCCGCCACTTTTTTGCGCGCAAAGTGATGTTTGTGAAAAATGCCACAGCCTATGTGGTGATGCCGGGCGGATACGGTACGCTGGACGAACTGACCGAAGCACTGACCCTCATCCAGACCCGTAAGTCGCGCAAGATTCCCATTATTCTGGTGGGCAGCGCGTTCTGGAGTGGACTGATGGCGTGGATACGTTCCACCCTCGTCGACGAAAAGATGATCAATGCGGAAGATCCTGATTTGATTCAGATCATCGACGATCCGGCGCAAGTGGTGGATGCTATTTTCAACTTCTATGAAAGCCGCGGATTTGCCCTGAGTGTGGCCGAACGCGAAATGCAGCTGAGTCTGTAGGAGATGGTGATGAAGATCTGGATGGCTGTATTGACTGCCATGCTGGCAGCGCATGTGAGTGCAGCGGATGTGCCGGTTGGTCAGGCAGACCGGGTCGATCCTAAAAAGACGACCGTACCGCCGCCGCCCCCGATGCCAAAGGAACCCGCACAAGCCGCGGTGCCGGATGCGGACAAAGTTGCTGCTGATAAGCCGGTCACCACCATTGTCGAGCGCGAAAACACTAAGTTCACCGAATACCGCGTGGCGGGTCGCCTGTACATGATCAAGGTCGAGCCCAAAGTGGGTCCTGCCTATTATCTGTACGATGAAAACGGGTCGGGTTTACGTCCGGTGACCGCGCCGGATAACGGCCAGCATCTGTCGCCGCCGCGCTGGGTGCTGTTTACCTTCTAATTCGATTTTTCAATCTTTCTTGCCCGTCAGGAGCCTTGCATGTCTGTGTTTACCACTGTCACCCCGGAAGCGTTGTCGAGCTGGCTGCGCGGCTATTCAATCGGTGAACTGGTCGAACTGAAGGGCATTGCCGAAGGCGTAACAAACACCAACTACCAGCTGGTGACGACGCAGGGGCGTTATGTGCTGACCCTGTTCGAAACCCTGACGGCGGAAGATTTGCCTTACTACGTCAACCTGATGGTGCATCTGGCGCGCCACGGCATTGCTAGTGCCGCGCCCATTGCCAATCTGCGCGACGAATACATCGATACCCTGTGCGGTCGTCCTTCCATTGTGGTCAACTGGCTGAATGGCAAGCCGGTCGAACATCCCGATGAGGTGCAGTGTCATGCATTGGGGGCAATGCTGGCGCAGATGCATCGCGCCGGTGAAACTTATCCTGCCCGTATGCACAATCCGCGCGGCCCCAAGTGGTGGCGCATGACGGCAGAGCATTTGTACAGTGATCTGCCCGAGGAGACGCGCGAGCTGTTGCGTCACGAATTGCACGAACAGGCCCGCCATCGCTATGCGCATCTGCCCACAGGTGTCATCCATGCCGATCTGTTCCGTGACAATGTACTCATGGATGGCGAACGAATCGGCGGCTTTATCGACTTCTACTATGCCTGCAATGATCTGCTGAGTTTCGATCTGGCGATTACCGTGAATGACTGGTGCGCCCTGCCAGATGGCGAAATTGATCCGGTGCGCGCCAAAGCATTGTGTGCAGGGTACCAATCCGTACGTCCGCTCAATGCAGATGAACGACAGGCATGGCCGCTGGTGCTGCGCTCTGCGGCGATTCGCTTCTATGTGTCGCGCCTGCTCGACTGGTATCGTCCGGCTAGCGGCGAGTTGACCTGGAAAAAAGACCCGGAAGTATTTGGCCGCATCCTGCGCGCCCATATCCAGCGCGATGTGGCGGCAACCCTGTCCTGGCTGGATGATTGATGACCCCGGTACCCCAGCCTCGCCTATCCCTTCCCACCTGGCGACTTACCATCGCGGTGATCGGCGCCTGTGTTGCACTCTTGCTGTCCATGCTGGCCGTAGTGCATCGCGATGCACGTGTGTCAGCCGAGCAAATGGCGGCACGCTCCCTGTCAGGGCTGGCCGATCTGCTTCAGATGCAGATCGAACGTGCCGAGGTGAATCAAGCTGGTCACGTAGCCTCGCGACAGCGTCGCGAGAGTGGGCGCGCTGAATCAAGTGATGTGCCGCCTATTGGATTGCCGGTGTCGGTCAGTGGACGTCTGTTGAATGGCAAGGTTGAGGCGCCGCTTGGACGGAGCCAGGCATTTCCAGAATTATTCGAGCCACAATCGTCTGATCACCATGCATTGCTGGTAGCCGAAAATGCAGCGGGGCAACCCTGGCTGCTATTGCGACGTCCACTTGCAGGTGGACGCATGCTTGAACTGGCGGAACCTACTCAGGTGTGGGAAGGCAGCCTGGATGCACAAGCGCGTAATGCCTGGATGATGGGCGCCACGATTGTGCTATTGGGCGCCGGTTTGTGCGGCATCATCTGGTTGCTGGGGCGCGATGCGCGGCGCACCCGCGAATGGGCGCATCAGATTCAGGAAAACGAACGGCAATTGCGCGGTGTACTCGACAAATCGCCTGTCGCGCTGGCCATGGCCGACACCGAAACGGGGGAGGTTCACTACGCCAATGACCGCATGCGCGCGCTACTCGGGGAAATGACAGCGCCGCCTGCCGTGAAGGGCGATACCCTACTAGGCCCGCTGATTACCCGTCAGGATTGGCAGGCGATTCGCCATGAAATGGGTAATGCGCTCGCACTGGATAACCTCGAATTTCGTCTAGCAGGCGCAGACGACGAACGATGGGGCATGCTGTCTGCGCGCCATGTGCCCATGGGCGCGGAATTCGATGCCATGCTGATTGGTATCGCCGATATTAGCGAACGCAAGGCGCACGAAATGCGTCTGGCTAATGAAGCCATGACCGATATGCTGACAGGTCTACCGAATCGGCGCTATTTCATGAATCGCTCGCTGGCAGCGTGTGAAATGGCACGGCGGTACGCACGGCCACTGAGTGTACTGATGATCGATCTGGATCATTTCAAACGCATCAACGATCGTTATGGACATGCAATGGGAGACAAGGTCCTGCATCTCGTTGCTCAGACCATTCAGTCGAGTTTGCGTCAGCCTGACGTATGTGGTCGTCTGGGCGGCGAGGAGTTTGCGGCCATGCTGCCCGAGGCGTCGCTGACACAGGCGCTTGAGGCGGCCGAGCGTATCCGGCAGGCCGTTGCTGCCCTGCGGTTTGATGTGCCCGAGGGCGACGTTGTCCAGATGACAGTCAGCATTGGTGTCGCGCAGTACGATCCGAAAAGTGTTGAAATCGAACCCGCGCTGGAAGCTGCAGATCGCGCCCTCTATCGCGCCAAAGCAGCAGGACGCAATCGCGTGATGCTGGCCCGGCAGGCGTCAACCGATCAAACGGATACAACCGCAACGCCCGCCTAAGCGCTCATCAAGCACTAATGTACCGCGAGGGCGCAGCTCGACGATTCGCCCGGCCGGTACCGGCATGTAGCATGGGCGGCAATGTCTTCCGGATAGAACAGTACCTGCTTGAATTCCCCCCGGCTGTACATATCAGCCTGATCCTTGAAGTGGGGGGAATCTGGATGGCCGCTCTCGCCACCCGCCAGAATACTCAGTGCACGCACTTTAGGGCCAAATTCAACTGCGGCAACAAAACTATTACCCCGCTCGCCATAGATGCGCTTGGTGCCTTGCTTGTGGGTGGTACCAAATGCCGCCAGCGAGCCCCAGATGCCGGACGCGTAAGGAATTGGCAGGCTGGGTTGCGTATCGTCAAAATGGCCAATGAGCTGGTTGTCCAGACGCTGGAAACGATTGATTTCACCCCACGGGGTTTGCCAGTTGCCGAAGTCCTGTTGCAGTTTGTTGCTGGCGCTCACAAGCGCGTTCAGTAAATCGGCTGCAGTTGCATGCTGTTCCACATAATCCAATCCCGGCATCAGGTTGGCCTTGGCCGCGGGGCTATGCTGATCAAGCAGGGCTTGCCCCCAGAATATCGCCAGTGATGTGGCGGTGGAATTCAGTGCATAGCGGCGATCCCATTTGCGCAGGGACGCGACCTGCTCATGCAATTGCTGGCGCTGCGGGGCCTCGACCGGCAAAGCGTTCCACGCTTGCAGCAGGGCAGGAATCAGGCGGTCGAAGCCGGTGAGATAGGAGTCGTAGGCAGCGCCAATTAGTTTCTCCAGTGTCCAGCCCGCTTTGCCTTCCAGTACCCTGAGTGCATGCAGGCCGCGTGCGTTTTCCGGGTACACCCACATATAGTCGGGATAATGTTCGCGCTTGGGGCTATGTGTACCTGCCGCACTGAAGGGCCAGTTATTGGTGTTCTGAATCCAGCCACTGGCCGGATTGAGGATCTGGATGATATCCGTGACCGGATGCAAACCTCGCCAGTCAGTGCGCGGATTGCTGCCATCTACCGGGCGGCGCCAGTCGAACGAAGGATCGCGGCGTGGCATGAAGTTGCCGTGGAAATAGGCAATATTGCCTTTATCATCAGCGTAAACCGTATTGTTCGACGAGTTGGTGCGTAAGTCGAGCACCTTGCGGAAGGCGGCATAATCCTTGGCTGTGGTGCGTAACCAGGATTGCATCAAGGCTTTGCGCGGCGAGTTCATCAGACTGACTGATACCCATTTGTCACCAGCTTTACGCACGACCGGGCCATGATGGGTAAACCATGCAGTGACGGTGTGCGACTTCAGCGCATCGCCATCGCGATAGGGCAGGGTGATTATCCGTGTGGTAACCGGACGCCACCGGTTGCCATGCCGGTAATAGGGGCGGCCATCGCGCATCTCGATGGTTTCGACGTACTCGCTGATGACATTGCCCCCACCCGAGGTATGCATCCAGCCGAGATGCTCATTAAATCCCTGATAAACAAAGAATTGCCCCCAGGTGACAGCGCCATATGCATTCAGGCCTTCTTCGCTGCGGGCGTGGACTTCCGGACGGAAATAGAAGGATGTGTGCGGATTGATCATCAGCAGCGCATGGCCGGACTGGGTGATCTTTGGCGAAATGGCAAATCCATTCGAGCCCTGGGGCTCGGGTTCCGCGAGCGGCACGGCATAGGCCACTTTGACGTCAGCCGGCAGATAGCAGTCCCTGAGCGCATTCGTATCGACGGATTCGATATCTCCGCCGATACTACCTTCGGTAAAGCTGAGTGCCATCCACGGTTCGAAATGCGTGATCAGACGCGGCTTGATGTCGGGGTGCGTGTGTAAAAAGTAATTCAGGCCATCTGCCCAGGCTTGCATCAACCGCTGCATCCAGGCCGGACTGCGCTCGTATGCCTGTTTTAAAGCAAGCGGGTCGATAAACAATTTCATGCGCAAATCCTGCGCCAGCGCGGTTTCACCTGCCACTTCAGCCAGCCTGCCCATCGCATTGATGTAATTCAGTTCAATGCGCTGAAAGTCGTCTTCTGCTTGGGCATAAATCAAGCCAAATACCGCATCTGCGTTACGTTTACCACTGACGTGGGGAATCCCCCATTGATCCCGCGTAATCGTCACGTTGGCGACATGCGCATCTTGCCGAGCGGCATCCGATGTAAAACACAAGGCATAAAGAGAGCTGGCAAGTAGCGCGGAAGCCGGCAGTAAGCGTCGCAGGGGCGGAAGAGGGGACATAAGCGGACTTTGAGCATGAGAATATATAAATTCTCTCCGCAAGCGCGTCAAGGCAACAAGTAGCGCATCGGATGGCGCGTCTTTCATACAACGTCGCTAGGGCAAATTGCCGCAATCTGAACTACATTAGGCTGAGGAGGCGTGTCACCAAGTCGCTCACAGGATGCTGTATATGGAGTTGTTTGCGCCAGATGAAGTCGTACGCTTACTGGAATCCAGGCTGGGTGAACTGGATGGGCGCGCACGTCTGGAAGCTTTGCTGGAACTTGCCTGGCACAAGCGTCAACGTGATAGTCACCGTACGCAGCTCCTACTGGAAGAAATCGAAATCCGGCTTCGCCCGGTTCATTTGCCAGTTGTCGATCGAATGCGAATCGAGGCACGGATTCGCCTCATTCGAGCGGAGTTTGAGAGCCTGGCCGGTCATCAAACAAGCGCGATGGAATTAGCTGAATCCGCGATTGCGACGTTCGAGCAAATCAGTGACGCAGCAGGTGCGGGCGATGGGCGCTGGTTGCTAGCGTCTATCTGGTCGGATTTGGGTAAGCGACAGCAAGTCAATCAAAGTCTGAATGGGGCGCTGCGCGATTATCGGCTGACGACCGACCAGAATCGTATTGATGCAGCCATGGCACGTATTCTGTCACGCATTGCCTTTGTGGATGCGGAGGGTGCGGCGCACGGCTTGGCAGAGAGTTTTCCTGCGCAGTCGCAGCATGCCGATGGGGTAAATGTCTGGATCAGTATTGCGCAGGCGAATGTCGCTGCGCTAACGGATGATCCTGGTGAGGCCATCAAGTTTGATCTGAACGCATACAACGCGGCCAATGTCACCGGACAAATTGCGCAGGCGCTAGTGTGTGCCGTCAATATTGCAGAAGGGTTTGCCACCCTGGGCGATCTGCATGGTGCACTGGATTGGGCTGAACGTGCATTAAGACAGGCAAGAGAGTCCGGCTGGCCCGGTAGCATCGGCCTGTGTCTGGTGCAGGCGGGCGATATTTTGCGCCTGCTGGGGCGTGAAGGGGATGCGCAGCATCTGCTCAATGAAGCGCTGGCGATGCTTGACCCCATGACAGGGTCACGTACTTACGAGTTGTTGCTGGAACATCTGGGGCAGCTGGCTTTGGATGGCAAGCGCTATTCCGAGGCGCTTGACTGGTTTGTGCAGCTGGAAAGTTCACTCAGTTCGCACGGCGAATCCGATCTGCTCATCAAGTCGTGGCGTGGGCAGGCAACCGCACTGGTTCATTTAGGCAGGCCTGCCGATGCACTCGCCAAGGTCGCAGGCGCGCTGGGACTCGCCAGAAGCAAAGGTAACTCGGACGAACAGGTGAAGGCATTGCGTGTCTTTGCCGAGTTGCATCAGGAATATCAACTGGCGGGGCCGGATAATCTGGAAGCGCCCACGCCTGCGCTGCATTACCTGGGTGAAGCCCTGACGATTGCCCGGAGCATTGGCGGCTATCGCGTACCGACAGAACTGTACAATCAGCTGGCAGATGCGTGGGCTGGGTGTGGCGACTATCAGCGTGCATACCAGAGTATGGTGGAGGCCGCTGGCGCACGGAATCAATCTCGGGTCGAGGAAGCGCAAAAGCGTGCGGTTGCCATGCAACTCCGCCATGAGGTGGATCAGGTTCGCGCAGATGCGGAGCACCACAAGCGTTTAGCCAGTGCCCTTCAGGAAACCAATGCGACGCTGGAGGCACTCGGCCGGATTGGACGCGAAATTACCGCCAATTTGCTCACTGACGACATCATGTGGGCACTATCCGACCACGCCAGAACCTTTCTGGACGCCACCAGCCTGCTGCTCTTTCTGGTGGATGAGCCGCGTGGATTGTTGCGTATGGCATTTGCCCTGGAGGGGAAGGATATCCCGCCAGATATCGATGTAAAGCTCGATGATCCTGTTTCGCTGGCTGCGAAATGCGTGCGGGAACGAAAAGAAATTGTCGTGGGCGCTACAAAGGGGCCGCTGGAGTTTCCCGTCCGCGCGGGCACACTGATGCCGCAGAGCATGATCTTCGAGCCGCTGGAGGTGGGACGACGACTGATCGGCGTGATCAGTATCCAATCGACACGTGAAAATGCCTATGGCGACCGCGAATGCTCCATTTTCCGGACATTGTGCGCGTATGCCGCGATTGCGCTCGATAATGCATTTGTCTATCGCGAAGTAGAAGTAGCACGTGAGGCCTTAGCCGCACAGGAGCAGGAATTGAAGGTGGTGGCGACCGCATTTGAGTCGCAAGAAGGCTTGATGATTGCAAGTGCGGATCTGGTGGTCTTGCGGGTAAATACGGCCTTCACTCGCATTACAGGGTATCCGGCGGATGCGGTGCTCGGACATTCCCCATCCATCTTGCAATCGGCGAGACATGGAGACGGAGATTTCGACGCGCTGATTGGGGCTGTGCGTTTGCATGGAAGCTGGCAAGGTGAAATTTGGGCGCAAAGGGTCGACCAGACGGATATTCCTTTATGGTTGTCTGTGACGGCTGTGCGCAATGAACTCAATGTGTTGACGCATATCGTGTTCGCCCTCGTAGACATTACCGAACGCAAACGCGCCGAAGATGAGATTCGCAATCTGGCCTTTTTTGATCCGCTGACCAATCTGCCGAATCGTCGCCTGCTGATGGATAGGCTGCGTCTGGCACTGGCGCGCAGTGCCCGAAGTGATCAGTGCGGTGCCTTGCTCTTTATTGATCTGGATAACTTCAAGCGCCTGAATGACACGCGCGGCCACGGTGTGGGGGACATGCTGCTGTCCAAGGTGGCGAAACGATTGGTTGGATGTGTGCGGGCAGGTGATACCGTTGCCCGGCTGGGCGGCGACGAGTTTGTTGTGTTGCTCGAAGGCTTACCCCATCAAGATGTCGACGCCGCAGAAAAGGTCGAAGTGGTTGCACAGAAAATCCATGAAACACTCAACACTCCCTATCTGCTCGACAATATCGAGCATCGCAGTACGCCCAGCATCGGCATCTGCCTGTTTACCGGCAAGGATGAAACGGTAGACGAACTGCTCAAGCAGGCGGATCTCGCCATGTATCAGGCCAAGGGATCTGGCCGCAATGCAATCCGCTTCTTTGATCCGGCCATGCAGGCTGCGGTGTCGGCACATGCTGCGCTGGAAGAGGATATGCGCGAGGGGCTGGCACTGCAGCAGTTTGTGCTGCATTACCAGATTCAGGTGGATTCGCAGGGCCGCGTGCAGGGTGCAGAAGCATTGGTGCGCTGGAAACATCCGCAGCGTGGCATGGTATCACCGGCGCAATTTATTCCCCTGGCAGAGGAGACGGCTCTGATTCTGCCGCTGGGGCTATGGGTGCTGGAAACCGCGTGCCAGCAATTGCAGCAGTGGGAGCAGCAACCGGATGCCGCTCACCTCACGCTCGCTGTGAACATCAGTGCGGTGCAATTCCACCACGAGCGCTTTATTCAGGATGTGCTGGGTGTACTGAAGCGCTATCCGACGGTGGCCTCGCGACTGAAACTGGAGCTCACCGAAAGCCTGCTGTTCAAGGATGTCGATGCCATCATCGACAAGATGAATACGCTGATTCCGCTGGGCGTGCGCTTCTCGCTAGATGACTTCGGGACAGGCTATTCATCGCTGTCCTACCTCAAACGACTACCGCTGGAGCAGCTGAAAATCGACCAGACGTTTGTGCGCGACATCATGGAAGATGCCAGCGATCTGGCGATTGTGAAGGCGATTGTGACGCTGGGGCAGATTCTGGGTTTGGCGGTGATCGCCGAAGGGGTGGAAACCCCGGCACAGAAGGCGCTGCTGCAGGAAAGCGGCTGCTTTGTGTTCCAGGGCTACCTGTTCGGCCGCCCCGGTCCGGTGGAGACACTGACACTGGGTGGCGTCAGCGTGTAGCCCGTCTGCACACATCATCCGCTTACTTGCGCAAGCAAGGCTCCCCCGCGGGGGCGGGAGGAGTGGATTGAATCAGTGTCACTTCTGCAGCATCGGCTTCAGCTTGCTCATCACTTCTTCGCTATCCGGCTCGGTCGGGGTCGAGAATGGATAGACAGTCTTGCCATCCGGCGCGATCAGGTATTTCTTAAAATTCCAGCGCGGCGCTTCGCCAGAGATTTGAGCCAGTTGCTTGAACAGCGGATTGGCATCATCGCCGCGCACGTGGCTGGCTTCCATCATCGGGAATTCGATGAAGTAGGTCAGCTTGCAGAACTCGGCGATTTCCTTGCTGCTATCCAGTTCCTGCTTGAAGTCATTGGACGGAAAACCGAGCACCACTAGTCCCTTGTCCTTGTAAGTCTTGTACATTTCTTCCAGCTTGGAGAACTGCTTGGTAAAGCCGCATTTGCTGGCCGTATTGACGACCAGAATCGCCTTGCCTTCCGCCTTGCACATGTCGAAAGGCTCGCCTTGCAGGGTCTTGAACTGATGGTTGAGTAGGGATGAACAGGCGGAATGCGCCAGCGGGCTCACCAGCAGCGCAGCAGCAATCAGGGTTGCACGAAGCATGGATGTCTCCTGAGTGGGAAAATGGGATGAGCGTGCAGTGTGGGTGGGGTGGGTGTCAACCCTGATGTGATTGGGGGCTTCACGATAAGCAGGGTAATAGCAATTGCACTTCCTGTGATAGCATTTTGCATGCAAGTTTTAGATCGTATCCTCATTTTCAATTAGGAAGTTTATGAAAATCTCAGAAGTAGATAAGGCATTTGAATCATTCGTTAATGAGAAAAAATTAGATGTTTTTTTGCCAAATGACCTCAAGGCCGCAGTTGAAGCGTGGTTAGATTTTTACGAGCAAAAGCGCGTTGATGCAGTTCACTCAGTAAATGGTGCATGGCCTGATGCATTATTGTTTGAGTGGGGTTATCAGGAAGCGCTGGAAGGGTATTATGAGGCATGTTTCTATTTGAATTTGACGCGCCAGTTCATTTCCGGGTGTGGAGATGATGACGAGATGACACAGTTAATTTGGCAGCTTGAATATAATGTTGATAGTGTTGCAGATGATCTCGGATATCAAACATCATGGTGTGAAAGTGTGGCCGGACTATCACAGTTCAGGCCGCAGGTATTAGCATCCAAAGTGCTTGAAGCGCTGGTTGATTTGACACCCCGAAAAGTGCGATTCAGTCTGACAGAAATATGAGTCGCAGCGTTGTTACGCTCCACCCAGCCGCCCTGCCAATTCCCGCAACTTCGGTGCAATCTCCCCCGCCCATTGCTCAGGCGTCAGCCGGTAGGCAGGGCCGCTGCAGTTAATGGCCATGGGTGACTCCTGTCCGCGCAGGGGAACAGCGACGGCGAAGATGTCGGGCTCGAATTCGCCAAATGAGCGACAGAAGCCGTCCTGGCTGATTTCTGCTGCGCCAGTATGCAATCTTTCCTGCCAATCCGGCCAGCTGCCGCCGTATTCAAGCGCCAGTGCATCGGTGGTCTGGCTGCGCTGGCTTGCGTCAAGGCTGGCGTAGATCGCCCGGCCAATCGCCGTGCTGACCAATGGCACGCTGGCACCCACATCCAGCTTGATACCCACTCGCGTCGTCGCGCGACAGGCCTCGACATATACCACCCGCGTCCCCATCAAGCAGCCCAGCGTCACTGACAGTCCGGTTTCCTGCGACAGCGCCCGCATCAGTGGCCGCGCACGCTCGCGCACATCCACTTGCGCCAGTGCGGCAAAACCCAGCGTCAGCACTTTCAATCCGGGTAGATATTTGCTGCTAACCGGATCCTGTTGCAGATATCCCAGCTTGGTCAGCGTGTAAGTCAGTCGCGATACCGTTGATTTTGGCAGGCCGGTGCGCTGCGCCAGCTCCTGATTCCCCAGTTGTCTATCCTGCATGCCAAAGGCTTGCAGAATGTCCAGCCCGCGTGCAAGCGCCGTGACAAACAGGCGATCGTTGCTCAGGTCATCTTCGGGCGCAGCGTGTGGCTGGGTGGACATGCGGGTTTGCCTTTTGGACACATTTACAGTCATACTATTCTGCATGATGAAACATTGTTCCGCAACGCGGAATTATAAACGAATCCATTACTTGGAATCCGGCACAGGAGAACACATATGGCACGCCCGAGCTTTCAATGGGATGACGCATTGCTCTTGAACGAGCAGCTGACCGATGAAGAACGCATGATCCGCGACGCAGCGCATGACTACTGTCAGGGCAAACTGATGACGCGCGTGCTGCAGGCCAACCGCCACGAGCACTTCGACCGCGAGATCATGAACGAGCTGGGCGAGCTGGGCTTTCTGGGTTCCACCATCGAAGGCTATGGCTGCGCAGGCGTGAGCCATGTGGCATATGGTCTGGTAGCGCGCGAAGTGGAGCGCGTGGATTCCGGCTATCGTTCGGCCATGAGTGTGCAAAGCTCGTTGGTGATGTACCCGATTTATGCCTACGGTAGCGAAGCGCAGAAGCAGAAGTATCTGCCGAAGCTGGCAACGGGCGAATGGGTGGGCTGTTTCGGGCTGACCGAACCGAACCATGGTTCTGATCCGGGTTCGATGATTACCCGTGCCAAGAAGGTCGACGGCGGCTACAGCCTGTCCGGCGCCAAAATGTGGATCACCAATTCGCCGATCGCTGATGTGTTTGTGGTCTGGGCCAAGGATGATGCCGGCGAGATTCGCGGCTTCGTGCTGGAAAAGGGCATGAAGGGGCTGTCTGCACCGAAGATCGAAGGCAAGTTCTCCCTGCGTGCATCCATCACCGGCGAAATTGTCATGGACAATGTGTTCGTGCCGGAAGAAAACGCTTTCCCTGACATTCGCGGCCTGAAGGGGCCGTTCGGCTGTCTGAACAAGGCACGCTACGGCATCGCCTGGGGCGCGATGGGTGCGGCGGAGTTCTGCTGGCATGCGGCGCGCCAGTACACGCTGGATCGTCAGCAGTTTGGTCGTCCGCTGGCTGCCAATCAGCTGATCCAGCTGAAACTGGCCAACTTCCAGACTGAAATCTCACTGGGCCTGCAAGCTGCATTGCGTGTTGGCCGCCTGATGGACGAAGGCCGCGCCGCGCCGGAAATGATTTCGCTGATCAAACGTAACAACTGTGGCAAGGCACTGGATATCGCCCGGATTAGCCGCGATATGCACGGCGGCAACGGTATCAGTGACGAATTCCATGTTATCCGCCATGTAATGAATCTAGAGGCCGTGAATACCTACGAAGGTACTCATGATGTGCATGCGCTGATTCTGGGCCGCGCACAAACCGGACTGGCCGCATTCTCCTGAGGATGTGAATTTCCGGTTGCGCGGGCAGGCGCTGACTAGAATGCAGGAGAGTCATTATTTCGGGAGGCGTGTATGCGCTTTCTGCTCCTGCTGGTCTGCTGTGTGTCTGCGCTGGCCGCCGACGCGCCGCGCATGCGCTTGTGTACGCTCGACAAGTCGTTCGAGCCGTACACGCGTGCGGACGGTAATGGGGTCCTGCAGCGGAAGATCAGGCGGGTCGCCGCGAAGCTGGGGCTGCAAGTTCACAATGTCTATGCGCCGCGTGCCCGGTGTGTCGAGCAATTGCGTTCGACGGCCGTTGATGCCCTGATCGGGGCATACACGGAGGATCGACTGACGTTTGCGGTTTATCCCTCGCGAGGCGGCCTTGCTGATCCTTCGCGTGCGCTGGTCCGCGTGATGTTCCGGCTGTATGTACGGCGAGACAGCACCTTAAGCTGGGAGGGTGAACAATTTAGTTTTCCGCCCAATCCAGTTGTGGGCGTACAGGCAGGGTTTACCCATATTGATCGCATGCGCGCTACAGGTGCGCGTGTCGATGATGGGGCGCGCACAACCGAACAGAATCTTGGCAAGTTGATGCTCGGCAGGCTGGATGCGGCGCTGGCGATGGAAACCGAGGCCGCACCGTTGCTGGAAGGCAAATACGCCGGGGTGCTGAAAGCCCTGCCGCAACCGTTTGAAGAAACGCATTTGTATCTGCTGGTGAGCCGGACGTTCTACCAGCAACACAAACAATTGGTTGAAGCACTCTGGCGCGAGCTGGCGCTGGTGCCTTCACCCTGAATCGCCGTCTGCTGCAGCCCTGATCTGCCGGACGGCAAAGATGGAGCATGCACATGACCGGAGCCTTGTCTCATCTCCGCGTACTGGATTTATCCCGTGTACTGGCCGGGCCGTGGGCGACGCAACAACTGGCCGACCTCGGCGCCGAAGTCATCAAGATCGAAAAGCCCGATGGCGGCGACGATACCCGTGGCTGGGGTCCGCCCTTTCTGACGGATGCAGACGGCAAGCCTACACGCGAATCTGCCTATTACCTCTGCGCCAATCGCGGCAAAAAATCCGTGTGTATCGACATGACGACGCCTGATGGTCAGGCCACCCTGCATGCGCTGGTGAAATCCTGCGATGTGGTGGTGGAAAACTTCAAGGTGGGCGGCCTGAAGAAATACCGGCTGGACTACGAGAGCCTGTCCGCCATCAAGCCGGATCTGGTGTACTGCTCGATTACCGGCTTTGGTCAGGCGGGGCCGCGCGCGGAGCAGGCGGGCTACGATTTCATGATTCAGGGCTTGGGCGGGCTGATGTCCATTACCGGCGAGCCGGCGGGTGAACCCATGAAAGTGGGCGTGGCGGTGACGGATCTGTTTACCGGCATGCATGCCACGGTTGGCATTCTCGCGGCACTGGCGCATCGCGATCGTACCGGCGAGGGTCAGCATATCGACGTGGCATTGTTCGATTGCCAGCTGGCCATGCTGGCCAATGTCGCCTCGAATTATCTGGTCGGTGGCAAGGTGCCGCCGCGTTATGGCAATGCACACGCCAATATCGTCCCCTATCAGGCCTTTGCAGCTGCGGATGGACATGTGATCGTGGCGGTGGGCAATGATACCCAGTTTGCCCGCTTTGCCGAGCTGTGCGGACACAGTGAATGGGCGTTGGATGAGCGCTTCGCCACCAATCGTGCCCGTGTGGTGAACCGCGAGACACTGGTGCCGCTGATCATTGAGGCGATGGCCAAGCAGCCGCGCCATTACTGGATTGATGGCATGGCCGCGCAGGGGATTCCGGGCGGGCCGATCAATTCGGTGGCCGAGGCGCTGGCTGATCCGCAAGTGGCGGCGCGCGAGATGGTGGTCGACGTGCCGCATCCACTGGGGCCGGTGAAAATGGTGGCCAACCCCATCCGCCTGTCGCGCACGCCGGTGGCCTATACGCAGGCCGCGCCAATGCTGGGCGAGCATGATGACGCCTATCTCGGCCGCTGACACGTATCGATACGAATCAAAAACGGGCCGGATAGACTGGCTCGGGCAGGGAAAACCTGACAAGCAGGATGACAAGGAGAACAACATGACTGCCGACAATCACGCCCATATGCCCGTGTGGCTGCAGGGCTCCGGCGTTCGCGAAGTGGAATGCCTGGTGCCGGATGTAAACGGCTATCCGCGCGGCAAGGTGCTGCCATTGAAATCATTTCTGGCGGGCTGGGAACTGCGGCTATGCCGTGCGGTGGCGATTCATACGGTGACAGGCGACTGGGCGGATTACCGCTTTTCCGGCGAAGGTGACCCGGATATGCGTCTTGTGCCCGATCTGAGCACGGTGAAGCATGTGCCGTGGGCACGCTCGACCCGCGCACTGGCGATTCACGATTGTATTGATCTGGATGGACAGGCCACGCCGATTGCCAGCCGCAATGTGCTGCGCTCGGTGCTGGAAAAATATGCAGATCGCGGCTGGACGCCAATCGTCGCGCCCGAACTGGAATTCTATGTGCTGGCGATCAATAGTGACCCTGACCAGCCGATGGCGCCGTATTACACCGGCAATGGCCGTCGTGAAGAAGGGCAGCAGGGCTTCGGTTTCGGCACGCTGAATGATCTGTCGGCCTTCTGGGATGAGGTGCATGCCGCGCTGGAGACGCTGGGCATCCGTGGCGATACTTTTGTGCACGAACTCGGACCGGGGCAGTTTGAAATCAATCTGCTGCACGGCGAAGCGCTGGATCTGGCGGATCAGACCTTCCTGTTTAAATACGCCCTGCGCGAAATTGGCTTCAAGCACAATCTGCAGGTCGTCTTTATGGCCAAACCGCTGGCGGGCAAGCCGGGCAGCTCCATGCACATCCACCAGAGCGTGATCGATGCCAGCGGGCAGAACATCTTCAGTCGCGAAGATGGCGAACCGTCATCCGTCTTCTATCAGTACATCGCCGGTCTGCAAACCTGCCTCCCTGATTTGATGCCGATTGTATGCCCGCACGTGAATTCCTATCGCCGTTTCGCCAAGCATATGGCGGCGCCGGTGAATCTGAGTTGGGGTTATGACAATCGCACGGTGGGGATCCGTATCCCGCGTTCCGGTCCGGGCGCACGCCGTATCGAAAACCGCATTCCCGGCTGTGATACCAACCCTTATCTGGTATTGGCCTCCTCGCTGGCGGCTGGCTTGTACGGCATCGAAAAGGGGCTCACGCCTTCTGCTGAAATCAGCGGTACCGTCTTTAATATCGAAGAAGAAACCGGTCCAGCATTGCCGCGCTCGCTCGAAGGCGCGCTGGATCGCATGGCCGCCAGTACCATTGCCCGTGAACTTTTTGATCCGGCTTTTGTCGATGCCTATGTAGCAGTCAAGGAAACCGAGCTGGCTTCGTTCCATCACGAAATTACCCCGTGGGAGCGACGTTATCTGGCTTCGATTGCTTGATTGGCACGCAGGATTTCTTTTGTACCTCTCCGAGCCCTGAGCAGGCTTTTTGATGCGCCCCGGATTCGGGGCGTTTTTTTTGCATGATGTGGCAGGATCAACCAAGATAAAGTGGTGTGCTTGGCAGCGATGACTGCTTTGGGTATTGTCGCGGTGGCCGCAGATTGGCTCATCAATTGGATTGAAGGAACGTCATTGAACAACAGAGACTTGCTGACCAGACTGCCGAATGGGTCGATCAGGCGTGCCGCCCTGTGGGCTGGCACACTCTGTCTGTCGTGGGGTGTGCATGCCGGTGTGGCGCAGGATGTACTCAGGCTCGCCGATGATGTTGCCACGCACCTCAATGACACCGCGTATACGCACAAGCCCGGCGCAGCCGATCCGGCCGGCCCCGATGTACAGCGTATGCCGAATGGCCGCTATAGCGTGCACACAGATTGCTCCGGCTGGGTGACCTGGCTGGTGCAGCAGAAGCGACCGGAAGCGCTGATTTCCCTGCGCAATGAAATGCTGAGGCTGGGTGCCAAGCGCAAGTGGCCGCAGGCCTATGTCTGGCAGCATCTGTTTACCCGACTGGGTGGCGGGCGTGATCTATTCTGGGTCGGGATTGCCGATCTGCGTGCCGCGCAACCGGGTGACATCCTCAGCTGGTGCAGCGATCAGTATTGCGATACTCGTCAGGAAGGCGGAGCGCATTCGGATAACACCGGGCATGTGGCGATTGTTGCTGCGCCACCTGTGGTGCTGGATGAGGCACGCGAACGGGCATTGCGTGAGAGTCTGGAATCTCACGATGCGGAATTGCCGCCCAATACATCGTCTGTCTACATGGTGAACGTGATTGATAGTTCTACGACACGGCACTACGACGACCAGACCCGATCCAAGTTTGTGGGGACATCCGGACTTGGCAAAGGTGCGATCTATATCGCGGTAGATGAAAACGGCAAGCCACTAGGGGTACAGTTTCCCGGTGGCGTATTCCGCTACGAAGGTGCGAAAGCCAAGGATGGCGAGCGCAGTGTGTCCTTCGGGATTGGTCGTCTGCTGGATCCATACTGATATCAGCGGGATGACGCCGGCCTGAACACCTTTCCCGCGCCTGCGCAAGCCTTGTGCAAAAAACACAGTGGCGCCCGCAACCGGCACCCGCAGTCTTCGAATACGACGATACAATGGCTGCACATTTGTCATTGCAACAGTCCAAGGCGTGTATGTCCCTGAACCGGTTTCGCTATATTGTTGTAGAAGGCCCGATTGGTGTCGGCAAAACTGCTCTGGCACGCAAACTCGCTGATTTTCTGGGCGCACGCACAGTGCTTGAACAACCCGAAAACGTGTCCTTTCTGCCTAAGTTTTATCAGGACATGTCACGTTATGCGCTGGCGACACAACTGGCCTTTCTGTTTCAGCGTGTAGAGGCGGTCACCGGACTGGCACAAATGGATCTGTTTCAGGGGCAGACCGTAGGCGACTTTCTGTTTGCAAAAGATGTCCTCTTTGCGGAAATGACCCTGACCGATGAAGAATTCCGCCTGTATTCGGATATCTATCGTCACGTCAGTGTGGCCGCGCCTGTGCCCGATCTGGTGATTTACCTGCAAGCGGATGTCGATACTTTGCTCAGTCGTGTACGACAACGTGCACGGGATTACGAGTACCGCATTTCTGATCACTACCTCAAAGACTTGAACGAACGCTACAGCCGTTTTTTCTACGACTACACCGACTCTCCTGTCCTGAGTGTGAATACCAGTCACCTTGATCTGGTTGATAACGAGGACGACTTCCGGTTATTGTTGCGCCGCATCGAAACCATGCGTGGTGGCCGGGAATACTTCAACAAGGGCGCCTAAGCGCGTTTTGCTGCATGAGCGACGAGCCTCACCTGCGCCAGAGATGGACGGAGGTGGCAGCTTTTGCGCTCAAAGGTTAGTATTCCACTTTGTACTTGCATCTGAGCAAGCGCTTGAATTAACTGGGTGAGCCATGAAAATTACAGCCGCGACACTGCACAAGCACAAGCAGGATGGTCAGAAGATCACCATGCTGACCTGTTATGACGCCAGCTTTGCCACTTTGATGGCAGATGCCGGTGTGGATGTGCTTCTCGTAGGTGATTCGTTGGGTAACGTCATTCAAGGCGAGCGTACGACGCTGCCGGTTAGCATCGATGACATGATTTATCACACTCGCTGCGTAGCGCGTGGCGCAGGGGATGCCCTCGTGCTGGCAGATATGTCATTTGGCAGCTACCAGGGTAGCCGGGAGCAAGCCTTTACCAACGCAGCTCGCTTAATGGCGGCTGGTGCCGAGATGGTGAAACTGGAAGGCGGCGCTTTCATGGCCGATACCGTTCGCTTCCTGGTCGAGCGTGGTATACCGGTGTGCGGCCATATCGGCTTTACCCCGCAATCCGTCCACACCCTGGGTGGTTTCAAAGTGCAAGGCAAAACCGATCCTGCAGCCGATGCGCTCAAGCAGGATGCGCTGGCCCTGCAAGCTGCAGGTGCATCCATGATTGTGATGGAAATGGTGCCTGCTGCATTGGCTCGCGAGCTGACCGCTACCTTGACCATTCCTGTTATCGGGATCGGTGCTGGTGTAGACTGCGACGGTCAGGTGCTGGTGGTCTACGACATGCTGGGCGTGTATCCGGGCAAGAAAGCCCGCTTTGTGCGCAACTTCATGCAGGGTGTCACCAGCATTCAGGGCGCACTGGAAGGTTATGTGCAGGCTGTGAAGGGCAAGACCTTCCCTGCGCCAGAGCATTCTTACTGAGTTTAAGGCCTTGTCGATGAACAGGGCTGAGTCATTGGAACGGTCATAACAGACATGCAGATTTTTTCTACCATCGCTGATTTGCGCGCCTGGCGTGAACATGCCGGCTTTGTCGCCTTTGTCCCTACCATGGGCAATCTCCATGAAGGCCATCTGGCTCTGGTTGCTCAGGCAAAGGCGCGTGGCGGCAAGGTTGTCGTGTCGATTTTCGTGAATCCGCTGCAATTTGGTCAGGGTGAGGATTTCCTGACCTATCCGCGCACCTTTGAAGAAGATTGCGCCAAGCTCGCTGCGGCTGGTGTGGATGCGGTGTTCCATCCGGATGTGACGCAGCTCTACCCGCGTACCGAGCAGCAATACAAGGTTGAGCCGCCTGCCATTCAGGATGAACTGTGCGGCAAGGTGCGTCCGGGGCATTTCCGTGGCGTGGCGACGGTGGTCACCAAACTCTTCAACATCGTGCAGGCCGACTGTGCCATGTTTGGCAAGAAGGACTATCAGCAGCTCAAGGTCATCGAAGGCATGGTAGCTGATCTGGACATGCCCATCGAAATCGTGCCGGTCGATACTGGCCGTGCAGCGGATGGATTGGCATTATCCTCCAGAAACGGGTACCTTACGCCCGCCGAACGTGCCGAGGCTCCGCGACTGTATCGCAACCTCAACGCGATCAAGTCTGCCATTGAAGGCGGCGATACCGATTTCGTGAAGCTGACCGAAACGGCACGCGCCGATCTGGAGAATCACGGCTGGCGCGTGGACTATGTTGAAATCCGCACCAGCGATCGTCTCGAACACGCACGTCCCGGCGACCTGAATCTGGTGATTCTGGCCGCGGCCCGTCTTGGCAAGCCGCGTTTGATCGATAATCTCGAGCTGACGCTCAAGCGCTGATCCAGTCGCCTGTACCCGGCACTGCAATCAGGTAGCAAAGGAAGTTTCATGCAACGCAATATGCTCAAATCCAAGCTGCATCGTGTCACCACTACGCATGCAGAACTGAACTACATCGGCTCCTGCGCCATCGACGAAAATCTGCTGGAAGCAGCAGATTTGCGCGAATACGAAGCCATCGACATCTGGAACGTGACCAATGGCGAGCGTTTCAGCACCTATGCCATACGTGCAGAGCGCGGATCGGGCATCATCTCGGTGAATGGTTCGGCTGCGCGCCGTGTGCAGGTCGGCGATATCCTGATTATCGCCAGCTTCGCCAATTATGAAGATGCCGAACTCAGCAATCATCAGCCCAAGCTGGTGTTTGTGAATGAAAAGAACGAAGCCGTCGAGCTGACCAGCCTGACCCCGGTTCAAGCAGCCTGATTCTTGTTTGCGTCGCAACAAAGCCATCCCGATTCGGGGTGGCTTTTTGTTTTGCTGGGGTAGCGATGCACTTTGTGTTACAACCCAGCCTTTGCATCTCAGGCATGAGTCATGGCGCTCACCTATATCTGGAGCGGTTTTTTCCTGATCGGCATTCTGTCCGCCAGCATACAATGGATGACCGGCGACGCGGATGTATTCATGCGCGTGGTGGATGGCATGTTCAGCTCGGCGCGGATGTCGGTGATGGACATTGCTCTGCCGCTGGCGGGCGTGATGACCTTCTGGCTGGGCATGTTGAATATCGCAGAAAAGGCAGGCATCACCGAAGTGCTGGCGCGGCTGATTGCCCCATTCTTTGCGCGTATCTTTCCGGATGTGCCACGTGATCATCCTGCTAATGCGCACATGGTGATGAATTTCTCGGCCAATCTGCTCGGGCTGGATAATGCGGCCACCCCCTTTGGTCTGAAAGCCATGGATAGCCTGCAATCGCTGAATCCGGAAAAAGATACTGCCAGCAACGCGCAGATCATGTTCCTGGTGCTGCATACGTCCGGACTTACCCTGCTGCCGGTGGCCATCATGGCGCAACGGGCGGTGATGGGTGCACACGATCCATCCGATATCTTCATTCCCTGCATGATTGCCACCTATGTTGCCACCATGACCGGTCTGCTGGCAGTGGCCATAAAGCAGCGCATTCGTTTGCTTGATCCTGTATTACTGGGCTGGATTGGCGGGATGACGGGTGCGATTGCCGGACTGGTCTGGTATCTCAGCCAATGCCTGACCCGGCCTGAGCTTGAACAATTCTCGCGAGTGTTTGCCAATGCATTGCTACTTGGCTTTATCGCGCTCTTCCTGCTGGTTGGGCTCTGGCGCCGCCTCAATGTATACGAGGCCTTTATTGAAGGCGCAAAACAGGGTATGCAAACCGCGCTGACCATCATTCCCTATCTGGTGGGCATGCTGGTGGCGATTGGCGTGATGCGCAATGCCGGTGTACTGGATGGGGTGGTCAAAGGACTTAACTGGTTGCTAGGGCTGATGGCGCTGCCGACCGACTTTACTGCTGCCGTACCCACTGCCTTGATGAAGCCGCTAAGTGGTAGCGGCGCGCGGGCACTGATGATTGACACCATGCAGGCGCATGGCCCGGATTCATTTGTAGGCAGGCTGGCCTGTATTTTTCAAGGATCGGCAGACACCACGTTCTACATTGTGGCCCTGTATTTTGGCTCGGTCGGCATACGCAAGAGCCGATATGCGATTGGATACGGACTACTTGCAGATTTGACCGGCGCGATTGCGGCCATTGCGGTCGCTTGGTTGTTCTTTGGCACGCACTGAACGTCAATAGCACTGCGCGCCGGCCGTGGAACAGGTGAATGTTTGTTTCATTGCGTATCACCCTGTAGGATTCAAGCGATAGTCACAGTAATATTGCAATCAACGTACGACCTGGATCACGGATGAACACCACTGAACTCAAAGCCTATTTTACCGAGCTGCAGAACACCATCGTCAGCGGATTGGAAGTCCTGGATGGAGGCCATTTTCTGCGCGACTCGTGGGTGAGGGCGGCTGGCGGCGGTGGTACCAGCTGCATTATCGAAGGCAGCAATCTATTCGAGCGCGGTGGCGTAGGCTTTTCACACGTGATGGGCGACAAATTGCCCGCTTCTGCCACCGCGCACCGTCCTGAACTATCCGGTCGCAATTGGGAAGCCATGGGCGTCTCGCTGGTGCTGCATCCGCGTAACCCCTACATACCGACAGTTCACATGAATGTGCGCTGTTTCCGGACGTTCAAGGCAGGTGAACCCGATGTAATCTGGTTTGGTGGCGGCATGGATCTGACGCCCTATTACGGTTTTGAAGAAGATGCGGTTCATTTTCATACGGCCTGCCGTGATGCGCTGTCCCCATTCGGCGACGGCTATTACCCGAGATTCAAGCACTGGTGCGATGAGTACTTCTACCTCAAGCATCGCGGCGAGCCACGCGGCGTGGGTGGCATTTTCTTTGATGATTTTAGCGAGCTCGGTGATCAGAGCAGCTTTGCCCTGGTGCAGAGCGTGGGAAATACCTTCCTGAGCGCGTACGTACCCATTGTCGAGCGTCGGCGGGCAATGGATTACGGTGAGCGCGAACGCGACTGGCAGGCTTACCGTCGCGGCCGCTATGTGGAATTCAATCTGGTGTGGGATCGCGGCACATTGTTCGGTCTGCAATCGGGTGGAAGGACCGAGTCCATCCTGATGTCGATGCCGCCAGTTGTGAACTGGCGCTATGACTACCACCCCGAGATCGGTTCTCCAGAAGCCAATCTACTCAAGGATTTTATTAACGGACGTGACTGGCTGCCGCTCGACAGCCAGTCTTGAGGGGGCTTAGCCTTTCACCACGGTATTCGCGCATAACACAGTCAGAAGGGTGGCCATGTCGTGATACTGGGTGGCAGGAATAGCATCTGCTACCCAGACGCGCACATCTGGTTTGGTCGGCCCAAAGAACTGGGTGCTACCTTTGACACGTATCCTCGCGACAGGTAACCCATTCTGTGAAACGAGCCAGTCGATAAATCCGGGTTGGTTGCTCTGTTTGCCGATGCGTAAGCCGCTCACATGCCACTGGGCATTGTTTGCCAGGAAATGCCCCTCGATCGCATGCATTGATTCGTAGTTCAGGAACAGCTTGTCCTGTCCGAGTTCACACTCGAACGACTGTCCACGGGCGAGTATACAGTGTCCCGATACATCGCCCTCGGTGCTGGCTACAGCGACCTTGGCATCACGTGGAAAGACGGAAAAGGATTCGCCTTTCTCGCAAAGCCACGCATGCCTATCGCACGGCATGATGAGATGCGTCAGCAGGTTGCCCAGCAGCTCGCCGGCTGCAGCCTTGATGGCATTGTTGTCATCAGCCAGAAACTCGCCGCGATACTGTTCTTCCAGAATAATCACCTGCTTGCTGCCTGCGCCACTGATGTCAATGGTTGCTCGCCAGTCTTTACCCGGTGGGTCTGGAGGTGGTTGAACGCTTGCACATCCCGCAAGCAATAGGGCAAGTAAGAGTAAAAGGCTGCGCATCATGTCTCCTCCCAGAGAGCGTTGCTTGAATTTGACCCCAGCGTTGCTGAATCCACCATGAATGGAAAAAAGAAAGCCGGCAATCGCCGGCTTGAATGGGGGCTAAGCAAACTGCTGCTTAGTCTGTCAGTCCTTCAAAAAGTGCCGTTGATAGATAGCGTTCACCAAATGACGGGATAATCACTACGATCAGTTTGCCGGCGTTTTCCGGGCGAGCGGCGACTTCAAGTGCGGCCGTGATGGCGGCGCCGGAGGAAATGCCTACCAACAGGCCTTCTTCGCGAGCGGCACGGCGCGCATTTTTGAACGCATCTTCGTTTTTAACGCGGATCACTTCGTCGTAGATACCGGTATTGAGAACAGCAGGCACAAATCCGGCGCCAATACCCTGAATCGGATGCGGACCTTTTGGACCTCCGGACAGCACCGGGCTGGCGTCAGGTTCTACCGCAATGGCTTTGAAAGAAGGCTTGCGTGCCTTGAGTACTTCCGAAATGCCGGTGATCGTGCCGCCGGTTCCTACGCCAGAAATCAGAATATCCACCTGTCCATCGGTGTCGTTCCAGATTTCCTCGGCGGTGGTAGACCGGTGAATCGCCGGATTGGCCGGATTCTCAAACTGTTGTGGAATGAAATAGTTGGGGTTGGCCTCGGCCAGTGCTTTAGCCTTGGCAATTGCACCGCCCATGCCGTCCGGGCCGGGTGTTAGTACCAGTTCTGCACCGTAACCCCGCAGCAGGGCACGGCGCTCACGCGACATGGTTTCCGGCATGGTGAGAATCAGCTTGTAGCCACGCGCGGCGCAGACCATCGCCAGACCAATGCCGGTATTGCCGGATGTGGGTTCGACGATGACGGTATCGGGGCCAATTTTGCCTGCTGTTTCAGCCGCGTCGATCATTGCAACTGCAATGCGATCCTTCACACTGTGCGAAGGATTAAAAAACTCCAGCTTGGCCACTACGCGCGCGCCCAAGCCTTCTGTCACGCGATTCAGTTGTACCAGCGGGGTATTGCCGATCAGACGGGAAACATCGGAAGCGATGCGCATGTAGCGCTCCTTGAGAGATTGAGTAGCCAGCATTCTAAGCCTTTACCCAGACTGCGCTACAATTACAGGATCATATTGATATATCCGGAAATTCAGAATTTCTGGATGCTTGCGGATTTTGCTTATATGAAGACATTTATTGTCGGTGGGGCAGTGCGTGATCGGTTGCTAGGCTTACCGGTCAAGGATCGTGACTGGGTGGTGGTTGGGAGTGATGCCGAAACGATGCTGGCCGAAGGCTTCAAGCCGGTGGGAAAGGACTTCCCGGTGTTTCTGCATCCCCGTACCCATGAGGAATATGCCCTTGCCAGAACCGAGCGCAAGCGTGGCCATGGGTATCACGGATTTGTATTTTATGCAGAACGCGATGTATCGCTTGAGGAGGATCTTGCGCGCCGGGATCTCACCATCAACGCGATTGCCGAAGATGAAACTGGACGGTTGTATGATCCTTACCATGGGCAACGCGACCTGAAGGCAGGTGTATTGCGCCATGTGTCACCTGCCTTTGCCGAAGATCCTGTTCGCATTCTCAGATTAGCCCGATTTGCCGCGCGATTTGGATTCTCTGTCGCGACCGAAACCATGATGTTATGCAAACGCATGGTAGCGCAGGGCGAAGTCGATCATCTGGTAGCGGAGCGCGTCTGGCAGGAGTTTGCCAAGGGCATGATGTGTGACCAGCCATCGCGTATGTTCGCGGTGCTGCGCGAATGCGGTGCACTGGCGCGCCTGTGGCCTGAGCTGGATCGCCTGTGGGGTGTCCCGCAACCCGAGCAGTGGCATCCGGAAATTGATACCGGTGAGCATGTCATGCAAGTGCTGGATTATGCAGCTAGCACGCATGCACCACTGGCCGTGCGCTTTGCCGCCCTGTGTCACGATCTCGGCAAGGGTATGACACCAGCAGAGGAATGGCCGCGCCATATCGCCCATGAGGCACGTGGCGTGCCACTGGTGGAGGCGAGCTGCGAGCGCCTGCGTGTACCTGCCGATGTGCGGGATCTGGCGGTGATATGCTGTCGCGAACATGGGGTTGTGCACAAGGCGCATGAATTGCGCCCGGCTACCATGCTGGAGCTGATGATGCGTTGCGATGCGATTCGCCGCCCCGAGCGATTTGCCATGCTGCTGGATGCCTGCGTGGCGGACGCACGTGGTCGAACCGGCATGACATCGTGCGACTATCCGCAGGCCGCCTTTCTGGCGCAGTGCTTAAAAGCCGTGCAGGGTGTGGATGCGGGGGCGATTGCACGTCAATGCGATGATAAATCGATGATTCCTGAGCAAGTCAGACTGGCGCGTATTGATGCGATTCGCTTGGCGATCCAGCCGGCGACATGAATATTTTCATGATGTGTAGTTAAAAACTACATACTACATTTGGATCATGTCCATCTAGTTCATAGACTTAGCGAATCAAACATAATGTTAATGTGCTAACGTCATGATTGATAAGGGTAATTGTACTTTTACTACAATTACCGTTTGCCATTTTCTCAAGCAAAGGCAGGTCAAGTTGGTGTAAGATGCTGGCTTCCGACTACATTTGTCCGTTCAACCGTGCCCCACGAGGGTGGAGGCGAGGTGACGGCTTTTCCTGTTTTTCTGGAGAGTTTCTATGTCGACGGCTGTTAACGTCAATGCGCCATCCTGGGTCAAGCACGCAGGTCTGATCGAGTGGGTCAAGCAGATTGCTGAACTGTGCGAACCACAAAGCGTGTACTGGTGCGATGGTTCTGAAGATGAGTACAACCGTCTGTGCGCACAAATGGTCGATCAGGGCACCCTGATCAAGCTGAACGAAGCCAAGCGCCCTAACAGCTATCTGGCCCGTTCCGATGCATCCGATGTGGCGCGTGTGGAAGACCGCACCTTCATCTGCTCGGAAAAGAAAGAAGATGCAGGCCCCACCAACAACTGGATGGCTCCTGCAGAAATGCGCGCCAATCTGGCCGGTCTGTTCAAGGGTTCCATGCGTGGTCGTACCCTGTACGTGGTGCCGTTCTCAATGGGGCCGCTGGGTAGCCCGATTGCCCATATCGGTATCGAACTGACCGACTCCCCGTACGTGGCTGTGTCCATGCGCACCATGACCCGTATGGGTGCCAAGGTGTTCGACGTGCTGGGGACCGATGGCGAATACGTGCCGTGCGTACACACCGTGGGCGCACCGCTGGAAGTCGGTCAGCAAGATTCCGCTTGGCCGTGTAACCCGACCACCAAGTACATCGTTCACTATCCGGAAACCCGTGAAATCTGGTCCTACGGTTCTGGTTACGGCGGCAATGCGCTGCTGGGCAAGAAGTGCTTCGCGCTGCGTATTGCGTCCACCATGGGCCGTGATCAGGGCTGGCTGGCCGAACATATGCTGATCCTGGGTGTGGAATCCCCGCAGGGCAAGAAGAGCTACGTCGCTGCTGCCTTCCCGAGCGCCTGTGGCAAGACCAACTTTGCGATGCTGATCCCGCCGAAGTCACACGACGGCTGGAAGGTCACCACCATTGGTGACGATATCGCCTGGATCAAGCCGGGTGCCGATGGCCGCCTGTACGCGATCAATCCGGAAGCAGGCTACTTCGGTGTGGCACCGGGTACGTCGCTCAAGTCCAATCCGAACGCGCTGGCTACCCTGCATGAAAACTGCATTTTCACCAACGTCGCACTGACCGATGATGGCGATGTGTGGTGGGAAGGTCTGGGCGAAGCCCCGGCTCACCTGGTTGACTGGCAAGGCAAGGACTGGACGCCGGAAGACGGTAAGACCGGCCGCAAGGCTGCGCATGCTAACGCCCGCTTTACCGCGCCTGCAGCGCAATGTCCGTCGCTGGATGGTGACTGGGACAATCCGGCAGGTGTACCGATTTCTGCCTTCATCTTCGGTGGTCGCCGCAGCCACGCTGTGCCCCTGGTATTCGAATCGCACGATTGGGATGCCGGTGTGTACATGGCCGCGACCATGGGCTCGGAAACCACTGCAGCTGCCTTTGGCGCGCAAGGTGTGGTTCGCCGCGATCCGTTCGCGATGCTGCCGTTCTGCGGCTACAACATGGGTGACTACTTCAAGCACTGGCTGGATATGCCGGGCCGCGCAAGTCAGCTGCCGAAGATCTTCTGCGTGAACTGGTTCCGCACCGACGACAACGGCAAGTTCATCTGGCCGGGCTACGGTGAAAACATGCGCGTGCTGGAGTGGATCGTGGGTCGTTGCCAGGGTACTGCCGCTGCGCGTGATACCGCACTGGGCTTCATGCCGACCTACACCGACATGGTGTGGCAAGGTCTGGAGTCGGTGACAGAAGAAGTGTTCCATCGTCTGACATCGATTGATGCCGGTGTATGGGATAAGGAATTGCACGACCACGCCGAGTTCTTCGACAAGCTGGCCGATCGCTTGCCTGCAACACTCAAAGACAAGCGTGATGCGCTGAAAGCCCGTCTGGCCGCCATGCTGTAAGAACTGACAGTTCTCACCATTCAAAACGCCGTAGTATCAATAAGATACACGGCGTTTTTTGTTGCCTTAGAGAGACAGGTGACCGCATTTCGTCACAGGTCTTTTGCATTTGTGCGCATCCTTTTTATAGTGAGCACACAAATATACACACAAATATGGGTGGCCTATGGTGAGCAAATTCCACTCTGTCGTTACTCGAGGTGGTGAGGAATATAATATAACTTCATCCGAGTATGACATCCTGTCCAGTCTGGCCGAAGGGCTGACCAACAAGGAGATCGCGCATCGGCGCGGTACCAGTGTCTTTACAGTGAATAATCAGGTACATCACCTGCTTAAGAAGGTTGGGGCAAGGAACCGATCTCAGGTGGTCAGAGTGTATCTTGAATTGCAGGAAAAGATGGCAGAGCCGGTGGCTTGAGGTTGTCACCGCTAAGCACGATTCAAGCTTTCGGTACGTCATTCATCTTCAGGCATCCCGTCAAGAATCTGGCGAATAGCCGCAAGTTCTTCTCTTGAGGCTATGCCCGTATAAGTGAGACATTTGCACATAAAATAAGGGAGTACATCTGTGAACACATGGGGCCAGTAATGCGCTGGTGAGGTGGGCGATAACTTTTTTGTTGTGCAGAAACGAACATGCCGCCCGAAGGCGGCATGCAGCACATTAAATGTGAAACGGCTGGATCAGCTGATCGCCATCAGCTTGTGGTATTTATCCATCAGCTGGTCTTGAGATTCCTTGCGATCCGGATCAAGCGGAATGCAGTCTACCGGGCACACTTGCTGGCATTGCGGCTCGGTATAGTGGCCGACACATTCGGTACATTTGTCCGGGTCAATCTCATAGATTTCCGGGCCTTGCGAGATGGCAGTATTGGGACACTCCGGCTCGCAGACGTCGCAGTTGATGCATTCATCGGTGATCATGAGCGCCATGATGACTGTCCTTTATATTCTATTGGGTACCTGAATGGGGCAATATTCTCGCATCAAGACCCGTCTCGTATCAAGATGGAAATGCACGAGCGGCATACGCAGCAGGTGAAAAAGCGCTCGCAAAATCATTAAGATATCGAGCGCTTGTTGAGTCACGTCGCCCCGCAACATGTTGCGGGGATTCGTTCTGAATAGGCAGCGTGCGCGGCGAACGCGATGCCGTTTACTTCACAAACTGCAGAATGCCCAGAATCACCGCACCCAGAATGATGCGATACCATGCAAATACGTTCAGCGAATGGCTGGCCACAAAGCGCACCAATGGCTTGATCACGAACAGCGCCGAAATGAAGGCGGCGACAAATCCGACAGCAATACTATCGATTTGTGCCAGAGACAGATCGTTGCGATGTTTCAGCAGATCGTAGGCGGTGGCGCCCAGCATAGTCGGAATGGCGAGAAAGAAGGAAAACTCGGTGGCGGCTTTGCGTGACAGTCCGGCAAACATCCCGCCGATGATGGTGGCAGCAGAGCGCGAGGTGCCCGGAATCATGGCCACACATTGTGCCAGGCCTACGCCCAGCGCCTGCTTCCAGCTGATGCGGGTGAATTCTTCGGTATCACTGGCCAGATGTTTGCGCTCAACCGCCAGGATAATGAAGCCCCCCACAATCAGCGCAATGGCCACCACGGTCGGGGTAAACAGCAGATGCTTGATCGGACCGACGACCGTCAGGCCGAGCACCACGGCGGGGAAGAATGCGATCAGAACAGCGATGGCGAAATTAATGTCCTCCGCCTGACGACCCAGAATGCCTTTAACCAGCTGAATAATCTTTTCACGGTACAGCACGCAGACGGCCAGAATGGCGCCAAGCTGGATGACCACTTCAAACACTTTGGAGTCACCGGAGGAGAAGTGCAGCAGGTCACCGAACAGAATCAGATGACCCGTCGAGGAAATGGGTAGAAATTCCGTCAGGCCTTCGACAATGCCGAGAAAAAACGATTGCAACAGGTAAATGAAATCCATGATGTCCAGTGTGCTTGGTAAGTAAATGTAAAGAAGGCCGCCATCATACAATGAGCGGGGAGGGTTTTATTATTTCAGTTATGTAACGCCTGTCGGCAAATTAACTCGCCAATGGTGGCGATTTCCTGAGCGATGGCTGCGTTGAATTTCATGCCAGCGTTGATGCGCAGACAATTGCCACAGGCATTGCCCAGGCTGAACAGGCGACCGGGGGCAAAGCGCACTCCCCGCTGAATGGCAGCTTTCAGCAATTCTACGGTATCAATGTCGTGTGGCAGCTCGACCCAGATCAGCGATCCCCCCGTTACATCCGCGATGCGGGTGCCAGCCGGAAAGTGCTCGCCAATGCAGCGGCGGTAGGTGGCAACATTGTGCGCAAGTAGCTGACGCAGCCGTCGCAAACCCGGTTCGTGCTGGCCGCCATTGAGCCAGCCAGCGTACGCCGATTGAATTAGCGAAGAAACGGGCTCATAGCCGGAATTGCGCTCACCCTCGAATTGCAGGCGCCAGCGTCCGGTCGCAGCAAAGCCGCACGGCAAGCCCGGCGCGATGCTAAAACTCAAATCCGCACAGTACAGTACATTGCCCGTTTGATCGAAGGCCTTCAGTGGCAGCGGGCGGCGTTCGCCGTTGTGCAATTCGCCAAAGCTGTCTTCCTCGATGAGCGGGATGCCTTTTCCGGCCAGCAAGCTAACCAGTTCTGCTTTATGCTCATCCGACATCATGCTGCAGGTGGGAATCGGAAAGTTGGCGCAGAACAGGCAGGCGTGAATCGTCTGGGTGTCCAGTGCTTCGCGCAGAGCCGATAACGATATGCCGGTCACGGGATGGACCGGAATTTCCAGTACCCGGACTTTCAGCGACTTGAGTATTTCCATAAAAGAAGGGTCGCCCGGCGAGCCCACTGCCACGGTGTCGCCGGGTTGCGTCAGCATGCGCAGACAAATGGCGACTGCTTCCTTGTCGCCGTGGGTGATAACGATTTCTTCCGGCCGGAAATCACAGCCGATGCGAATCGAGCGGCGAGCCAGTTGCTCCCGCAACGCCTGATTACCGGCATCCATGCCTGAAAACGCCAGTAAATCCGGCTCATGGCGAGCCAGCCGGCTCATGTGACGCTGCATGGCTTCCAGCGGATAAAAGGCCGGATCAATCAGTGCGCGCCCCAGCGGTGACTGGGTGCCGCCGCGCAGCAGTTCCAGCATCAACTGGCGATGTTCATCCAGCTCTATGGCTTGCGGCAGGCCGGTCGACACCGTTTGCTCGGGTGCCGGAAATGGCCGGCTGGCTACCCGCACAAAAAAGCCCATGCGGGGGCGCGCCTCGATCAGCCCCGCATCTTCCAGCAAATGCAGTGCATGCGTCACCGTGGCCGGACTGGCCTCGTTGAGATGACAGAGTTCGCGCACCGATGGCAACTGGGTGCCCGGCTGGAACACGCCATCGCGGATGCGGGTGGCCAGGTCATTGGCAAGACGTTGATAGCGTGTGGTCATGAATGGACACAGTGACGATTTTTGTGGGGGTGATCCTATCTGTGTGGCTGCCAATTGTCCAATTTAGCCCACCCCCTACCGCGCTGTTCGGCGCGGTGCCACGTAAAACATTAAATCGCGAGCGGGGCGCCATCCTCGAACAGGACAAACTGACCGGGTTCGAGTGGTGTCCAGTGCTCGTTGTCGGTAAGCGGCAAGGTGGCGATCACCGCCACGCGGTCGTTGGGTGTGGTGACTTCGCTGAAATCGATGGTGACATCATTGTCGAGCAAATGCGCCTGACCGAATGGTGCCTTGCGGACGATGTAGTGCAGGCGCGTGGAACAATGGGCCGCGAGCCATTGGCCATTGGACAGCATGAAATTGGCAATGCCGTGTGTATGTAGCGTGGCGGCTAGTTCGCGTAGCACAGGGGCGAGTTCGCAGGCGCTGGGTTCGCGATCGAAGCGAGCGGTGAGCTGCTCCATCAGCCAGCAGAAGGCGTGTTCGCTGTCTGTTGACCCGACCGGTGTAAAGCGATTGCTAGTGAGTGCAGGCAGATCTTTCAAGTCGCCATTATGAGCAAATAGCCAGTATCGCCCCCAGCATTCGCGCTGGAAGGGATGTGTATTGGCGAGTGACACCTGTCCCACGGTGGCTTTGCGGATGTGGGCGATGACATTGGTTGATTTGATCGGGTAATTGCGTACCAGCGCTGCCACGGGCGAGATTGCCGAGGCCTGCCAGTCGAGAAACAGCCTGCAACCCTTATCCTCGAAAAAGCCGATGCCCCAGCCATCTGCATGATGATCGGTAAGTCCGCCACGGCGATGAAAGCCCTCGAAGGAGAAGCAGATATCAGTGGGGACATTGCAGTTCATGCCGAGGAGCTGGCACATATCTAAATCCGTCTGTTGATCCAATCTTTTATAATTAGATCATATTAAGTGTTGAAATCAAAAAACGCCCGGCGATAAAGCGCGGGCGTTTTGCTATATGGTGGATGCCTTAGCCCAGACCAACCGATACCGAATTATAGCCAGCATCGACGTGGGTGATTTCGCCGGTGATACCTGACGACAGATCGGACAGATAGAAGGCAGCGACGTTGCCGACTTCTTCGATGGTCACGTTGCGGCGCAGCGGCGCATTGGCGGACACATGGCCGAGAATCTTGCTGAAACCGGCGATACCGGCTGCAGCCAGGGTCTTGATCGGACCGGCGGAGATACCGTTCACGCGCACGCCCTGCGGGCCGAGGGCCGATGCCATGTAGCGCACATTGGCTTCGAGACTGGCCTTGGCCAGACCCATCACGTTGTAGTTCGGGATGGCACGTTCTGCACCCAGATAGCTCAGGGTCAGCAGCGAGGCGGTAGGCGACAGCATCGGGCGGGCAGCCTTGGCCAGCGCAGCAAAGCTGTAGGCACTGATGTCGTGAGCGATATTGAAGGCTTCGCGGCTCACGGATTCGAGGAAATCGCCATTCAGGGCTTCACGCGGGGCAAAACCGATAGAGTGTACGATGCCGTCGATGTGGGTCCACTTTTCGCCGAGATCTTTGAACAGCTGGGCGATTTCTTCATCGCTGGACACATCGCAGCGCAGGATGATGTCGGAGCCAAAGCCCTGAGCCATCTCGACCACACGGTCCTTCAGCTTGTCATTTACATAAGTGAAGGCCAGATTGGCGCCTTCACGCTTGGCTGCTTCGGCAATGCCGTAAGCGATCGAACGGTCGGAAAGCAGACCGGTGATCAGGATATTCTTGTTGGCTAGAAAGCCCATGGTGTCTTCCTTCCTTGGATACGTGGCCGCGATTATAACGATGAAACTGCTGCTTGGCGCGACGCAGCGCAATGAAATCCGACCCTTAGTGTGCAGAAGCCGATGATCAATGCGCGCTTATTTGTGGCGCATAGCCATCCGTCAGGGTGCCCAGAAAGGCGACGATAGCCGCTATATCTGCATCGTTCAATACCGGCGCATCGCCCGGTTTGCCGCCAAATGGCGCGTCACGATTCAGGTTGTCGTGGTACTGAATGGGCAGGTCGTCATACAGGTGGACAACGCCACTGGCATTGACCGGATACCAGCGCTGGGGATGGGTGTCTCGCGTGGCATAAAACGCAACCGCATCGTGTAAATCGTGCATGACGCCATTGTGGAAGAATACTTTTCGCGTGGCGACATTGCGCAGGCTGGGCGTTTTGAATAGCCCGCAAGTGTCGCTGCGTGTCGCGAGGTCCCGTCGTGCCGGGCCACAGAGGCCAAGATCAAAATAGTCAGCATCGAGATTGACCCTCAGGGTGCCATTGCGGGGAACCCCTAATGCAATATGCCCCCAGTCACTGAAAACCGGAAACCCACCGTCGCGGATGGTGCTGGGATGACAGCTGGCGCAATTACCTTTCTGGGGATCGTCGAACAGACGCAAGCCCTCGGCTTCCAGCTTGCTCAGCGCGGTGTGTCCGCGCAAATAGGCGTCGTATTTGCTGCTAAACGGATAGAACAGCGCAGGCGATTGCTGAAATGCTTCCAGTGCCTGCAGTGTGGCATTCATGATGCGCGTGTCGTCGTGGGCAATTGCTTCCCCGAAAATGGCTTGATAGCGTGGCAAATATCCCGCTTGCCTGATTTTCTCCACCACGTCGGCGTCGCTTTTATTGGCCATTTCCACGGGCGATAGCAAAGGCAGCCGCGCCTGTTCGTGCAGAGAATCCGCGCGACCATCCCAGGTTAGGCCTCCTGTTGGCCCTTGATCGATGCCTGATCCTTCACCTTCATAGAAATGCTCGGAAAAGGGCGGTGTACCTGCGCGATACTTGAGCGATGGAACGGCGCGGTTGCCGAGTTGCAGACCGTCGGCACCGCCCGGCTGTATTGCCAGCGCATTCGCAGGCGCAAAATGATGTGCTGGATCGTGGCAGCTGGCACAGGATTGTTGGCCGGATGCCGACAATCGGGGATCAAAAAAGAGCGCTTCGCCTAAGCGGGTGATGGCTGCTTGTGGCACACCAGACCTTGGCTGCTGATAGAAGGCAGCCAGGACGGGCAGGGCTGCTACTGCCAGCAATGCAGCAAACATCTTGAAGGAATGTGGATGATTCATTGTGTACAAAGTCTTACGGGCGTGACCTGCGTCCAGCGACCGATCATGTGCGCTTAATGTTAGACTCGGAAGATGCCTATATTTCCTGTATTGATGTTCTGGATGCCACGATGAAACTCAGATTCCTTACCGTTTTGACTACCCTTGCCTTTACCATGGCAGCGTATGCCGCCGATACCAAAAGCGAGGCACGCAAGACGGCCGCATTGAAGCAAAAAGTCAGCAATATCGTGGTGATCTACGCCGAGAACAATGGCTTCGATAAGCTCTATGGTTTATTCCCCGGCGCAAATGGCATTCCGTCAGCCCAGCACTATATCCCGCAGACCGACCGCACGCCAGAAGGCGACGTTCTTCCCACCCTACCTGCCACGTGGAAAGGCGTCACCGCAAAAGGACAGATGCCGGTCGTGACCGAAGCGCAAAGCGCAGGCTTGCAGAATGCGCCTTTCCGAATTGATCTGGCATTCAAGGATGAACAGGGCAAAGCGGTCACGGGTGAAGTCATTACGCGTGACTTGTATCATCGATTTTTTGAAAACCAGATGCAGATTAACGGCGGCAAGAACGACAAGTTTGCCGCATACAGCGATGCGGGTGGCCTGACGATGGGTCACTTTGACGGTAGCCAGATGGAAATGTGGCAACTGGCGAAGGAGTACGTACTGGCCGACAACTTCTTCCAGGGGATTTTTGGCGGGTCGTTCAGTAACCATCAATATCTGATCTGTGCATGCGTACCGGAATATCCCAATGCAGATCAGTCGCCAGCCAAAGGGTTGATTACTGCTTTGGAAACCGATGAACAAGGCAAATATCTGCCAAGGCTGACCCTTGCCGAGACTTCGCCGAAGTCGGCACTGGATGGCGCAGTCAAGTTCAAACACAGCAGCAATCTGACCCCCAAGGGCTATTTCGGCGACGATACTTTCCGCGCCATCAATACCATGCAGCCTGCCTACCAGCCGAGTGGCAATCAGCCCGCCAGTACTGATTCAGATGCCCTCGCGTACGCCAACCCCGACAAGCCGACCACCTTGCCACCGCAAACGCAAACCACCATTGGTGATCAGCTGAGCGAGCGAAAGGTCAGCTGGGCCTGGTATGGCGGAGCGTGGCATGCTGCCTTAAAGGATGGCATGCGCGATCCGGCCGCCAAGCGTGAAGTGATCTATACCCCCAAGCCGGATTTCCAGGCGCACCATCAGCCCTTCAACTATTACGCAGCTTTTGATCCGAAGACGCACGCCGACGAGCGTCAGCAACATCTGAAGGATTATGACGATCTGTTGATGGCGGTAGACGCCGGGAAGCTGCCTGCCGTGACCTTCTACAAGCCAGAGGGGCCTAAAAACCAGCATCCGGGCTATGCAAATGTGATGGAAGGGGATCGCCACATTGCCGCACTGGTGAAGCGTCTGCAAAAGAGTCCGCAGTGGAAAAAGATGGTGATTGTGGTCACCTATGACGAGAACGGCGGGGCATGGGATCATGTGGCGCCGCCCAAAGGTGATCTGGCCGGGCCGGGTACGCGCATTCCTGCCATCGTTATTTCACCGCTGGCGAAAAAAGGTCTGGTGGATCATACCCAGTACGATACCGCGTCCATTCTGCGCCTGATTGCTCGTCGCTTTGATCTGCCCGAGCTGCCGGGAGTCGCCAAACGCGATGCGGCACTGGTACAACATGGCGGTGTGCCGATGGGGGACCTGACTGCCGCGCTGACACTCGACTGATCCCGCGTCCAGCCTCACGATCGCCGCCCTTCGGGGCGGCTTTTTTGTATCTGAATCTGGTTGACCATTCGGCGGCTGGTACCTTGTCCAAAAAAAGCATTCGCTAATATGGATTGATGGTGGGGTGCGTGAGTCCCTCGCCCGGCGAATGAACAAGGGGATAGGTATGAGCTGGTTCAAGCGGTATCAGGAACAATCCAGAATCGGTGAGTTGTTACTTCGCAAGCGTCTGATTTCTCATGAACAACTGGAACAGGCGATTAGTCAGCAGGTACTGACTGGCGGGCGACTGGGCGATATTCTGATTGCGCGCGGGTTGGTTACCCAGAAGCAAATCAATGCGCTGCTCCGAAAGCAGAAGATAGCCAGACGCGTCGCTGCCGTTCTGGCCGTGCTGCTTGGGCCAATGCAGGCCTTTGCAGCAGCACCGGCTCCGGTGAACAACAGCAGTGGCCCGCAGACGCATGCCTCTATGGCCGTGAGTGCGACGTCGGGTATGCACAGGCTGGATGATGATGAATTGCGTGATGTTGTCGGGCAGGGCGGCTTGAATGCGGCCTTGCAAGCGTGGGCGGAGCAGAATCAGCACCTATTCCAGCAGAATGTCTCTTTGTTCAGCATTCAGAATCAGCTGAACAACAAACAATTCGGTCAGGCTGCATCTTCACTACAGGCCATGACCGGCTTGATGACCTTGCTGAACCCGCTCATGGCATTTTTAGGTGGGCAGGCGGTGATGTCCGGCGTGAAGTTTGATCAGGCCAATGCGCAAGGTGTCGTGAATAAGGATGGCAGCATCACCATCAGCCTGCCGAGTACCATTGGCCAGATCGCCATCAATAATATTCAGTTGAATGGCAATCCCAATGGAACCAACTGGGGCAGCATCGCCATCAGCAATATCAATATGGGTGGCTCTACGATCACAATCGGGCCGAGCAAGCGAGGATGATGTAGTCACTGCGGACGCATTACAGGGCGCTAACGCGCGCCGGTATAGTCAAAAAAGGGCTGTTACCCACGACGGGAACAGCCCTTTTTGTTTATTTGATGCAACTTTGTCGCGTTCGCTTAGATTTTGTTGTGATTTGACAACGATGTTGTTTTATTAGTGTTTAATGATATTTTAATTCCTTATTTACCCAATTGTCATTTGTAGCGCAAGCGTTTCAAACGCGGAAATGTAGGTACAACAAGAGATTGGAAGAATGTGCAATTGCACAAAGTTATATAAATAAACTACCGGTTAGTAATCAGGAATGATTTTTTGCAGTTGCTGAATAACTGGTTATTTTTTAACTTCAAGTGAGCGACCGCTCGGAATTTTTTTCAAGCAAGTGATTGGTGTAGTCGGACTTTTTTCAATACACTCTGCTTCAAGTTTTGCGCAAACGAATCAACCCGGATCAAGCCCGAGACCGTTTGTGTAAAAGGACATCGCTAGGTATCAAGCCACCTGGCGGTGGGAAAAAGCGGCTTGCACTGCATCGTCCAGGAGACGGGTTGCAGTTCTGTCTAGCTAGCGCAAGATAGAACAAGCAAGCGCAAGATTGAGTCTACGGACTCAGGCCTGTTGCCTTCTGTATTGCCGGATTTTAATTAACCGCGCGTTTCCCTTTTTTGCTGTTCAACTGGAGAGTAGACAATATGAAGTTCGCAAAGCTCGCAATCGCTGCCGCCGTTTCCGCCATCGCCATGGGCGCTTCCGCAATGGACCTGATCGATGACGCAGGCCTGAGCGCTACCACTGGTCAAGACGGTGTCAGCATCGCTGCAAACCTGAACGTGTCCATCGGCTCGTTCGCTTACCAAGATGCTAGCGGCGACATGGCCTTTGGCTTCAACGGTATCAAGGTGACTGGTGCACTGGCAGCTAACATCGACATGCTGTCGCACAATATGGCAGTAGTTGGCCCAGCTACGCTGACCGCTACTTCCGAAGCTTCGCTGAATATCATGAAGACCCTGGGCGTGACCGCTCTGCGTGGCGCTTCTGCTGCACAAGCTGCTGACGTCACAACCCTGAATGCATTGGCAACTGCTGCTGGTCTGCCAGCTGCGTACAGTGCCGATACCGCAACAGTCGGTACTGCTCTGTCCGCTGCTGCGTTTGCACCGACTGGCGACGTGGTGAAGATCGCTCTGCCGACTATCACTGCACAAGGCCTGAACATCAGCGTGGACAGCATGTACACCGCTAACAAGGCTTCCATCGGCACCAACACCACTGCAGCTGGCCTGATCAATGCAGCTGGTACAACAGACGCAGGCAAGATGACCACTGGTACCAACTGGGGTTCGATCGCTGTGAACAACCTGCAACTGGGCGGCACCACCGCTTACATCTGGGTTCACTAATCCGGATGGCCTGAACAGGCTAGTTGTCTGAGTGAGAAAACAGCTCGCCGCGCAAGCGATGAGCTGTTTTCACGACAAGACCAGCCGTACGAGCTGGTATCTGTAGTGGAGGAGTAGGCGGTGAAGCATTGGTCAGGTCAATCCTGCTTTAGCATCATGTCGGCGACAGCACTCGCACTGACTTGCATAGGCGCATCGGCGAACCCTGTGCAGTTGGATGATACGCAGCTGTCCGATGTGCATGCGCAAGGCATGATTGACATGAGCAATACCTCATACGGTGCGTATGACTTCAGCCGTATTACCCTCAATGCCGATGTCAGCATCAATGCAGTCCTGAAACAGCTCAATTTTGGCCAGCGCAATGGTGGTGCCGATCTGGTGATCGACTACGCCACATTGGGTGGCTCTGGCAAACTTTCCATCAGCAATCCCTATATCGAAACTGTGTACGAAGCCAGCGGCCGCCAGGTGGTGGGCTTTCGCATTGGTGCGGGGTCGATTTCCGGCGATGTGATGATGAAGATGACAACCTTGTCCGGCAATTTTATGGCGGATGCGGGTACCGAAGGCAAAGTCAGTACCGCGTTTGATGCCAATGGCGGCGTGCGCTGGGACGGAAGTTGTCCGACCGGCACTACGGGCTGCGTGCCGATGTCGCGCCTGACTGGTGTCAGGGCAGATAATAGCCGTGATTTCTGGGTTTCATTCCTGAGTCAGTCTGTCAGTTTTGCGGGCACCCCGGTGGCTGCGCAATCCGGTGTATGGATGAACTGGACTGAACGTCTGACCGCCTATGTGAGTCCGGCGGCTTCGGGCGGCGCATCGCCTGCTGCAGCCATGACCTCATCTGCGCTTGTGACCAACTTGTCGACTGCGCCGGCAGGCGTCAAACACTAGACGGATGATGGACATGCGTTTGGGAATGATCGGTTTACTGTGGCTGCTGTCCTCCTCCGTGATCGCCATGGATGCACTGGACGAGCGCTCGCTGTCGCAGGTGAGCGGGCGCGATGGCATCAGCTTTGATCTGTCGGGCTTTGTGTACGACAGCAAAGGCACATATACCTACACCAATACCACCACAGGTACCCAGCTGGTGCTGGGCGATCTGTATGCGGCACGTTCCGATAACCCCGACCAGTTTGCAGATCCGTATGCGCTCTACACCGTCAAGCGGGGCAATGGTCTGGCGGATGTCACCTATCTCGACTTCCCCAAGAATGTGCTGGGTGCGGAAAAGTGGCAAATCGCATTCGATTGGCGCACGGTCGACGGAGCAGGTGCCTTCAATAATGGCGCGCTGGTTGTACATGATCTGGCGATGTATGGTGGCGGCTTCCAGTTTTCCACCCCTGCCGATGGCAATGGACTGTCATGGGGGCTGGGTATCAACCTGGATATTGGCTCGCTCATGCTGCGACCCAATGGCCGCGGCGACATCAACAACCCCGCTGATCCGGCTGTGACCAACCAGATGGTGCTGCACAATATTCATGTCGGTGCAGTCGATCAGTATGGCAATCCCATCAATCAGGCATGGCAAATCGCAGATGTCGACGCCCAGCCCGGACAGTTCTATGTGGCCGGCGATGGCAGCCTGCATCTGGGGATTCAGGCACCTGTCAGCGGCACAGCGGCGGCCGGTACGATTTCGGTAGGCAATATGAGTTTTGCCAATCCCAATCCTGCAAGCTTGCACGATCTGGGGGCGAGCCGGATCGGGTCGATCCAGATTCAGTCGCTCGATATCAAATTCAAGCAATAATGGGCGCCCGAATCATGAACCTCACGCACACGCTGCCGCGCCTCTTCCTTGCAATTGGGATGCTTGTCTCATTTGTGCACGTACAGGCAGAAGATACACCCGCTGCGGTGGCAGGCGCCCTGCAGATGCTGGATGATGGAGCGCTTTCCGATGTAACGGGACAAGGCGGACTGTCGTTTGCCGGACATATCGTGATCGGGGGCGGCTCGGTCGGCAACGGTCAGGGTGCCAATATCGTCTGGGGTAATTTCTTTGGCGGAAAGAATTTCTACGCCGTTACCCAGGGATATGCGGGCACGCTGGATATTGCCACGCTGAGTTTTGATATGAAGATGCTGCCTGATGGATCGCAGCAATATGTTGAAATTGGTCTGCCGGTATTTATGCGCATGACTGACTATGGGTATACCGGATTTGGTATTTCCAACGAACCGTCGGGTAATCTGACCAACAATCTGGGTAGTGTGACCATCAATAGCACCATCACCATGCAGGGGGCGGTTCGTTTCTGGGCACATTGACCGGAATGCCTCGCTGTGCCGTGAAGCAAAGATTCTGAGCGGCCAATATAGAACTCAAGTTGTCACAGGCTGCTTAAACGTGATTGCAAATCTCTTTATTCTAATCGCCGTCCTGATTGGCGGTGGTGCCTTGTTTACGCATCACACGCCAGCCGATCGGGCTGGTCAGCGTTTTGATCTTCAGGAAAGCATGGTGGGTGCCGGGCCAGTCGTGGATACGGTATCAATCAAGCCAGCATCAGAGCTCAAATTCAAGAACATCGTCCATCAGGCATTCGACTACAGCTGCGGCTCGGCTGCGCTGACCACCATCCTCAAGTTTCACCTGGGCGTGGAAGTGAGCGAGCAGGGTGCGATGGAAGGCATGATGGATAAGGGCGAGAAGGAAAAAATCATCGCCCGTCGTGGCTTTTCGCTACTCGATATGAAGCGGTATGTCGCCTCACTAGGCTTTGATAGCGCAGGATTCCGCGCCACGATAGATGATTTGCGCAAACTAGATCAACCCGCCGTGATTCCAATTGATTTCGGCGGCTCAAAGCATTTCGTGGTGTACCGTGGCATTCGCGAAGGACTCGTGTACATTGCCGATCCATCAGCCGGCAACATCGTGTTTACCGAAAAACAATTTGCCGGTCTGTGGGATAAAAATACCCTGTTCATCGTTTACCCCGCCAAGGATCGCCCTGCGATCAAACAGCTTGCGCTGAATGAGTACGAGCTGGGGGTGATTGACATGGATCTGGTACTGAACCGAGGAGAGCTGCGCCCCATCGACGGATCGGTGGTGAACAGCAAAATGTACAACGGTGTAGGCAATATCCACATATTGCGGAATTAATGCCTCGCTACTGCCGTCACGACAAGGGATCAACAAGAATGAAACTGCACCGCTTTCTGGGGATGATGAGTCTGGCAGCCTGCCTGCCCCTTGCAGCATATGCCGCTGATACACCCGCTCAAGGTAACGAGGCGGTGAAAGATGCGCTGGCAAAGAAAGAAACGGACGTTGATAACACCACGCTGCTGAAAGAAACACTGACATCGGTCGATAAGCAATACTCCTTGCTGCCCAAGGGCAAAATCAACCTGACCTACGATCTGAACTATAGCTATATCGGCGAGCAGCAGATTGTCACGGATGTGACTTCGGGGCAGGCCACCCTGTTCAGTATCGAAAATCAGAACTCGCACACCGTGACCAATACCGTCGCAGTGGATTACGGTCTGCGCAACAACCTGACGGGTAGCGTGACCCTGCCGATTGTCAGCAAGTACACCGAAAATGCGACCCAGACGGGCGTGTCCAATACCATCGGCGATATTCGTCTGAGCGCGCGATACCAGCCATTTGGCGTGGTGCGCGGCGAGCCGGCCATCACATTCACGGGCGGCCTGACGCTGCCAACAGGTACCAGCCCGTTCAAGGTGGTATCTGGCAGTGGTCTGGCGACAGGGAATGGCGTCTTTGCCTTCTCTGGCGGGATTAACTTCAATCACATTGTGGATCCTGTCGCGCTGTTCGGTTCGCTGAATCTGACTTTGTCCCGTGCCGCAAACCATCTGAGTCAGACCGTGAATGCCGGCGGCGGTAGCCAGACCACCATCACCCGCGTTGAGCCGGGGCCGCAACTGGGGTTCGGCGCCGGTTTTGCGTACGCACTGTCCTACACGATTACGACATCCGTATCGTTCCAGGAAAGCATTGCGGACGGCTCGAAGCTGACATTTGCCGACAAAAAGAGCGTGAAGACAGCCAATCAGACCTCCGGCATTTTAAATCTGGGGATCGGCTATCGCGTCTCGTCCAAAACCACAGTTAATACGTCTGTTGGCATTGGCCTGACCACCAGCTCTCCGAATATTTCAATCGACGTATCTGTCCCGTTCTCGTGGTGAGGCTACAGGCATGCGTGTAGCTGACAGATATGCAGGCAGCAAGGGTGGGCAGTTCAGGCGTTCCGTACTGCCGATGGCGATTGGGCTCGGATTGTCTACTTCTGCCTGGGCCTCGCTGACCGACAATATTGCCGTGGACCCGGAAGCCATGGCCATGGGTAACGCCGTCACTGCTGATCCGCCGGGGATTAATTCCATCCACTTTAATCCGGCTGGATTGGTTGGCATGGAAACCTCGAAGATGGATGCTCTGATGGGGGCGTCTATCCGGGTGCGGACAAGCTTCAATTCGGCCAAGGATATGGATATCGGCGGCTGGACCAAAGATCCTCTGGACGGTACCTCCAGCGGTACGGTCAAACAGCGGATGTATCTGCCGATTATTGGTCTGACCAAATGGAAATTGCCCGCCGCCATTGTGCCGGGCATTGGCTTTACCTATCATGAGCCCGGCTCCCGCTTTACGTTTGGTACCAGTAATTACGTGGCCATGGCCTATACGGTCGATCATACCGATCCGGGTGATCCGGCTGCATATGATGGCAAGATGGTGGACTTGCAGCGCCTGGTGTATCTATCGCCTGCCGTGGCCTTCAAAGTATCCGACAAGCTGAAGATTGGTATGTCGGTGCCGATTGCCTATGTGGCAATGGCCATGAACACGGATATGCGCTTCCCTAATCCTTTCCTGGCGCAGATTGGTACCATCCAGAAAAGCCTGTGTGCCAACGGCCCGAATGTCATTGACGAACTGACTGCAGGCCTGTGCGCGGGAGGTCAGGAAGGCTGGCTGAATCCATTCAAGAAAGCTGCCAGCTTCAGCATGGATATTACGGCACCGATGGATCCGACCGTGAATGTCGGTTTCCTGTGGGAGCCCAAAGACTGGTTTGCACTGGGTGGCGTGTACCAGAGCGGTGCGGCGACCATTTTGCATGGCACCTACGAATTTAAAGCCGAGCCGATGCTGCCCGCCTTCGTGAAAGGTATGTATAGCAGTCTGATGGGGCCGATTGTGGCGGCTATTACCGGCATGCCCCCCTACATTCCGCCCGTACAAAAAGGCAATATGGTCACCACCATTCCCATGCCTTATCACGTGCAGTTTGGCTTCAAATTCAAGCCATCCCGTTACTTCCAGTTTAATACCGATATCAGCTACGCCAATTGGTCGAAATGGGATTCGCTGACACTGAAGTTTGATCAGGACATCAAACTGCTGAACATGGCGCATCTGTTTGGCGTGCCAAATAGTACCCAACTGACCCTGCCACTGGGCATGAAGGACGTGGTCAACTATAGCTTTGGCGTGAAATCGCAGATTACCGAGAAGTTCGCTCTGCGCTTCGGGTACGAGCCTCGCAAGAGCTCTGAGCCGCAGAATGTACTCTCGTTGCTTGCTCCGTTGCCGGATACCAAGCTCAAAAGTGTCGGTTTTACTTACAAACTGAGTAATGGCGGTCAGATCGACTTCGGTGCCAGCTATATGTACGGCAAGTACAACGTGCCCGCACGTACCGACTGCAATCTGAATTGCGATCACTTCACCAACGTCATTTACAACCCTTATGCCGCCATGGACGTGAAGGGCGATATCGCCATCCGTTACGCGGGGATCAAATACACCAAGCCGCTTTAACCGGTTTTACCCTGAGGTCGCACCATGAAACGTCTCTTTGTTCTGATTGCCAGCCTGCTAGTCGCCGCACAGGTTCAGGCTGCCGATATTCCACCTGCCAAAAAGGCATTGATCGATCAGGTCATGAAGCTATGGCCGCTGGATTTTATCGGGGTGAAGATGTTGATTGATCCGGTGAGCGAAATCCGTAGACAGTCTAATAGCTTGTTGCAGGGGCGCGTATCTGAAGAGAAAAAAATTGCGGTTATGAAGCAGATTGATGAGGAAGCCCGCAAGTTCCTTGAAGAAAATGCACCCAGGGTTCGCGCAGATAGCGAGAAGCTAATGGCTACGACTGTCGCCCCCATCCTCAATGAGAAGTTCAACGAAGAAGAATTGAAGCAGGTGATTGCCTTGCTGCAATCGCCGATCAAGAAGAAATTCGAAGCAATTGCGCCTGATCTGCAACGCGCCCTTGGTACCAAGCTGGCCGAAGTGGATAAGCCCGTGATTCAGCCAAAGATGGACGCATTCAATCAGAAGGTGGGCGAACTGATGCGTGCGGCAGTAGCCGGACAGTAAGTGTTGCATATCTGACTGATATTTCAGTAATTTTGTTGTAATCCAGCAACCTGGAAGGGGTGCTACACACCCCGTCCTGCCTCAATCCCGTCTATGTGCACACAGATTGTTGCATTGCGCCACAGTTAACTGTTGAGCGCTTGCTACGTACTCGGTTCTAATCCTTACAGTACTTTTGTCCTGAGTGTTGAGGTGAACAGGATGACCATCGAATCGAATATGTCCCGCCGTGACTTTGCCTGGTTCCGTATGGATGAACAGCGCAATCTGATGGTGATCAACAGTATCCTGATGTTTGAGGGCGAGCTGGATTTTGCACGCCTGAAGGCCACGATACGTAAGCGGCTGCCGAACTATCCACGCTTCATCCAGCGTATTCAGACTCGCTGGGGGCGTCCGCAATGGGTCGCAGCGGAGTCGTTCGATATCGATCAGCATGTGGTGATGCATGACGACGATAGCCACCACGACCGCCGTCGTCTGGAGGCCTGGATGGAGCAGGTGGCGATGGATGCGCTGCCCGCAGATCGTCCGCTCTGGCATATGCGCGTATTTCCGCGTGCCGGGCAAGGTTACGCCATCGTGTTCCGTCTGCATCACTGCATTACCGATGGTGCCGGACTGGTGCATGTGCTCAAGCACCTCACCGATGATCGTCAGGATCACGGCCACGAGCCCTCGCTGGAGTGGCACCCGATGTATACCCAGCCGAGCAAGACGACGCCCGCCGGTACCTTTATGTTCTGGTCGCGCATTCTCGGGCAGCTGGGCAAGCTGACAGCGCTGCTGCCGGACAAGGTTTCGCCGCTCAAACGTTCGTTGAGTGGTGACAAGGCCATGGTCTGGCTACCGCCAATGGATATCGAATTTGTCCGAACAATTTCCCGGCGCATGGGGGTGACCATTAATGATGTCTGGGTGGCTGCAGTGACCTGTGCGCTGCGCACCTGGATGAGCGAGCAAGGCATGCCGGTGGATGGCAAGGCGCTGCGTGGCGCAGTCACCTTCAATCTGCGCAACAAAGCAGACGCCTTTTTGTTGGGTAATCACTTCGGGCTGGTAGCCGTGGATTTGCCCACCAACCGCCAGACACCGCGCCAGCGCCTGCGTGAAGTCAATCAGCGTATGGCTGCGATCAAGGCATCGCACCAGCCCCATGCGACCATGTTTTTCCTGTCGTTGATGGGCTGTCTGCCGCGCATGCTGCAAAGTCTGGTGCTCAAGATTTTCACGATGAAGGCATCGGTAGTGGTCACCAATGTCGAAGGTCCGGATAAAGTCAGATATCTGGCTGGATCGCGTATGAGTGATGTGATCTGCTGGGTGCCGCAATCGGGGACACTGGGGACGGGATTCGCGGTGATTACCTATGCGGGACAAGTGCAGATGAGTGTATTTGCCGACCGTAATCAGGTGGCGGATGCCGAGCGACTGATGAGTCTGATCCACGAAGCGATGTACAAGCTTGAGCGCGACACCTGGCAACCGGATGTACAGCCGGGTATGGCGCCAGAGCCACTGACCATGCCATTGCCCGAACCGGTTCGCGTAACCGGATAGTGGTCTGCAGTACAATGGGGGCATCACCGTAAAGGATGCCCCCATGAAATTGATCGATACGGCCAGACTGGATCAGATGGTCGAGTCTGCCAAAGCCTCTCCGCGCCTGCGTGCGCACCATAATCTGCACCCGCATCTCGACGATCCGGTTCAGCGACTGGCGATTGCCATGGAGCCGGATACGCTGGTGTTTCCGCATCGCCATCCTCACACCTTCGAACTGCTGACCCCGCTGCGCGGCCGCTTCATTGTGCTGTATTTCGATGATGCCGGTGTGGTGACGGCACGGACTGTGCTGGGTGAAGGTACGCAGGTCATCGAGAATCCGGCTGGCCAGTGGCATGCCGTGCGCTCGCTGGATGCGGGCGGTGTGATCTTTGAAGTGAAGCAGGGCGCCTATCAGCCGCTGGCGCCGCAGGATGTGGCATCGTGGGCACCGGCTTCAGAATCAGATGCCGCACGTCAGTTGAACGACTGGTACCTGACCGCCAGGGTAGGCGATCAAGCACCTTCATTCAGCTAATTCGCCCGGAAAACTGGCGGGATCAGCGATCCTGCCAGGTGGCGGTGACTAGCCAGGTACGGCCCAGCGTGCCGTAATCGCCTACCAGTGTATAGCCACGGTCGAACACATTGTTCACGCGCAGGCCAAATTTCCACTGCTTGTCAAACGTCCAGTCCACCCTGGCGTGGGTGAGGGCGTATCCGCTCAGCTCGGTACGACCTGTCATAAAGTCATCGTTGAATCGTTTGCCCTGCCCCTGCAGTTCCACACGTGCAGCCCAGTCACCCTCATGCCAGCTTGCAAACAGTGCACCGCTGCGACGCGCACGCCAGGCCAGCTGGCGACCGGTTTTCGAATCATGCGCGTCAAGCCAGTCCAGATGTCCGCCCAGCTGCAGTGCACCGCACTTTTGCGCCACTGTCAGCGTGGTGCCGCTAATATCTACCAACCCCACATTTCCGGTTGTTCCGGCAGCTGGATTGTATTGCAGCATATCGGTCAGATCATTGCTGAAGCGCGTCAGGCTGACTTCGGTATTGCCCTCGGCATAGCGGATGAAATGGCTGCGATTGCGGGCCATTTCCGGTTTCAGTGTCGGGTTGGCATATCCCGGGTAGTACAGCTCATTAAACGTCGGTGCACGGAAGCCGGTCGAATACGTGGTGCCGATGCGGACTTGATTCGTCACCGCCCAGTTCACGCCCAATGCGCGGCTGGTAAAGCTGCCGAACTGCGAGTTGTCATCGTGACGCAGATTGCCCTGCACATTGAAGCTGCCAAAGGTAGCCAGATAACCCAGGAATTCACTATTGATACGACGGCTGGATACCTCGTAGGTCGTGGAGCCATCTACATCCTGCTTCAGTCGCTCGGCGCCCAGGGTCACCGTACCGCCCAGCATGCTCAGCTCGTTCTGCCAGGTGGTCTGGTACTGATGGGTGTTGATGCTCGCTTTGTGGTCGCTCAGATTGGTTGGTGAGACTGGACTGAAAGTGATGCCCTGATCAATGCTGGTTCCTGCCTTCAGGCTGGTTTTCCATACCTCGTTGAACTGGTAGCGTGCCCAGGCGTGTGCGCCGCCCTGAGTGCCTTCGTCGCGATAGTTGAAGGACTGGGCAACCGGGTTCCAGTTGGCATCCGAAATCGAACCGTCAAACTGATTGTATTCGCGCGCATAGAGGGCGCGAGCACCCAAGACCAGGTCGGTATCGACGCGTTGCTCGACGGTAGCGCTGAGGCTGTCATTCCGGTAGCCGTCTTTGTCAGGGTTGTAGTTGCTGTTTTTGGGATTGGCAATGGCACTGACGCCATCGGTGCGGCTGCTGGCCAAGCTCAGTGTGTAGCGGGTATCACCAGATTGTCCGCCATGCGACAGGCTGATCTGGCGCTGACCATCATTGCCAAGGCCGGCGGTCACGGTAGAAGCTTTGCCCTGACGGGTGAAAATCTGGATCACGCCGCCAATCGCATCGGCACCATACAGGCTGGCACCCGGGCCGCGCAGGATTTCCACACGTTCGATCTGGTCGACAGGCAGAAACTGCAGCGAAGCCGAACCCAGGGTGGCCGAGCTATAGCGGATGCCATCGATCAGCACCAGCGTATGCTGGGCGGTGGCGCCACGAATATAAACCGAAGTAGCTTTACCCGGCCCACCACTGTTGTTCACGATGATGTCGGGCTGCGTCGACAGCACGTCGGTCAGCATCTGGCCGGTATAGGCATCCAGCTCGGTGCGGGTCAGTACGGTGACGTCGTTGACCGATTGCGACAGGGCAACCGGCAGGCGTGCGCCGGTAATGACGATGGTTCCGGCAGTATTGGCATCCGCTGCGGCGGCAAACGGAATCGTCGACAAGGCGGCCGACACGAAAAGGGATAAGGGGGCGAATTGCAAGGGGCTGTCTCCGGTGCAGGCCTTCAACCCTGAAGGCCGTGTGGGGACGGCACGGTGATGCAGACAGGCCGGCGCGTGCGCAGCCGGACAACCCGCCGCGAACACCCTGCCGCGCGTAATCTCCCGCCACATGTGGCGGGGCTCAGGCCGGTCTCCGGGCTGGCAAGACTTGATGAACCGCCTTCCCGTGATGATCGTCACAGTGGCGTGATGGGCCCATCCTCACTTGCTTACCGTTGCAGGGGCAGCACAGGTATTTCACCTGTTTCCCGATTATCCCGCGTGGCAGTTGATAGCGACGCGGGCACCTGAATCGGCGGATTGTAGCAGAAAACACTCATTTAGTCCGGCGTGCAGCGCGAGTGCAGGACTTACGGCACTGTCTGTGCATACGATGCATGACAATGTGATGAGTCGGCGGAGCAAGAGGAATTGTGGTGCATACAGTGAGTTGGTTTGGGCGGCTGGTGTATACGCTTGCCGTGTTCATGAATATTGCGCTCGCTGCGCCAATCGACGCTACGCGATTGCGGGAGAATGGGCCTGAACGTGCAGGGGTCGTGTTGAATGGCACGCCGGTGAGGATACGTCCGGATGCCGATGCCCCGATTGTGACGGATCTCTTTCCTCGTACCTCGGTAATCGTTCGAGACAGTAGTCGTCCCGGATGGATGCGTTTGTCGAGCGTAACTCGCTATGAGCGGATACCTGATGTCACATTGAAGGATGGAGAAGCGAGTCAGATTCCGGATGGGGGTAAGCCAAGGCGTCAGTGGGGACGCAAAGTGCAGACGCCCATGGAGGGTTACATCCCTGCATCGAGTGTGATGCCTGGCGATGGCGTGGCGAACCTGCCGCTGGCCGCGGATGAGCTGGTGCCATTGCCATCTGTGTGGCAGTCACTCGGGGTGCGCGAGACGCGATTTGTGCCTGTCCATCCTGAGCAACCGCCTTTTAGCAATATTGTTCGCATTGAAGTGAGTTTATTGCATGGGAGCAAGTGGGACGTCATGCAATATTGCAGCGGTGCGCTGGCGCTGCGCCGCGATATTGTGCTGACCGCCGGGCATTGTATTGATCGCCAGTTTATCCGGCGTAAGGCAGGGGAGACACTGGTCAATGATGAGGCAATCAAGATTGAGGTATTTATTCGTGAGCGGGGCGAGGTGAAGCTGTTTTCGGTGGCACGCTCGCGTTTTAGTGATCACGAAGAAGGCGATTGGGCGATTTTGTGGCTGGGTCGTCCGGTGGACGCGTCAATCACACCCTTGCAGCTGGCTTCGCCCGGAAGCTGGCTGACGATGCCTCGACTCGAATTGCTGACAGCCGGATATTCCGGCGATTTATACGGGGTCAAACAGGCGACTGCGGGGACAATCGATCTACCCGATCTTGATCGGTGCCGAACGGGTACCCACAGTATGGTGCGAACCGAGGTGGGCTTCCAGTTTGTCAGCGGTCGGGATGAGGATGAAGTGTGTACGGCTTTTGCCGGGAATTCGGGCGGCCCCTTGCTGCTGTGGAATGCGGATGCACAGGCTTATCAGATTGTTGCACTCTATGTTTCCGGCCCCCGCCCGGATGAAACCAATCAATTGCTCACACGGGGGCTGCGCGACCAGCTGGATCGTCTCTCGCAGACCTTGCAGTTAGCCTACCCCTCAGACCTTAAGACCGTGCCGGGTATCGGCCGGGTTCGCACCACACTGGCTAACATGACCTCGGGGATCAATACCTTCCATTGGATTCTTGCTCGGGATTTGATCGCGGTGCTCAAGAAGGAAGGCATTGCTGATGTGCAGGGTGATTACGATCAGATTCGCCAAGCGCTGCAGCCGCTCTCGAGTTTTTCTGCGTTGCGCGGCGATCAGCCTTGGCCAAATCTGCTGAGCTGGATGAGTAAGGATTTTGTTGCACTGGTGCAGTCAGACAAATGGGCGCGAAAGTGGATCAAACGTGGCGGCACACAGGCGCCCTGGAGCATTGGCGACACCTTGCATACTTTGCCGGACAAGCTGGCCAGAGATGGCGCGTGGTTCGTGTATTTCGACCAATGTGGTCTGATCCCAGAAGAACAGTTCATCGGCCATGAAGCGTCGACGATTGCGCGCTGTCAGGGAGAACAATCCAATCTGGGCAGCGAAATCCGGATCCGCCTGCAGGGCGAAGATGCCTATCTGGTATTAAGGGACGATGCAGAGGCGCGTGTGGTCTATGTGGTGCGGCGGTTGCTCACCTCGGTTAAACATTGAAGTGGGGGCCGGACAACCCTTTGGTCGTCCGGCTGCTATTCACAGACTGATCAGACCTTGGCGAATGTCAGCTTCATGCCTTCCGCATCCACCCGGATGGTATCTCCTGCTGCAAACTGCCCGGCCAGAATGGCCTTTGACAGCGGATTTTCAATCTCCGACTGAATCGCCCGCTTCAGCGGACGCGCGCCGTAAATCGGGTCAAACCCCGCTTCGGCAATCTGCGCCAGTGCCGCATCGGTCACATCCATGCCCATATTCAGTGCCGCCAGACGGCTTGCCAGTCGTCTCAGCTGAATCTTGGCGATGCCGGTAATCTGTTCATTGCCCAGTGCATGGAAGACCACGACTTCGTCGATCCGGTTGATGAATTCCGGACGGAAGTGGGTTTTTACTTCAGCCATTACTGCCAGCTTCACCACCTGATACTCCTGATCGACCATATTCTGGATATGGTGGCTGCCTAGATTCGAGGTCATCACGATCACGGTATTGCGGAAGTCGACCGTACGACCCTGTCCGTCGGTGAGGCGACCATCGTCCAGCACCTGTAGCAGCACATTGAATACATCCGGATGCGCTTTTTCAACTTCATCCAGCAGAATCACCGAATACGGCTTGCGGCGCACGGCTTCGGTCAGCGTGCCGCCTTCTTCGTAGCCCACATAGCCCGGAGGCGCACCGATCAGACGTGAAACAGAATGCTTCTCCATGAACTCGCTCATGTCGATGCGCACCAGATGATCTTCGGCATCGAACATGAATCCAGCCAGCGCCTTGCACAGCTCTGTTTTGCCCACGCCCGTCGGCCCGAGGAACAGGAATGAGCCATAGGGCTTGTTCGGATCAGCCAGACCCGAGCGTGAACGGCGAATCGCATCGGACACCAGTTGTACGGCTTCATGCTGGCCAACGACGCGCTGATGCAGCGCATCTTCCATGTGCAGGAGTTTGTCGCGCTCGCCTTCCATCATCTTGCTCACCGGAATGCCGGTGGCGCGTGAAACTACTTCGGCAATCTCTTCGGCACCCACCTGCGTGCGCACCAGCTTGTTCTGCGTGGCAGTACCCTCCTTGGATTCGGCTGCTTTCAGCTTGGATTCCAGTTCCGGCAATTTGCCATATTGCAGCTCGCTCATGCGCTGCCAGTCGCCCTTGCGACGGGCGTCTTCCATAGCGATTTTGAGCTTGTCGATTTCTTCCTTGATGGCTTGCGAACCTAACACCACGGCCTTTTCCGACTTCCAGATTTCTTCCAGATCGGCGTATTCGCGTTCCAGCTTGCCGATTTCTTCCTCGATCAGCCCCAGACGTTTGATGGAAGCCTCGTCCTTTTCCTTTTTCACGGCTTCGCGCTCGATCTTCAGCTGGATCAGGCGACGCTCCAGCTTGTCCATGCTTTCCGGCTTAGAGTCGATCTCCATCTTGATGCGTGAAGCCGCTTCGTCGATCAGATCGATGGCCTTGTCCGGCAGGAAACGGTCGGTGATGTAGCGATTGCTCAGTTCAGCCGCCGCCACAATCGCCGGATCGGTGATGTCCACGCCGTGGTGGATTTCGTAGCGTTCCTTGAGACCGCGCAGAATCGCGACGGTATCTTCCACACTCGGCTCATCCACCAGCACTTTCTGGAAGCGGCGCTCCAGAGCAGCGTCTTTTTCGATGTATTTACGATATTCGTCCAGGGTGGTGGCACCCAGGCAATGCAGTTCGCCGCGAGCCAGTGCAGGCTTCAGCATATTGCCCGCATCCATCGCGCCTTCGGCCTTGCCCGCGCCGACCAGGGTGTGGATTTCGTCGATGAAGATGATGGTGCTGCCGGCATCCTTGGCGAGTTCGTTCAGGACGGCTTTCAGGCGCTCTTCGAATTCGCCGCGATACTTGGCACCGGCCAGTAGGGCTGCCAGATCAAGGACGAGCAGCTTCTTGTTTTTCAGCGTTTCCGGCACTTCGCCATTCACAATGCGCTGCGCCAGACCTTCCACAATCGCTGTCTTGCCCACGCCCGGCTCGCCAATCAGCACCGGATTGTTCTTGGTGCGGCGTTGCAGGACCTGAATGGCGCGACGGATTTCATCATCTCGGCCAATCACCGGGTCGAGCTTGCCTTGTTTGGCGCGTTCGGTCAGATCCAGACAATATTTGCTCAGCGCCTCACGCTTTTGCTCCGCATCGGCGGAGTCAACGCTCTGTCCGCCGCGCACCGCATCAATCGCGGCCTCAACGGCTTCCTTTTTACCGCCATATTCCTTGATCAGCTTGCCGGTTTCACCCTTATCCTCGGTCAAGGCCAGCAGAAACAGATCGCTGGAAATGAACTGATCATTGCGCTTGGTCGCTGCCTTATCGGTCAGATTCAGTACATTATTCAGGTCTTTGGAAATCGTGATTTCGCCGCCGTTGCCGCTCACCTGCGGCAGGCGTTTGATGGCGGACTCCAGCGCGCTGCGCAGCGGCGTGACGTTTACACCCGCGCGCGCCAGCAGCGAAGACGTGCCGGATTCGCTGTCGTTAATCAAAGCCAGCAGCAGGTGCTGTGGCTCGATGTAGGGGTTGTCGTGCGCCAGCGCCAGACTCTGGGCGTCGGCGAAGGCTTGCTGGAACTTGGTGGTCAGTTTGTCAAAGCGCATGGCTCTCTCCTGAAATCGTGGCTGGCAGATTGACTGCCTGTATACCCCCTATCTGAGTGGGGACAGGGCGGATTTCAAGAGGGCGAGTGACGGGAGGTTTGCGCTGAGTCAAAGGTTTGAGCATCTCGTCATTGAGATCAGCGTAGTCGTACTTGGTCTCAATTTGCTCGTCGAACGATTCACCTTGCGGCATGATGACAATCTGTCTATACCAGTGCGCATCATGCGCAATGTCACGAATCTGGAGCATGTAAACGTGGGTGTGGGTCAACAAAGTGCGGAGTCTGCACTGCCATCAGAGGGGCAATCGATTTTGCGTCACCTGATGCGCATGCTTGCGTATCTGCCGATGATCGTGGCAATCGTCATGTTTCTTGAGGGCTTTGTGCTGGGGTTTTCCACGCCCGATCAGGGGGAACATGCCTCACCTGCGCTTGCGGTGACTGCGAGCATGGTTGTTCAGCTCTGTATCAGTGCAAGCAGTTTTATCCTGCTTGCCGCGCTGTTCAGGATGGCATGGGATACGCGCATTCACATGAGTCGGCGTACGCGTATCCTGTTCGTGAGTGTGCGCTATGTGCTTGCACTGCTGGCCTTGATTTTTGCACTGAAAGTCGTCATTCCACTCTGGCCGATTCATGCCGCAGCCAAAACGGCGAGTCTGGGATTTTGTTCGGTCCTGCTCGGTACGATGGTGGCCTACGATCTCGCGATGCTGCGCAGTCGGACCGTGCGGGATGCATGGTGGCGGCGCCTCGTCAGACTCGCCATTTTGCTGGGCTGGAATGTCACCGTGATCATGCTGACGGTGGCCATTGCCATCCATACCATGACCGGTGATGCTGCATCGTTTTCACACGAAAAATTCCCCGCAGCAGTCATGTGGATTGCGCTGTGGGCGAATGCACTGTGGGCAACCGGGATTGTATTTGCCACGGCATTCTGGTGGGCTTATCGATGGCGCGAACAATATCGCAATTACTGGGGCGCCTTGCTGTTCCTTGCGCTATTGGCTGCAACACGCCTGTTTAATGCGTGGGCAATTCATATTTTGTCGTATAACGTCGGTTTTGATGCGCGTGCGGCAGAGAATGGCGTCAGCACCCTGGAATCGCTGATCTATGGTATCGCGTTTACCTGGGTATCCGTGATTGCCGTGTCGTCCTCCGCACGTCTCAGAAATCGCGACGATCAGCTGGAAATTGCGCGTCTCGAAGCGGATAATCTGCGTGAGCGCGAAGCGAGAACGGCTGCGGAGGCCGAGCTCAAGGTTCTGCAGGCACAGATCGAACCGCATTTTCTGTTTAATACACTGGGTGCATTACGGCAGCAGGCGGAAGAACGTGCGCCTGATGCTGCTTTATTGGCCGGACAGCTGATCCGATTTCTTCGGGGCAGCATGGATAGCATTCGCCGCCCCTTGATGCCGTTGTCGGAAGAGTTCGGCATTGTTCGCGACTATCTGGGGGTGATGAAGTTACGCATGGGCGATCGCCTTGCGTTCGAACTGAATCTGGCCGCCGACGTGGCGGATATCGAAGTGCCTCCGTTAATGTTGCTGACGCTGGTCGAAAATGCCATTAAACATGGTGTTGAACCTAAAGTCGGTGCTTCGGTTGTTGCTGTTTCAGCCAGAATCCATGAAGATCGTCTCGTGATAGAGGTCGCCGATACCGGTGTCGGGCTGGGTGCATCTTCCAGCCATCAGGGGGTTGGGCTGGCCAATATCCGTGAACGACTGCATTTGCGTTATGGCGGTAACGCCCGCCTGATTCTGGGGGCGAACGAACCCGAAGGATTTATTGCCAGCCTGGACATTCCCGTCGCTCAGTTGCGCGCGGGGTAGCGCAGCGAACCCATCCAGGATGAATCAGCCAAAATAATACGGAGCATTGAATGAGTCAGGTGTCGATCATGATTGCCGAAGACGAACCCCTGATGCGGGAGCGTCTCCAGCAGCAGCTCGCCCGATGTTGGCCGGACGCGACAGTCGTCGCGCTGGCGGAAGATGGTCTGAGTGCGCTGCAGGCATTTATCGATCACGAACCGGATATTGTCTTCCTTGATATCCGCATGCCGGGTATGAATGGAATTGATCTGGCGCGACGGATCGGTGCGGGTGCACATATCATCTTCGTCACAGCATATAACCAGTATGCAGTGGAAGCATTTGATGCAGGTGCGGTAGATTACCTGCTCAAACCGGTTGAAGAAGAAAGGCTTGAACGGGCAATCGAGCGTGTTCGCCGCAAATTGCATCAGCCACCCGCCGATTTGAGCCCCTTACTGGCCACGCTGCGATCAGTCATGCCTCAACCAATCGAGCTGGCATCTACGAAATTGCAGTGGATCAAGGCAACGGTAGGGCGTCAGATTCGACTGATTCACGTAAATGATGTGTTGTTTTTTCAGTCGGATAGCAAATACACCCGGGTGGTGACGCGTGATGAGGAGGCGTTTATTCGCACGCCCCTCAAAGAGTTACTTGCAGGCCTGGATCCTGAGCAATTCTGGCAGATTCATCGCGGGACGGTAGTACAGGTAAAATCGATCGCCTCTGCCGAGCGAATTGATGCGGAGCGAATGGAAGTGCGGATGAAGGGAAGCCTCGAGAAGCTCGTTGTGAGTCGAGCCTTTACCCATTTGTTTCGCGAATAGGCATCAGGCATATATGACCTTGCAGTTGTGCAAGGTTCGTTTGGAAAGGGGCATATTGCTTCATGAGGCGTAGTGAGGAATGGCGTTGGCCGATGATGGCGTGCCTAATGGTCTGCTTTACCGGAAACGTGGTGTATGGCGATGAGAAAAAGCCGGAACCCACGCCTCCTGGAAATGCAGTATCAGGCGTCATTACCCAGGCAGGTAAAACCGCGGGGACGGCGATCGAAAAAGTGGGGGAGTCTGCTGCACGCCAAACCATAGAACTCGCGCGTTCCCTGATAGATGATTCATCGTCGAAGGGTGATCTGGATGAGGCTCATTCAATTGTGGTGCGGGGATCGCTATCACTCATGAGTAAATCCTACCGCCAACTCCTTGGCGGGATCAGTGCCTACCGCGCCAACCGGTCGCTGGCGCCAAATTCCACGCTTAGATTCTTTGTGAGCGCACAAACGCCGGGCATTGGCCGTGAGCCGCTCATCGTCAGTGTGATCGGTACCCAGAATTGTTCGATGGATATTCCGGTCGATGATCAGGGCTATTTCATTTCACCGATCGATCCTGTTTGTGAAAAGGAAGATGCCCGCATCTATATCAATCGCACGGATCGTCAGTACGAATGGTGGGCGCGTGTCATGTCCTATGATTTGCCGGACAACGCTATGCGCATGGGAGATTTGCGTTTGCAATACCTGGTTAATCGCTATATCCGGTTTCAGGTCAATGCATTACTGGCTGAACGAAGGGTAGGCGACCGAGATCCGGATTACCCCAAAGATTACGGTTGGTCAGTTGCCGATAAAGTAGATCGGGCAGTGATTACGGATGGCACGTGGGATGAAAGCATCCCTCACGAAGCGATTTACACGGAAAACAATGGTATTCATTACATGCATTTGCCCATGCATAAACGTAATTGGTCAAATGATGCATTGATCCGTTTCTTTGATGCATCTGGCAGACCTGCTTCGCCGCGTATCAATTGGCGTGAGCGCGATGAAAAGGTGCATTAGTATCAGCCGCGAGCGGCAATCATAGGCTGATTGATTGCCAGACAGAATCTGTATTCCACCCCCACAGAATCGACCATGAAAATCCTGATTGCCGAAGACGAACCGCTGATGATGGAGCGGCTTCAATCATTGCTGGCGCTGTGCTGGCCGGAGGCTGAAATTGTTGCGGCCTGCCGAGATGGCATTCTGGCGTGGGAGGCGTTTGTGGCGCACGACCCCGATGTGGCCTTTCTCGATATCCGGATGCCGGGTATGAGTGGATTGGATCTGGCGCGGAGAATGATGCCGCATGCGCATATCGTGTTTGTGACGGCCTATGATCAATATGCCGTTGCTGCATTTGATACGGGGGCTGTGGATTATTTGCTCAAGCCGATTGATGAGGAGCGCTTGCAGCGTGCGGTTGCCCGGCTGAAAGACAAGTTGGCTTCAGCGCCATCCGATTTATCGGTTGTTCTGAAAGAGTTGCAGGCCAAAATTGCACCTGAAACAGAGCGCCTGAAATGGATCAAAGCGACTGTTGGCCGGCAGATTCGCCTGCTGCGTGTCGAAGAGATTCTATTTCTGCAGTCAGACACCAAGTACACCCGTGTGGTGACCAAAGACAGCGAAGCATTTATCCGCACCCCGCTGAAAGAATTGCTGGCGCGCCTTGATCCGGATGAGTTCTGGCAGGTTCATCGTGGCACAGTTGTTCAAGTTGGCTTTATCAAAGCGATTGATCGACTGGATGGCGAGCGTCTGGAAATTGTGCTGGACGGCTGTTCGGAACGTCTGCCAGTCAGCCGTGCATTTGCTCACTTATTTCGCGACTAGATTTTATCTCCCCGAATCGCTTACTCATGCCCGTTTTTCCGGCAGTGGTCACCTGCTGACTGCGCGGAAGGATGATTCCCGTCAAACTGTCTTCATGAAAATACGTAGGAGCGCATGGTGAAGGATGAAGGCAGACCTGACGTCCGGCATTGGCTTTCCCGGCAACTTATCAGCATGGCATTGGCTGAACACCGTGATCATCTCACGTGGGGCAAAGCCTCCTTGCGCGATATTCAGCAACCCGCCCTTTTGAGTCTGGATCAGTGGCTGATTAGCAAGCAGGGTGTGCGCCGGCTATTCACATACGGCGGCTTATGTGACCTGATGTATGTGCTAATTGTGCAAGGCATCATGCATCTTGGCGGACGGTGGGTGGGGCTGGGTGACTGGCCTTTGATGCGGTCGGTGCAACAAGCTGCCTGGATTGAGGCGGGCTTCATCTGGGTACTATCGCCATGGTTGATTGCGCGCTTACTGATATCACACGAGAAATACGCTAGCCGGTTTGCAAGGTGGCGATTCGGGTGTGTGGCAAATCTCCCCGAAGTGCTGCGGTATGTTCGCATGCTGATGCCCGTTGCCGTGATCTGGGTGATTTGGCTGATCTGGCCGGTGTTGTGGGCCCTGCTGGGATTGAGTGAAGCGGGGCTGAAGATGGATACCCTGAGGAACCATGTTCTGGGCGTGGCCATTGTCTGGTGGACAGGGGAGTGCTGGGTGGAGCTGTGCAGTAAAGCGCTACTTTCAGTGCGTACCCGCATTATTCAGATCGAACGGCAAGCCAATGAGGCACGCGTGACGGCGGTGAATCTGTCACAGCGGCTCAGTGAGGCCCAGCTCAGCGCATTGCAGGCACAGATTGAACCCCACTTTCTGTTCAACTCACTGGGTGCTGTGCAGGAGCTTGCACGTATCCACGCACCGGATGCATCCATCCTGACGGCAAAGCTCATCACTTTTCTCCGTCTGACAACGCAGCAACTGAGATCGGGTAAGGCAACCGTTGCAACAGAAGTCCAGATCGCACAGCACTATCTCGACTTGATGGTGTCGTTGAGCTCAGGCCAGTTCAGTGGACGAATTCATTTTGAAGCGGGCATGGAAGAGCTGGAGATCAGCCCTGCACTGCTCATCTTTTTGCTGGAAGATGTGCGCAAGCATGGTGGAATACCGTCGAGCGGCACGCTGGAGATGCATATTCGCACTGAAGGGCATACTGTGCTGATATCGCTGCATATTGCAGCTCAGGGACACACGGAAACGTCTTCAGATTCTGATTGGCAGCGTGAATTGCCACACCGTCTGAATCAGCGATTCCCGTACGCGCATATTCGACAGCTGAAGCAGCATGCTGACGATACGCTGCTGCTGATCACCACGCCCATTGCAGGACATCATGATGGTGACTGAATCCCTCGCTCAGGACGTTCGCGGGCAATCGCGCGTAGTGAATGTACTGATTAGGCTGGACCGCGGCTTTTCGTGGCTCTGGAACTGTACTTCCCACATCCTGCAGGAAGACGTTGATCGTTTCGAGTACTGGCTTATGCACGCGCATGGCTTCCGCAAGATCTGGGCGGGTGCGGTGATCGTGAATGTATTGATCATGCTGCTGGTGGCTGGGGTCGCCGAAGTCGCACTTTTGATTCCCATTCCCTGGATACAGACAAGCGCACCTTCGCTGGTTCCTGTGGCGGGGATTGTCTGCATCGTGGCCATGCCAGCCGTACCCTGGCTGGTATCTGACTTGTGGATCGGCCATCACAAATACCATAACGGCTACCTGAAGTTCATGCTCAATGCCCGTCCATTTGCGCGCAAACGTGCGGGATCTGCCCGCGATGCAATGCTATTGCTCGGTTTGATTGTGGCGCTTGAGGTGGCGGCCTTTTTAACGATTGGCGCGGCGAAAGCACTGGGTGTTTTACCCAGATTTGAAATGGCCGGGTTTGTACCTGCGTCGCATATCATGATCCTGCTGATTTTGCTGGTGCAGGGCGGGGTCACGAATCTGGTTGTGCGTGTGCGCAAAATGATGCTCGCGGGTGAAATCCGTCGGCGCGAGGCCGAGCTGGATACTGCCCGGCTTCGGCAAAAGCTGGACGAATCACGTCTGCTCCAGCTTCAGGCTCGCATGGATACCGATTTACTGTATTCGGTTTTGAAGGACATTGCCGCACGCGCTAAGGCTGGATCACCCGAAGCGGCAAGTCTGGCGACCGAGCTGGAAACTTTTCTGCGCCACTGCATGAATCATCTTCGTGGCGAATATGCCTGCATCGCAGATGAAATCAACATGGTACGGAGCTATCTATCGATCATGCAGCATCGCATGCGAGATCGATTGATACTCGAGTTCGACATTGCACCGCAGTGGTTACAGCACCGGATTCCATCGGCTATGTTGCTGACGTTGGCTGAAAATGCCATCAAACACGGTATCGAACCGAGTCGGGAAGGTGGATCGATCGCAGTCACTGTATATGAGATGGGCAACCAGATTGCGCTCACTGTCTCGGATACCGGTGTCGGTATGAGTGAAATGCCCGGCAGTGGAGTGGGGCTCGACAATATTCGTGAACGGCTGGCGCTATTATTTGGCGACGCAGCATCGCTGGAGCTACAAGAGGTTGAACCGCATGGATTTCAGGCCACTATCCTGATTCCATGCGGTGAAGTCGAGGCGCGTATCGCGAGATAACGTTTATCGCAAATTCGACAGATAAGCGACAACAGCATCTACATCTTCAGGTTTAAGCGAGCCTACCACTGCCGACATCGGTGCGAAGATGCGTTCGCCACTACGCGTGCGATAGCGTTCCAGCGAGATTCTCAGGTAATCAGATTGCTGTCCGGCTAAACGCGGAAAGGTTTCTGCGCCACGCGCTTCCGGGCCATGACACATGGCGCAATTTTGCCGAAAGACCTCCTGTCCTCGCGCAATATTGCCTTTTCCGCCTGCAGGCATCGGGACTGCATTTGAGAAGTAGTAGACGATTTTGAGTTTTTCATCTTCGCTCAGTGCTTTCACCAGGCCTTCCATAAATTCATTTTTGCGTTGTCCATTGGCGAATTTACGAATCTGCGTCAGCAAATAGGCAGGATGCTGACCTGCCAGGTTGGGCACCTCGCCAATTCGGCTATTGCCGTCGCTACCGTGGCAATTGGCGCAAAACGATGCAACCTTTTCGCCGGACTTAAGCGCGGACGCACGTGACGCGGCGGTAGCATCAAATGTCTTCAGTTTGTCCAGGTCGGCATCTGCGGCTGCAAACAGGGCAGAGAACAGCAATAAACTGGCGATCAAACCTTGTAAGAGGCAGCGATTCATGAGCGCAATCCTTTAAATGAAGCCGCCATATTAATGACCCTTGGGTGCATCAAATATGATTTGCCTCAAACCATTGCACAAAATCCATTGGGATCACGGTCTCGCGGTGCTCGTTAATACCACTTGGGTGCATAATGTGCCGATTGAAGAAAGGAGCACATCATGCTGCCCACCGGTGATCTGGCCACGTTTGATGATCCCATGGCCATTCTGACGGTTTGTCACGGTAATTTACGCCGTTACGCCACTTTGACGGCACGTCTGGCCGAATATGTTGATGAGAATGGCTGCGGTGACGAAGCAACCGAAGCTGCAGAGCGGGTGATCCGGTATTTTGCCGTTGCCGCCAAACAGCATCATCAGGATGAAGAGGATGATTTGTTCCCGGCCTTACGTGCCTTGGACGACCCGTCACTCAGTGCATTGCTGGTTGAATTGGAAGTCGAGCATCTGGCGCTCGAACAGCTCTGGATTCCCGTCTACGCATGGTTGCGTCAGGTGGCCGATGGTGTGGCAGACAGTGTGCCAAAGCGAATGCTTGATGAGTTTGTCCTGCGTTATCCGGCACATGCGGATCGTGAGGAGCGGGAAGTGTTTCCGCATGCGAGCCGGCTAGATGCGCACACGCTCACTCGCATTGGTGAGCGTATGTCGCACCGGCGCGGGCTGGCGGTTCAGGCCTGAGTGATCCGTATGACACGGCAAATGCTTAGCTTTTGCCGATCCAGATCACCCGGCGCAGATCGGGTGCGCACGCGCTTGCACATCCGCCGCACCCCTTGGCGCACCCGGATGTTTCCGCTTGCTCGATACGCAGGCGACCCCGGGCGGCCAGCGGTGCCAGCGCGAGTTGCACCTGTTCGCTGTTGAGTCCCACGGTGGCCGCCAGATCGGCCAGTAGCATACTCTTGCGAGACTCAAGCTGATTGCGGATTTGAGCCAGAATCATGGGGATCACTTTCCTTTAAGGCGCGTGCGGCGACTGCTGCTTTGCCATAGACCCGTCGCCACCAGAATCGACATGACAATGCCAATCGGTAGCAATGGAATCGGATGGCTGGCGCTGCCCAGTTGGTAGTAGGTCACCGCAATCAGCCAGGCCAGACTCAGTGTCCAGATGGCGCTGAACACGGTCCATTTCAAGCCGATTTCCTTGCGCATGGCAGATAGCACCGCCACACAAGGGGTATACAGCAGCACAAACAGCATATAGGCATAGGCTGCGCGCAGATTACCGAAGCGCGCATGAATGGCATCCATGCCGCGAGAGGCGGTTTCCTGGCTATGCGCGGCTTTTTCCTGAGCGTCGCCCATATTGATTGGATCTGTGAGGCGGGTAGCCAGCTTGCCCATGTTTTCAGGAATCGTAGAGAGTGCGTTCAGCAGACGGTCTGTGACCGTGCCCGCTTCTTCTGCTTCAACCTCGCCACCGGCAAGACGCTGATAGCTGGCCACGAGCGTACCTGCTACGACTTCCTTGGCCAGCACCCCTGTCACAACACCCACGGTGGCAGGCCAGTTGTCCGGATTGATCCCCATTGGATGCAGGGCGGGCGTAATCGCGCGGGAAACATCTGCCAGAACCGAAGTATCCGGCGCATCAGGATTGAAATGTGCGCCTTCGGTTTGAATGGCAGACAGCAGATTAATGACCAGCACCATTGGCACAATCATAGAGCCGGCACCGGTAATAAATCCGGTGAGTCGCATCCAGGCCTGCCTGAATACATTGCGCATATTGGGCCAATGCCAAGCCGGGAGTTCCATCACGCTGGGAGTCTTATCTGCGGCTAGCAGGGTACTATGCAGCAGCAAGCCGGTTGCAAGTGCAACGGTCAGACCGGCAAGGTAGAGCGACATCACCACCAGACCACCACTATTGGGGAAGAATACCGCCGCAAACAGTGCGTAGACGGGCAGACGCGCGCCGCAGGAAATAAAGGGAATCATCATCGATGACAGAATGCGGCTCGATCGGCTTTCCAGCGTCCGAGTAGCCATCACCGCTGGGACGTTACAGCCAAATCCCACGATCATTGGCACAAACGCCCTGCCCGGCAGTCCCATCGCACGCATTAAGCGGTCGATCACAAAGGCGGCACGCGCCAGATAGCCGCAGTCTTCCAGAATGCCCAGACCCAAGTAGAGACAGGCGATCGTCGGAATAAAGCCCGAGACAGTCTTGATGCCTTCGCCAATGCCGTTACCAAGCACAAAGCCCAGCCAGTTGGGTAAACCAGCCCAGCTCACAATATCATTAGGCAATTGCACAAAGAGTGCCTCTGCCACGCCATTAAATGCATCGATCATGGTGCCACCGAACTGAATGGCCCAAGCAAACAGCAGGTACATCACGAAACCGAAGAGCGGGATACCTGTCCAGCGGCCAAGTGCAATCCGGTCAATACGACGATCATTGAGATCGGGCTCTTTGGGAACGGCACGGACGGCTTGGTCGCGAATGCGGACAATCGCGCTAAATCGCGCATCGGCAATGGCAATATCGGCATCGTCACCATATGCATCGGCTAGTTCTGCAGATACCGACGCGAGGGCATCGGCGTCAACTTCAATGTCGCAACCTTCCAGCGCGGCCAGCGCATCGGCACGATTCAACCCACGTGTGGAAAGGCGACTGACAGCTGTTTCAATGGCATCCCCATACGCGATGAGTGCGGGCGCTGCCGGAAGGGGCTGTCTCAGTTGCGCGCGCAGCGGTGCAATGCCCTCGTCGTTGGTCGATACGACTTCAATCACCGGCACGCCAAGTGCTGCGGAGAGTGCCGACGCATCGACGATCAATCCTTGCTTGCGTGCAAGATCGCTCATGCCCAGCAGCACCAGCATGGGATGACCAAGTTCGATCAGCTGCAATGTAAGAAATAGCTGACGTTCCAGCTGGCGTGCATCAAGCAGATTCAGGATGAGTCCCGACGCATGTCCGCTCAGGTAGTCGCGAGCAACTGCTTCATCGACACCCCCCCCTTCGGTCAGGCTGTAGAGGCCGGGCAAGTCAACAATGGTCACCGACTCGCCATCCAGTGTGAATTCACCGGTTTTACGTTCGACTGTCACACCCGGCCAGTTACCGACAACTTGCCGGCTGCCCGTGAGCTGGTTAAATAGCGTAGTTTTGCCGCAGTTCGGATTACCAATCAGGGCAAGCTGACGAATGACGCTCATGCTGCCCCCACCGGTGTAATGGCCAGTGCATCAGCTTCAAAGCGACGCAACGCAAAGTTAGCGCCGCGCACCTGAATTTCGATCGGGTCACCTAATGGTGCGCGTCGTAGGACTTCAAGCATGGCACCGGGCGTCAGACCCAGCGCAAGCAAGCGCCTGCGCAGAGGGGATGGCCCGATCAGATAGCCGTCAATACTTGCAGATTGCCCCGGTTGCAGGCTGGAGAGCGTAAGCGGTGTGTCACGATGCGTATTCATAGATGAGAATTATACGCATTTAAACTCTACTTGGCATGATCAACATCAAACCGTTGATCAACTGCATGTGAGAAACACAAACATTTGATTCAATTCGCGAAGCACCGGTCAGGCAAGCAGGACTGCGAGCAGGTATCAAGCAAAAGGCCCCACCGAAGTGAGGCCTTGTGTCTGGTGCCCGGAACCGGAATCGAACCGGTACAGCTTGCGCCGAGGGATTTTAAGTCCCTTGTGTCTACCAATTTCACCATCCGGGCGAGGGGGCGAATTGTAACACGAAGTGCGCACGGTGGAAGTGCTTTGGTGGTGTGATCAGGGGACTTGATTATGAAGTGGCTCGCCGGACTCGAATACACGAATATTGTCGAGTGTCGTGTCCGCAATATTGGCGAGTGCCTCCTGTGTTAGAAAACCCTGATGCGAAGTAACGAGCACATTCGGGAATGTAATCAGGCGTGCAAGGACATCATCATTCAGTCCGGTGTCGGATAGGTTCTCGAAAAACACGCCTTCTTCAAGCTCGTACACATCCAGTGCCACCCCTCCAAGCCGATGCTGCTTCACCGCATCCAGCAAGGCTGCGGTATCAACAATGCCTCCCCGACTGGTGTTCACCAGGATGGCACTTTCCTTCATCAGGCGAAGGGCATGCGCATTGATCAGATGGTGGCTTTCCGAGGTGAGCGGGAGGTGCAGTGACACGATATCGGCTGTTTCAAGCAAATCATCCAAGGCCACATATTCGGTGCCCGTCGTCGCGGCAAATGCGTCATCTGGCGCAATGTCGTACAGCAAAACGCGACAACCAAAGCCGCGAGCAATGCGTGCAGCGACCTTGCCGATTTTTCCAGTTCCGACAATTCCGAACGTTTTTCCAAACAAATCGAACCCGACGAGTCCCTCCAGTGAGAAGTTGGCATCGCGAATACGATCATGCGCGCGGTGAATTTTCCGAACCAGGCAGAGCAGTAATGCAAATGCATGTTCGGCAACCGCATGGGGAGAGTATGCAGGTACGCGGACGATGCTGATCCCGAGTGCACGTGCTGTTGTCAGATCAATGCCGTTGTAGCCTGCCGCGCGCAAGGCAATCAATCGTGTTCCGCCCGCACTGAGTTGTGCCAGCGTAGGGGCATCAATGCGGCAATTTACAAATGGGCAAACCACCGGAAAGCCGCGTGCGAGCACGGCTGTGTCCAGATGCAATCGTGGTTCGTAAAATTGCAATTCGTGGCCGAACTGGCGATTGGCCCGTTCAAAGGACTCGCGATCATAGGCGTGGGTATCAAATACGGCGACGCGCATGGTGTGCTCCCTGCATATCTTGTTTTATTCGCCGACGGGATCGGCGCTGTCATGGTTATAATCATCAGCCTGAAATTCGCGGAAAGCCAGCCCGATGGGTGCAATTCTTCAAGATGTTGATCTGCAGGCACACAATACGCTTGCCTTGCCTGCCCGGGCTGAGCACTTTGCCGTGCTGGACGAACTGTCCCTGCTGGATGAGATTCGTGCGCAGTTTTCTGCGGAGCAGATTCATGTGCTGGGCGGCGGCTCAAATCTCTGGTTACCCGAGCGAGTGAGGGGACTGGTGCTTCAGGTTGCACTCAAAGGCAAGACCCTGACCCGGGAAGACGCCGATCATCGCTACATTACCGCATCGGCAGGCGAAAACTGGCACGATCTGGTTCTGTGGACGCTGGCGCAGGGCTGGGGCGGCTTGGAAAATCTCTCGCTTATTCCGGGGACAGTCGGCGCGGCGCCGGTACAAAATGTCGGCGCATACGGGGTCGAAATTGCAGATCGCTTTCACTCGCTGACAGCTGTGAATCTGGACGATGGCCAGCTGCACATCTTTACGGCGGACATGTGTCAATTTGCATATCGTCACAGCATCTTCAAACGGCCAGACGCCGGCCGCTGGCTGATTACCGCAGTGACATTTCGTTTGCCGCGCGTCTGGACGCCTGTGCTGGGCTACGGCGATCTTGCCGCTCGCTTGGCCAGTGGTATACCCACGCCCGTCGAGGTAGCAGATGCTGTTATGGCAATTCGTCGCAGTAAGCTACCTGATCCAGCCGTGATCCCGAACGCAGGCAGTTTTTTCCACAATCCGGTGGTGGAGCAGGAGGTGGCTGCAGCACTTAAATCCCGTTACCCAGCACTTCCGGTTTACCCGCAAGCGGATGGCCGGGTGAAACTTGCAGCTGGTTGGCTGATCGAGCAGTGCGGCTGGAAAGGACGAACGCTGGGGCACGCAGGCATGTTTGACAAGCAGGCGCTGGTACTGGTTAATCATGGCGGCGCCGTGAGTGCAGATATTGCAGCAGTTTGTGCTGCCGTGCGTGCCGACGTGCTGACCCGTTTCGGCGTGAGCCTTAATCCGGAGCCGATACGTTGGTAAGCTGCGTTTTGGCTGGCAGCATCGCAATCACGCGTTCGACTGCTCCTTTATGTTTGTTCACCAACGCGCGCCCTGCAATCCGCATCTCATTGCGGGTAGACGGATCGTCCAGTAAGCGGGATACCGTATCAATCAATTCGCTGGCATCCTGAACCTGACGAGCCGCACCCGCAGCCAGTGCTTCAGCGGTTGCTTCGGGGAAATTGAATGTCGATGGGCCAAATACCACAGGACAACCCAAGGCACATGGCTCGATCACATTGTGACAGCCAAACGCCAGCAGGCTACCGCCAACAAATGCGACATCCACTGCTGACAACCAGGCCGTCATCTCGCCCATCGAATCACCCAGAATCACCTGCGTGCCCGCAGGCAGGGGCGATGTTCCATCCCACTGACTGCGCCTGACATAGGTGAGGGCATGCTGATCCAGTAGATCGGCAACCTCATCAAAGCGTTCGGGGTGGCGTGGTACCAGAATGAGCAATGCATGCGCAGCCCAGGGAGAACAGGCCAGTTGCGCCAGAATCAGCGCCTCTTCCCCTTCGCGGGTACTCGCTGCCAGCCATGTAGGTTGTTTGCCAATCGTTTTACGCCATTGCCGCCCCTGATCGATCAGTCGTTGCCCGGGGTGGAAATCAAACTTCAGATTGCCGCTGACCTGAATGGCAGGCGCAAACGAGCCAGCCAGTTCGCGCAATTTGCGCGCTGCCTCATCGCTTTGCGCTGCGATGCCGCTCAGCTCCCCGAGCGCCGGTGCAATCAGATGGCGGATACGCATATAACCGGCAAGCGATTTGTCTGATAAGCGTGCGTTGACTACATACACTGGCACACCCAGCTGCTTGGCAAAATGGAACAGATTGGGCCACAGTTCCGTTTCCAGAATCAGTCCAACGTCAGGCCGGTAATGGCGCAGGAAGCGTTTGACGGCGCCTGGCTGGTCGTAGGGCAGATAGGCTTGCAGGATCCCGTCACCAAACAGCTTGCGAGCCGTGTCGCGGCCGGTTGGTGTCATGCCGGTCATCAAAATCTGATGATGGGGATAATGCTGCTGCAGCGCCCGGATCAGCGGGGCTGCCGCGCGAGTTTCACCCACCGAAACGGAGTGTACCCATAAAATAGGTTTGGCTTCGATCGCAGGATAGTAACCGAAGCGCTCGCCCCAGTGATCGGCATAGCCTGCGATCTGTCTGCTGCGACGCCACAGATAAAGCATGATCAGCGGCGTGGCCAGATACCAGGCCAGGCTGTACAGGCGTCTTAGCATGTGCGGGCCTCCAGTGCGCGCTGCGTGGCGGCCATGACGTCAACGCAGCGGGGCGGGGCGCCATATTCACCGAGGTTTTCATAAAATCCACCAGCCAGTACGCCGGTCAGGCCGGGGTTACTGGCGCAATACAGGGCAACGACGGGCGTCCCCACTGCTGCGGCCAGATGCACTAGCCCTGTGTCTACACCCACGACTGCGCGGGCGTCCTGCAATAGCCGCGCGCCTTCAGGCAGTGTCAGTTTGGGGGCAACAACGGCATCGGTGATCTGTGCGGCAATCTCCTGTGCACGCTGCGCTTCGCGGGGGCTGCCCCATGGCAGAATGATACGTAGACCTTGAGCCGCAAGCTGAGTTCCCAGCTCAATCCAGTTTTCATTGGCCCAGAGTTTGTCATCGCGGCTAGTGGCCGTCAGGCATACCACATAGGGCTGTGCTCCGCGCCACATTTGAGGCAGATCGGGTGCAGTAATACCGTAATTCACTCGCTCATCGGGTGTGTAGCCTAGGGGGGCAGCCGTGATCAGGCGATTACGGATCACAGCATGCAGGTCACGCGAAACAGCAAAGCGTCTGTCGTACAGGAGGCTGGCCAATGGTTCGCGGATGCTGCGACGGTCGTAACCAGCCGTCGGCGCATGTCCGAAGCTGCTGACGATCGCACTCTTGACCAAGCCTTGAGAGTCAATAATCAGGTCATACTGTTCGGATGCGAGCGTATGCCTAAAGGCACTGATTTCAGACCAGGTTTTGCGGCTCAGCATATTTTTTCGCCAGCGACGCAAGGCAAATGGAATCACCTTGGTCACGGCAGGATGCAGGCGTGGCAAATCGGCAAAGCCTTCCTCTACCGCCCAATGAATGTCGGCGTTGGGGTAAGCGTTTGCAAGATCGGTAATTGCGGGGAAATTGTGAATTACATCGCCCATCGAACTTAGGCGAACAATCAGGATTTTCGGCATCCTGCGATTATAACTGCCAGACGCAAGTGGGGCGACTGGCAAGACAAACGTCACGTATGACAATACACTAGCGCCTGTGCCGCACGAAAGCCCCGATATGACCCCTATTTCCCTTCTGATCATCACCCGAAACGCTGCAAGCCAGTTACAGGCTTGTATTGAGTCCGCTCGCGACATTGCAGCAGAAATCGTGGTGGTGGATTCCGGGAGTGAGGATGGCACGATCGAACTGGCCGAACAGCTTGGCGCACGTGTGGTATCCGCGCCATTCATGGGCTTTGGGCCGCAAAAGCGACTTGCTGTGTCCCTTGCTCTGCATGACTGGGTACTGTGTCTCGATGCTGACGAGCGTTTGACACCCGAGTTGCGGGAGGGCATCCGCACAGGTGTGCCCGGTCAGTATTCAGCCTACATATTGACGCGTCGCAATCTGTTTTTTGGTCGTTATCTGCGTCATGGCGAGGCCTATCCTGATCCATGTCTCCGTCTGTTTGATCGTCGGTTCGCCAACTGGTCGGAAGATGCAGTACATGAAAAGGTGCTGACCTCGCACCCAGTGGGTCGGGTTGCAGGAGATTTGCTTCATGATTCTGCCATGAACCTGGGTCATTATATCGATAAGCAAAATCGGTACACCACGACTCAGGCAGCCATGCTGTTTGCTGCAGGAAAGCGTGCCAGTATCGCAAAGATGTGTCTTTCACCTGCGGCGCGATTTATTCGTTTCTATTTCTTCAGATTAGGCATGCTGGATGGTGTTGCCGGCCTCACGCATATTCTGATTGGTAGTTTCTTTGCCTTTGTAAAATATGCCAAGTTGCGCGAGCACTGGCGAACTGAGTCTCACACATGAAAATTTTGGTCACCGGTGCAGCAGGATTCATCGGTATGCATATGTCGACCGCCTTGTGCCAGCAAGGACATCAGGTGATCGGCATAGATGATTTAAATGATTACTACCCCGCAAGTCTGAAGCAGCAACGTCTGGTGCAGTTGCAGTCCCATGCAGGTTTCTCGTTTCAACATCTCGATATTGCCGAGCCAGATGCACTCAGCCAGCTCATGGCCTGCCATCGACCAGATGTGGTTATTCATCTGGCTGCGCAGCCGGGCGTGCGCTATTCGCAGGAAAACCCGCTAGCCTACACGCGCAGCAACTTGATCGGGTTCACCGAGTTACTGGAAGCGTGCAGGCTATACCCGGTCAGGCACTTGATCTTTGCCAGTACATCGAGTGTCTACGGTAGCAATCTCACTGTCCCCCTGCATGAATCCGAAGCCACGGATGCGCCGCTTAGCTTTTATGCGGCCACCAAAAAGGCCAACGAAGTCATGGCCTACAGCTATGCGCATCTGTACGGTATTCCCATGACCGGCCTGCGATTTTTTACGGTTTATGGTCCGTGGGGACGACCCGATATGGCGCCTTGGCTGTTTACCGATGCCATCTTGCATAACAGGCCAATCAAAGTGTTCGGGCATGGCAAGCTGCAGCGCGATTTCACCTATGTGAGCGATATCGTTGAATCGATGTCGCGCCTGATTCATTTGCCACCTGATGCCAGTCAGGGCGATCCGTATAGGGTATTCAATATCGGCAATCACCAGCCGGTGGCCATTCCCGACTTTATTGCCACGCTGGAGCGTGTACTTGGCAAGTCGGCCATCACCGAATCTGTCGATATGCAACCCGGCGATGTGCCATCAACCTGCGCGGACTGCACGGCGCTGACGGCTGTCACCGGCTTTTGCCCATCCGTTCAGCTCGAAGACGGTTTGTCTCGGTTTGTGGCGTGGTATCGCGATTACCATGGCGTGTGACCTGCGCGTATACTGAAAAAATAAAAAAGGGCGCTCAAAGCGCCCGTTTTTCTTTGATTGATGCAGATTATCGCTGCATATCCTTCAGCCACTGCGCAGCCTGTGGCGCAAAATAGCTGAGAATCCCGTCTGCGCCGGCACGGCGGAATGACATCAGCGTTTCCAGTACCACGGCTTCTTCATTTAGCCAGCCATTTGCTGCCGCAGCCTTCAGCTGGGCATATTCGCCGGATACCTGATAGGCGTAGGTCGGCACCGCAAACGTCTCTTTCACTCGGCGCACGATATCCAGATACGGCAAGCCTGGCTTGACCATGACCATATCAGCGCCTTCTTGCAGGTCCAGCGCGACCTCATGAAGTGCTTCGTCGCCATTGGCCGGATCCATCTGGTAGGTATATTTGTTGCCCTTGCCCAGATTCCCCGCAGAGCCCACTGCATCACGGAAAGGACCATAATAGTTCGATGCGTATTTGGCAGAGTAAGCCATGATGCGGGTATGAATATGACCCGCACTGTCGAGTGCATTGCGGATCGCACCGATGCGGCCATCCATCATGTCAGATGGCGCGACCACATCCACACCTGCTTCTGCGTGGCACAGTGCCTGCTTGACCAGTACGGAGACGGTCTCATCATTCAGCACATAGCCCTGTTCATCAATCAGGCCATCCTGGCCGTGGCTGGTGTAGGGGTCCAGTGCGATATCGGTCATGATGCCCAATTCCGGGAAGCGTGCCTTCAGCGCACGAACCACCGTCGGCACCAATCCTTCAGGGTGATAGGCCGCTTCGGCCAGCAGGGTTTTCTGACTGCGGATATTCGGGAAGAGAGCCATCAGTGGAATGCCCAGTTCCAATGTACGCTCGGCTTCTGGCAGCAGGCGTTCCAGCGTCATGCGCAAGACGCCCGGCATGGAGGCAACGGCTTCTTCGCGGCGATCATTGCCTTCGAGTACAAATACCGGCCAGATCAGATTATGGGCGCTCAGATGATTTTCGCGCATCATGCGCCGGGAAAAGTCATCATGGCGCATCCGGCGGGGGCGGAAGGAGGGGAAGCTGCGATTGGCGTTGATCATGTGGCAGATCCTGAACGTGTGAACGTCGCCATTCTAGACCGATTGCTCAGAACCCGGTTTGATCAGTGTAAAGTTTTTAGGATGTAGCAGTGATCTGACCATCCCAGATCATGTCCTGATGCGGAATTTCATCTTCAAGGTAGATGTCGCCCTGTGCCACGAAGCCGAGAGACTGGTAGAAATCAGTCAAGTAGACTTGAGCGCCGATGCGATTGGGTTGGCCCGCGTAGGTGATCGCATGCTGTTGTTGCGCGCGTAGAATCAGTTCGCGCGCAAGTCCCTTGCCGCGCATGGCTGGTGCGACGAGTACGCGCCCGAACGATGCTTCTGCAAACTTCATTCCGGGCGGTACCAGGCGCAAGTAGGCAGCGGGGCGAGCCTGATCATCGTACCCGACCAGATGCAGGCAGTCAGGGTCGAGTTCGTCCAGATCAGGGTAGGGACAGCGCTGTTCGACAATAAACACCGCCTGCCGCAGCACGCCGATGTCGTGCCATTCATTGGCAGTGAATTCAGTGAGTGTCGCCCAGCGCCAGTTCAGCATTATTTGCCCAGACGCCCGCGCGCATAGGCAATGGCCGCACGTACCTGTTGCGGCGCAGTGCCACCTACATGGTTACGGCTGGCCAGCGAGCCTTCAGGCGTCAGAACGTCAAACACATCCTGGCCGATCAGCGGCGAGAAGCTGCGTAACTCCACCAATGCCAGATCAGCCAGATCCTTACCCGCTTCCGATGCATAGCGCACAGCGAGTGCCACGGCTTCGTGCGCATCACGGAAGGGCAGTCCCTTCTTCACCAGGTAGTCGGCCAGATCCGTTGCGGTTGCATAGCCCTGGCGCACTGCTCGACGCATGGCTTCCGGCTTGACTACCACGCCACGCATCATGTCGGCCACCACGCGCAGGGTCGCCAGCAGTGTGTCTGCGGTGTCGAACAGCGGTTCTTTATCTTCCTGATTGTCCTTGTTGTAGGCCAGCGGCTGGCCTTTCATCAGCGTCAGCAGGGAAATGAGATTGCCGTTCACTCGACCGGTCTTGCCGCGCACCAGTTCGGGAATGTCGGGGTTTTTCTTTTGCGGCATGATGCTCGAGCCGGTGCAATAGCGGTCGGCCAGATCAATAAAGCCAAAGCGCGGATTCATCCACAGAATCAGCTCTTCCGAGAGTCGCGACAGATGCACCATGATCAGCGCAGCGGCGGACTGGAATTCAATTGCGAAATCGCGGTCGGACACGGCATCCAGCGAATTGCGGCATACATCCTCGAAGCCGAGTTGCTGTGCCACCCACTCGCGGTCGATCGGGTAGCTGGTGCCCGCCAGTGCGGCGGAGCCCAGCGGCAGGCGATTCACGCGCTTGCGTGCATCGCGCAGGCGTTCTTCATCGCGTGCCAGCATCTCCACGTAAGCCATCAGGTGATGGCCGAATGTAATCGGCTGGGCCACCTGCAGGTGTGTAAAGCCGGGCATAACGGTTTCGGCATTGGTTTCAGCCAGATCAATCATGCTGACCTGAAGTTCGCGCAGCAGAGTGACAAGATCATCGATGTTGGCGCGTAGCCACAGGCGAATATCGGTGGCCACCTGATCATTACGGCTACGGCCGGTATGCAGGCGCTTGCCCGCATCGCCAATGCGGTCAGTCAGACGCTTTTCGATATTCATGTGTACATCTTCGAGGTCAATCGACCATTCGAAGGTGCCCGCGCGGATACTGGCGAGGATGTCGGACATGCCGCCTTCGATCGCGATCAGGTCGTCTGACGACAGTACCCCGACGCGATTCAGCATACGTGCATGCGCCAGCGAGCCCTGAATGTCGAACTCCGCCAGTCGGTGATCAAATGTCACGGAGGCAGTATAACGCTTGACCAGTTCGGCAACTGGCTCGGAAAAACGGCCAGACCAGGCCTTGGAGTTGTCAGACGACATCGCTAGATTCCGCGGAAAATATTCAAAAAAGCTGTAGTCGGCATTATATGGGAGTTGCGTGCGTTTTTTGGCATTTGCGTTGCATAAATCGTGTTTGATGGACAACGAGTGACGCTGGCGTGGTTATAATGCCGCGAACCTTGTGAAGGCAGAACTGGATGGCGTGCTTCAATCAGCATCAGTTGGCCCTTGCAAATACGGCAATCTACATTGAATGAGCAGTGACAATGAGCAAGGATTACAAATCGACAGGCAAGAAACAGAGCGCAGGTAATGGCGGAGGAAGCACCATTGCGGCAGGCTTGTTGATTGGCTTGTTCATCGGCGTTGCCGCAACAGGTGGCGTCGTCTGGTATATGGACAAACATGGCGGTTTGTTCAATAAGGGGCAGCCTGTGCCTGCAGGTCAGGAGCAAACCAAATCGTCAGCCAAAGACGTGGCTCCTCCCGTTGAGACACTGACGCCGCAAGGCGCAACGGGTTCCTTGCCCGTTCCTAAGCAGGATACGCCACCTGCAGAAGGCAAAGCGGCCGAGAGTACTGCCAAGCCCCCAGATGCAGCGGGTAGCCAAAAGGATCGTTTCGGATTCTACGAAATGCTAGCCGACAACGGCGAGCACAAGTCCACGCAGGAGCCACGCGCGGCAGATCAAGTGCCCGCTAAAGTCCAACTGCCAAAGGGCACCTATCTTCAAGTCGGCGCGTTCCAGAACGAAAGTGAAGCCAACAACCTCAAGGCTCGTCTGGCTTTACTGGGCGTAGAAGCCAATCTGGAAACAACAAGTGGCACTCAGGGCGTTCTACATCGCGTCCGTGTAGGTCCCATGACCAGTCAAGCCGATATTGATGGCACACGTGCCCTGTTAAAAAGCAATGGCATCGAATCGGCACTGGTCAAAAATTAATTCGTGAATTAGAAGCGCTGAACTTTCCTGATTTTTCGACGTCTCTCCCCGCATGGGGAGTCAAACGCCAAAACAAATTGCTGATTACGGAAAAGAAACCATGAAAAAACTGCGTCGTACTTTTGTGCTGGGATTGCTTGCATTCACTTCTTTATTCGCGCTGGCTGAATTAAAGCAAGGTGTGGATTACACCATTATTCCGAAACCCATTGCGTCGGAAAATCCGGGCAAGATCGAAGTGCAGGAGTTTTTCTGGTATCGCTGCTCACACTGTTTTGAAGCACAACCACTGCTTGATCAGTGGGCTGCATCGGCGCCCAAAGATGTCGTATTGCGCCCGATCCATGTGATGTGGCCTGGTCGCACCGATATGGAAGGACACGCTCGCTTGTATCTCGCATTGAAGGAAACCGGTACCTTATCCAAGGTACATGCCAAGGTATTCGATGCAACATTCCGTCAAGAGCTCGAGTTGCGTCGTGAAGATGTACTGGGTAAATGGCTGACTACTCAGCAGGTCGATGCCAATAAGGTACTCGGCGCCATGAAGAGTTTCGGTGTCAATGCCAAGCTTGCCCAGCTGCAAAAACTCACCTCCGATTCCGGGATTGATGGCACACCTACCTTTATCGTGGCGGGCAAGTACAAGCTGATTCCGACGGCCGGCAAGTCGCTGGCAGACGAATTCACCAAGTTGACTGAGCTGGTCGCATTTGCCAGAAAGCAAGGGGCTGGCAAATGATTCGTGGCGCGAAGCATGTCCTGTTTACCCTGATGCTGCTGCTTGGACTCAATGCCCATGCAGCCTTGAAGGTCGGTGTGGATTACGATGTGTTGCCGCGCCCGATTACCAGCGAGTCGCCGGGGAAGATCGAGGTTGTCGAGCTGTTCTGGTACATGTGCGGACATTGCTATAACACCCAGCAGCCGTTGAATAAATGGCGTGCCAGCCAGCCCAAGGATGTCGCTTTCCGTCCAATGCATGTGATGTATGGTGGCCGTTCTGACCTTGAAGGCCACGCCCGCCTTTATCTGGCACTCAAGGGCATGGGCAAGCTTGATCAGATGCAGGATCGTGTCTTTGCAGCCATCAACGAGCAGCATGTAGAACTTAGACGTGAGGAAGTCCTGGTCAAATGGCTTGTCGATCAGGGCATTCCGGTTGACCAGTTTATGAATTACTACAAGGGCTTCAGTGTCGGTGCGCAGTTGAGTGAATTGCAGCATATCTGCATGGACAACAACATCGGCAAGACTCCCACCTTCGTTGTTGCGGGGAAGTATCGACTGATTCCCGGTGAAGCCCAATCGCATGAAGAGATGTTTGCCAAATTGAGCGAGCTGGTAGCGTTTGCCCGTCAGGCTGAATCGCACAAGAAGTAAGCGCGAAATGGCATAAAAAACCCGCGATGATCGCGGGTTTTTTATTATTCGACAGCTGGGTTGGGGGCATCTCCCCATCGTTGCATCAACGTGTGTGGCACGCCGAGCTGATCCAGAATGCGGGCCACCACAAAATCCACTAAATCTTCGATACGTTGCGGGTGGTGGTAAAAGCCCGGATTCGGGGGGAGTATGCAGACGCCCAGTCGCGAAAGTTTCAGCATGTTCTCCAGATGAATCGCTGAATAGGGCGTTTCGCGCGGCACCAGTACCAGCTTGCGATTTTCCTTAATGCAGACATCCGCTGCGCGCTCGATCAAATTGTCGCTCATGCCATGCGCAATTGCAGCAAGCGTTCCCATGGTGCAAGGACATACCACCATGGCATCAGCGGGGTTGGAACCCGATGCAACCGGTGCAAACCACTCCTCGCGACCAAATACCCTTAATTGGGTGGCATCCACGCCAAATCGCCCATGGAAAGCCTGTTCCAGCTCCGATGCGCGACCGGGCCAGCGTTCGTTGAGTTCCTGGCTCGCAACAATCTGCGCTGCCTGCGAATACAGCACATACACACGAATGCCTGCAGATAGCAGGCATTCAAGCGTTCTCAGTCCAAAAGGCATGCCCGAGGCGCCGGTCAGTGCCAGAATGACTGTTTTCATCCGCGCGCATCTCCTGTCAATTGACGATGGCGGACCAATACCTGCCGGTCGCTTGCAAAGGCGGCGGCGAGTTGCTCGGCCAGATAGACCGAACGATGCTGGCCACCTGTGCAACCAATCGCCACGGTGACGTAACTTCGGTTGTCCTGATCGAATGCGGGCAGCCATGTGGCAAGAAATCCCGCTATCTGCGCCTGCATGGCGCCTACGGAGGCCTCTGCACGCAAGAAGTCAGCGACAGGCAAATCCAGACCTGTCATCGGTCGCAAAGCAGGTGTGTAGTACGGATTGGGCAGGCAGCGTACATCAAACACATAGTCGGCATCGAGTGGCAGGCCGTGTTTGAATCCGAATGACTCAAAAATCAAGGTCAGGCGTGCCTGATCGAGCCCCAGCCATTGCTTCAGCCACTGTCGCAGATCGTTCGCCTTGAGGTCGCTGGTATCAATCCTGTGTGTCATTTCCAGAATCGGCGACATCATTTCGCGTTCAAGGCGAATACATTCGGCAACGGTGAGTTCCGGCGATTGATTGGTGAGCGGATGGCGACGTCGTGTCTCCGAGTAGCGCATTAACAGAACTTCGTCTTTGGCTTCCAGAAACAGGAAACGGACATCGACCCCTTTGTCACGCAGCATGCGTACTACGCTGGGGATGACAGGCAGCGTTTGTGCGCTACGAATATCGACACTAATGGCCACCTGACGAATACCATCTCCCTGCAGTTCATCCAGCGTGGCATCCAGCAAGGTGGCAGGGAGGTTGTCGAGGCAGAAAAAGCCGAGGTCTTCGAGCAATCGCAGCGCAATACTCTTTCCGGATCCTGATAATCCGCTGATCAGAATAACCTGAGCACAACTGGCGCTCATTCGCCCGCCTCCATGAAGCGTTGATGCCGTTCAATAAACTCGCGTGTCGAGTCAATGCCGCGTAATTGCAGAATGTAGTTACGCACCGCGGCCTCCACCAGAACCGCGAGGTTACGACCCGCCGCCACAGGGAGCACGACTTTGCGGATGTCGATACCGAGAATTTCCTGCGTGGCCGCCTGCATCTGCAGTCGATCCAGCGGAGATACCGATTCGGCCATCTTGGTCAGGTGAATGATGAGTTTGAGGTTTTTGCGTGGCCGGACGGCCGTCTCACCGAAAATAGTGCGAATATTGAGTACGCCCAATCCGCGCACTTCCAGGAAGTCGCGTAACAAGGGGGGGCAGCGCCCTTCGAGCGTATCAGGTGCAATTCGGTAGAATTCGACCACATCATCTGCCACCAAGCCGTGACCACGCGAAACCAGTTCTAGCGCCAGTTCACTCTTACCCATGGCGCTTTCGCCGGTAATCATCACCCCGACTTCAAGTACATCCAGAAACACGCCATGAAGATTGGTAGAGACCGCCAGCGCCTTTGCCAGATAGAAGCGCAATACGTCCATCAGGTATGGAGACTGTTCCGGGGAGGTGAGCAGTGGGACATGTGCGCGTTCGCATGCTTCGCGCAATAAATCGGGGACCTGCTGACCGTTGGCAACAATCATCGCTGCCATTTCATTGCCAAATACATGCTCAATTGATTTGCGCATGGCAGCGGGGTCGAGGCTGTGCAGGTATTCAATTTCTGCCAGGCCAAGCACCTGGATACGGTTTGGATGAACAAAGTTCAGATGCCCCACCAACGCCAGTGACAGCTTTTTCTGGTCGGCATCGTTGGACAGCAGGTTATTGGCACCACTTTGCCCAGCCAGCCAGATCAGGCGAAGCTTTTCGGCATTGTCGATGAACAGTTGTCTAACCGTAATTTGCGGCATGTGTGGACTCGGCTACACGAAATGGCTGGTCAGCATGCGGCTGACCCGAAAACCTGCCCGAAACGGTTGACGGCGCCTAATCCAGCAATGCGTGCAGTGCAGCCGAATCTGTCGCAGCCAACAATCCTTCGCGGATCTTGCGATCGCTGAAGCGTTGGGCAAGCTCGCTCAATATGCGTAAATGTAGCTCATTCGCCTGTTCGGGCACCAGCAATACCACAGCAAGCGCAACAGGTTTGCCATCCGGGGCTTCAAATGGAATCGGCTGCGCCATGCGAAATAGGCAGGCAACCGCAGTTTTGAGCCCTGCTACCCGGCCATGTGGAATCGCCACGCTTTGTCCCAGTGCAGTCGACCCCATGCGCTCGCGTGCAATGAGTGCGTCGAAGGTTGCACTGCGGGCAATGCCTTTGGTGTTTTCAAAATGCAGGCCGGCTTGTTCAAACAGGCGCTTTTTGCTGGTGATTTCCTGATCGAGGAAGATATTGCTGATCGGCAGGATGTCGGTAATCAGGCTCATTGGCCGGGCGCAGTACGATGGGAAAGGCTGCATTGTACGCCTACAGCTCCGAACAGCAACATCCAGTTATGATCCGAAGTGTTCAGCTGTATGGCCGGATAGTCAGGCCGTGCCTGCGAGCCAATAAAAAACGGGAGCGGAGTCCCTAGACCGCTCCCGTTTTCGGGTGTTGCACACTGGCACCGTTTACGTGGGTGACAGGCCCTGAGTGACGAATAAATTGTCAGGCTGCAGGTTGTTGAATCTCCTGAAACTTGATCGGATTGTGGCGATCGCCGTGCAGTTTTTCCTTGTGCTTGATGACCTGGCGGTCCAGCTTGTCGGCAAGCAGGTCAATGGCTGCATACATGTCCTGTTCGATGCTTTCGACATGAATGTCCTTGCCACGCAGATGGACGTTAACTTCGACCTTGTGATTCAGCTTGTCTACGGAAAGTGTCACGTTCATGTCGATCACGTGATCGAAGTGGCGCGTTACACGTTCAAGCTTGGTCGTAACATATTCCCGGATTGCCGGGGTGATGTCGAGATGATGTCCGCTGATGGTCAGGTTCATACAACGCTCCTTGCAAAGGTGCTGCCACTTGCGTGGACAGCTAGAGGGACTTCCGCAGATTAACGGGCGGGATATTTAGCGCCTCCCGATATTTGGCAACCGTTCTTCTGGCTACCTTGATCCCCTGTGCACACAGTGAGTCGGTTAACGCGCTGTCGCTCAGGGGTTTGTTCTTGTCCTCATTCTGAACCAGCTGTTTGATAAGAGCCTTGATGGCGGTAGCAGAGCATTCACCGCCAGAGTCAGTATCGACATGGCTGCCAAAGAAATACTTGAACTCGAAGACGCCGCGCGGCGTGAGCATGAACTTTTGCGTGGTAACGCGAGAAACCGTGGATTCGTGCAGACCCAGTTCATCCGCAATATCCCTCAGGACAAGTGGCCGCATGGCGACTTCGCCGTGCTCCAGAAAACGCTGCTGCTTTTCAACTATAGCCTGCGCCACCCGCAGGATCGTGTCAAATCGCTGCTGAACGTTCTTGATCAGCCAGCGGGCCTCCTGAAGCTGCCCGGCCAGACTGGATCCGCCTTCCTTGTTCTGTCGCAGGATATTCGCGTACAACTGGTTGATCCTGAGTTTTGGTACGGCGGCACCATTTAACTGTGCCAGCCATCCCTGTCGCGTCTTTTTCACGACCACGTCGGCAATCACGTACCTTGTTTCGCTTTCACCGAACGCAGCCCCCGGTCGCGGGTTCATGCGCCTGATCAGTTCCTGAGCTTCCTTCAGTTGCTGGTCGTCGCATTTCAGCGTTTTCTTAAGCTTACTGTACTCCTTCGCTGCCAATAAATCGAGATGTCCCTTGGTGATTTCGAGGGCGAGCTTACGACCGGTTTGATCCGACTCAAGCGCAGTCAGTTGCTGACGGATGCAGTCCTCCAGATCAACCGCGCCGACACCGCATGGATCAAGCTGCCGTACCAGTTTCCAGCCATAGCTCAGGTCATCAATCTCGATTTCCTGTTCCTCGCGAAAGTCCGCAGGTAGAAGCTCTAGAATTTCCTGTAAGGGCGTCGTGAGATAGCCATCTTCGTCTAGTGCATCAACAATCATTTCTGCCAATGCATGGTCTCGGTCAGAAATGGGGAGCTCGCCGAGTTGCGCCATCAGATGTTCGCGTAAGGTCGGCAGGCGGGAGATATTGGTACGCGGATCAAAGTCCTGATCGTCGTCGTTTCTACTGGAGCCGCTGCTTTCCTGCCACCAGTTCTCATCGGTATCTGCGTCAAAGTCGCGCTCAGTTGTATCTTCGCCGGAGAGGGGTGTTTCATCCGCTGCATCATTGTCACCAGCCGGTTCATCGCCCCGCTCGAGCATCGGGTTGTCCGTCAGAAACTGCTCGATTTCCTGATTCAGATCCAGTGTCGATAGCTGAAGCAGGCGGATTGCCTGCTGAAGCTGAGGCGTGAGCGAAAGCTGTTGAGAGAGCTTGAGTTGCAGGGATTGTTTCATGACCGTCTACAGTCGGAAATGTTCACCGAGGTACACCTTGCGCACACTATCGTTGCGCACGATCTCCTCGGGTGCGCCGTCGGCAAGGACGGCACCTTCATTGATGATGTATGCACGATCACAGATGCCGAGTGTTTCTCTAACATTATGATCGGTGATCAGTACGCCAATGCCGCGATCTTTCAGGAAGCGGATAATTTTCTGAATATCCATTACAGCAATAGGGTCGACACCTGCGAACGGTTCGTCTAGCAAAATAAATCGCGGATTGGCAGCCAATGCCCGGGCGATTTCCACGCGGCGACGTTCTCCACCGGACAAGGATAACGCAGGCGATTCACGCAGGTGTGAAATGTGCAATTCATGCAGCAATTCTTCCAGTCGCTGTTGTACCGATGCTTCGTCAGGATAGTGAAGTTCAAGGATGGAACGGATATTGTCGGCCACATCCAGTTTGCGAAAAATGGACATTTCCTGTGGCAGGTAGCCCAGACCCAGCTGCGCCCGCTGGTGAACGGCCATATGTGTCAGATCGGTATCATCCAGATGAATACTGCCGCCGTTGACGGCAACCAACCCCACAATCATATAAAAGCTGGTTGTTTTACCTGCACCATTAGGCCCAAGCAGACCCACAACTTCGCCACTGTCCACGTGCATGCTGACATCACGTACGGCCAGGCGAGCCTTATAGCGTTTCTGTAAATGGCTGGCGGTCAGTCGGCTCATGGTGTGGGGGCTTTTTCGGAACGTGTTTTGGGTTTGAATGTGAGTCGGACGGTACTCTTCCCTTGCTCGCTTGCAACGGGAATGACACGTGTTTCACCACTACTCATGTTGTATTGGATACTGGCACCGGTTACTTCGCTGTCAGGCGTCTGAATGCTGGCCTCTCCGGTCAGATTCGCTTCATTGCTAGCTGTTTTCATGACGGCTTGTTTGCCCTTGCCAATCACCCAGCCTTTTGTGCCATCCAGTTTTTGTCGGAACTCGACGGGGCTGCCATCCAGCGTAAATACCTGCTGCCCGGCTGCATCACTGACAATCGTGACTTTATCTGCCTTGATCTGCAACGTACCCTGGGTAATCAGAACGCCATGGTTGCACACCGTAAGCTGATGTTGCCTGGCCTTCTGATCAACCAGACAGTTTTCGGCATTCATGCGCATGGGTTGTCTTCGATCGCCTGCTTCTGCGAGGCACGATTGACCCATCAGCAGAAGGCCTGTCAGTGTAGCCAGCTGACAAATCGCTTGGTGTTTTCTGATCATTTGCTGACTTGTGTTGCTCGGGGTTTAATTTCGATATGTACCCGGCCACGCGGATTGTCTGCGGTTTCGCCCACAGCGTGCACTTCTTCTGTTTCGCTGTTATAGCTCACCCGGGATGCTGTAATTTCGTGAGAATCCGTTTTGATCCAGGCACCGCCCGCAATATGTGCAGTATGGCTATCCGTTTCAAACACCAGCTTGCTACCCTTCGCATTGATCCAGCCGCGATCATCATCCAGCTTTTGCTTGAATGATACTGGTACGCCATCGAGTGAAATGCGTTGCTGGCCCTCTGCTTGTTGTTCGGCGACCAGTTTATCGCCATGCGCTTCCATGGTGCCTTGCTGAATCGACACATCCTTTTCGCAGCTGTACTGCTTCAGATCAGGTGTTTTCTTATCAATCGGCCGGACAAGACAATCCTTGACGGAGCCGATGGTGATATCTTTTTCACGATCCGCTTTTTCGGCATGCACCGCCATAGGAAGGATCATCAGGATTACAAGGCTGTTAGTGAGCAGGTTCATACGTAATCTGTACTTTCGACTTCAGAACAAGTTGCGAGTGCTCGTGATCGTAATCCATGCCGACAGAGCTGATATCGCGAGAGGGCGTACGCGCCCTGATGGGTTGACTGGTGTTGGCTTTGCTTGTCAGCGTATCCAATTGCAGGTTACTGGTTGCCACCTCAAGGGGTTCGATACCCGGATAGTCATCCCGTCTGAGCGTGACTTGTCCATTCAATTCAACCTGATGACCGCGATCCCAGAGTTTTGCAGTGTCACCCTTGATATGCAATATCGGCTTGCCGGACGGTGTTTGATCGATGCGCACTTCCTTAAGCAGCGTGATATCTCCTTCAGGAATATGCTGCATTTCAGCAGACTGAATTTCGTAGAGTTTGGTGCCATCCGGGGCATACATCACGGAATGCGCATCCTGCAGAATCGTATCCGGACGATCGTGCGCGCGCGGCGGCATTAATGCTTCAATTTCCGTCGCATTGTTGAGCCAGGCCGCCAGTGCGGCCAGAGCAGTCAACAAGAGTAGGGGGAAAGCCCGTGCAAGGCGATCAAGCACCATGTCAGACCACACCCGCTTTCATCAGATCATGCATCTTGATGACACCCTTCAGTACGCTGCCATCTGTGACCAGCAATACATACACTTTGTGCAGTTCCATTTGCTGAACAGCTTCAACGGCCAATTGATCTTCGCGGATGCACTTCGGCGTGCGGGTCATGACGGTATCAATGCGCGTGCTGCCAATCTCGACGCCACGATCCAGCGTGCGAGCAAGATCGCCATCGGTAAATACGCCTACCAACACATCTCCATCCAGTACTGCAGTCAGTCCGAACCCCTTGCGGGATATTTCCAGCAGCGCATCACGAATACTGGCATTGATCTGCACCACAGGCATGTCATCACCGGTGTGCATGACATCGCTGACATGCATCAGCAGGCGTCTACCCAGACTACCGCCGGGATGTGAAAGTGCGTAATCATCGCGGTCAAAACCACGTGCGTGCATCAGACAAACCGCGAGTGCGTCGCCGAGTGCGAGTGCAGCGGTGGTACTGGCTGTCGGCGCAAGATTGATGGGGCAGGCTTCGCGCTCGACGCCTGCGTCGAGATGGGCGCTAGCCGCTTTCGCCAACGTAGATTGCGGATTTCCGCTCATCGCGATGATGCGCGCTCCCCGTCGCTTGATGGCAGGCAGAATCGAGATCAGTTCGTCGCTTTCGCCTGAATTCGACATGGCGAGCACAACATCGTCCCCTGTGATCATACCCAGATCACCATGGGCAGCTTCACCGGGGTGCATGAAAAATGCAGGGGTGCCCGTACTGGCAAGCGTCGCAGCAATTTTGCGGCCGATGTGTCCGGATTTTCCAATGCCGGTCACCACGATGCGTCCCTTACAGCCGAGCATCATGGCGTGAGCAGTCATAAAGTCGCCATCAAGCTTGCTGGAAATGTGGCGGATACCAGCCATTTCAGTTTCCAGTACGTCACGAGCAAGGGCGATGAAGTCGTTTGGATGAGCGAGAGTTTGCTGTGTCATGTGCGGCAGTATACCAAAGAGGGACGATCCTCAGGTTGAACCTCGAATGACGTGGTTATAATCAATCTGGTACTGTTTAGTTGATCTGCGTATTAATTCGTTCCTCTGGATTATTTCTGAATGCATACATTGCTGGGATCCATGCTGATCTTACTGGCCGCTGCAGTGGCTGCGGTGATTCTGTGCCGCCGTGCTCAGCTGCCGCCATTGCTCGGTTACTTGCTGATCGGCGTAATCGCGGGCCCGCATGCCGCGGGGCTGATTCCGTCTGGTGCGGAAGCAGAAGAGCTGGGTGAATACGGTGTGGTATTCATGATGTTCAGTCTGGGTCTGGAGTTCAGTTTACCCAAACTGGTTGCCATGAAATCCAGAGTGTTCGGTGTGGGGGGCGCGCAGATGTTGCTGACTGCGGTGCCTGCGGGACTCATTGGCTGGGCGTGCGGTATGCATCCCTATGGCGCATTTCTTCTCGGCGCGACACTTGCAATGTCGTCTACGGCAATTGTGAGCCGGATGCTCACTGAAAAGGTCGAGCTCGCAACGCCGCATGGTGAGTACGCCATTGGCGTATTGCTATTTCAGGATTTGGCGGTTGTGCCGTTGCTGATCATTACGCCCGTCTTGGGCGGAAATGCCGGCGATATGGGGCCCGCGCTTACTTGGGCGGCATTTAAGATTGTCCTGACGCTCGCAGTCCTGCTGTATCTGGGACCTCGCTTGCTGCGCCCCTTGCTGCATATCGTGGCGAAACAGCGTTCGAATGAATTATTTGTGCTGAATGTACTATTGGTCACGCTTGGCGTGGGCTGGATGACATCGATGGCTGGGCTGTCGATGGCACTTGGCGCATTTATCGCCGGAATGTTGCTTGCTGAAACCCAATATCGACATCAGGTTGAAGATGATATTCGACCCTTCCGTGATCTCTTGCTGGGTCTGTTTTTTATCACTGTAGGGATGCGACTGGATGTGATAGCAGGCTGGCACGCCATTGCCTGGGTATTAGGGATACTGGCTGCATTGCTTCTGTTGAAAGCGCTCGCAGTGGGCTTACTGTTACGTGGCATTGGCAGAAGCCCCGGCACTGCGATGCGTACCGCCATTTTACTGGCTCAGGGGGGCGAGTTTGGGTTCGTGATGCTGGCGCAAATCAGTGAAATCCATATTTTGTCGGAGCACATCGAACAGGCAACGCTTGCTGCCATTCTCCTGTCCATGATCATTGCGCCATTTTTTATCCAGCAATCCGAGGCGCTTGTCCGTCGCTTTATTGCGTCCGACTGGATGTTGCAAGCCATGCGGCTCACGCAGCTGGCCGCCCGAACGATGGCGACGAGCAACCATGTGATTGTATGTGGGTACGGACGGAGCGGACAGGCGCTGGTTCGCTTATTGGAAGGCGAGGAAGTGCCATGGTATGCGCTCGATCTGGATCCGGATCGCGTCAGTGAAGCCTCGGCTGCCGGAGAAAATGTGGCATATGGCGACGCATCCAAACTGGAGGTGTTGCTATCTGCTGGCCTGTCACGTGCGCGGGCTCTGGTGGTGACATACGATGATCCATCGTCTGCTAGGCGTGTCATTGAGGTGGTTCGCACTGAACGTCCTGATTTACCCGTGGTGGTGCGTACCGGGGATGAGCATGGCATCGATCAGCTCCGCGAAGCTGGAGCTGATGAGGTGGTGGCCGAAATGATGGAAGGTAGTTTGATGCTGGCGACTCATACCATGTTATTGCTAGGCGTGCCATTGAATCGGGTATTGCGCAGTGTAAGAACGGTTCGCGAGCAGCGATACGCCCTTTTCCGAGGCTTCTTCAGAGGGGTAGGGGATGAAGCTGACACCGATGGGGATCAACACCCCCGATTGCATACCATCATGTTGCCCCCTAAGGCTCGAGGGGTGGGGATGTCCGTTACCAAGCTGGCGTCGGATTTCCCTGAAATCGAGTTGCGCACCTTGCGAAGGCAGGGGGCACTCCTTAGTGAGCGAGGTCATGACCTCTGTCTTGAACCCGGTGATGTGCTTGTCATTTGTGGTGAGTCGGCAGTGATTGATCGCTTTGAACGTCACCTGCTGATGGGCGGGCAGGTGACATCAACTTTCAACGGTGCAGTGGGTGCTCCAGATTAGATCTGACGACAAACGACATAGCGATCGTCTTCCGAGTAACTCGTCGCAGGTGTTGCGGATGCGCCGGAACTTGTCGTTTCCAGGGCGCGAATCGACCCTGTGGCAGGGTTGCCATCATCTTGTTCTGCGTCCATTGCTGAAGCTGCACGCCCAAGCGTGTTGCTATAGCAGATGCTTGATGTTGAAAAGCCGGCAACGGCAGATTTCACTTCAGCCTTCCCATTGAACGCGGTTTCGGGTTCGTTACCCTTGTCCTTGATTTCGCCAGTCACCAGACCGGCTGCACGTAAGTGATTCCAGAATTGCAGTGCTTCGGTATCGCCGTCGATCCGGCCATTTCCATCACCATCTGCGGTGTTCTTCCATGCGTTGCCTCGGATGGATGCGCCTTTGTCATCACCGGGAAGTTGATGGTATTGATCTCGGTAGGTATGAACAGCCGCCAAATAAGCATTGCTGTCTTTGATCAGGTTCTTTGTGCGGGCATTCTCGATCATGGTTTGTCCTTTCAGGACGCCGCCCAGCAATAAACCGATCACAACGAGAACCAGTGCCATTTCAATGAGTGTAAAGCCGTGTTGCTTGCGCATCTTATGTAAGCCTTTCAAATTGAATTAAACGAATGACCCAGCTAATACCGGTCTGGAGGCATACAAACTGCAAGTTGTATGCCATGGGGCAGCGAGCGTCGTTATAGGGTGTAAAGCCGAACATGCAGTCAGGCGGACTAGGTAGGTGTCAGTTTTTTGACGGTAGCGTCAAAAAGTCGACACCTCATCAGGGCAATCTGCTTGTCTGAATCAGCTGGTACATCAACAGGCTGCTGGACATCCAGCGCACCTGATCCTGAAATGCACCGCCCACTGCACCGTCTGACCTTGCTTCATGTGCGACAAAGACACAGGCAGGGGCAAATGGAGGACCTCCCGAATTGCACGGTAATGCCTGCCCTGTGGCGGTATCCATTCCATCATCATTGGCGCGGCTGTCCCTGCCTGAGGGGTCACTCGTCTCTCCTTTTACCCAAAGGAGGGCGCCTACATTGTCTCCAAGGCGGATCGCACAGGCCGGGTCGGCGCATATTTGCAGCCGTCCTTGCCCGCCCAGCTGAATGCCCGAGCTGCGATTGGCGAACCGTGCGTCTACCCGATAATGTACGATGGCATTCGTCGGGTTGAGGCCAAGATCCCGGCTGGGCAAATAGCCTTCCTCGCGCACGCAAGATCCATCAGGATTGCGACCACCCTCGGCTCCATTTACGTATATCGCAGGACAGGGAAGCCAGGCGCCTCTCCCGCTGTCCAGTGGATGATTTGCCGCAAAGCCGATTAATGCCTCAATACCCTGATTCAGGGTTTGTTCTATTTGCTGCCTGCTTTGTATTTGATGGAGTTTTGCTGCTAGCGGGAGGCCACCAGCTGAAAAGAGGGCAAGTATGGTGAGTACGATTGCTAACTCCAGCAGGGTGAATCCTGACATCGGGTTTAGTGTGCGCATGCACTCGCCTCCTCAATCTCGACCCCGGAAAGCGAGATGCAGCGGGTTCGTGTGCCGGAAATGGTGATACTCGCATGCAAGGCATCAATTTTCTGGTAACGGATAGCAGATAGCCAATCGGGGTGCATCCATTGAGGGAATCCTTCAATTGAATCGATCAGATCGGGTAATGCTGAGTGTCTTAATGCATGCTGACGAATCAGGGAGAGCACGGTTGTCATCCAGCGGTCAGCGAGCTTTTCTACGAATTCAGCCTGATCGATCCAGGTCAGTTGGTCGTTGAACGTATCGCTGGCGGGGGCAACCACGAAGATGGTGGGATTGGATACAGGTTGAATCAATCCCCTGCAAGGGGCAATACCTGAGGGAATACGTATGGGTTCGAGATAGTTCGCAGCAATTTGGTCGCGTGCGCTGGCACTCAAGGTTTCTGGCGCTTGCCTTGATTGATTCGCAAGAGGCGCCCCCCCGGAAAGAACGACTAGCGCTGCGGTACTGGAAAGTACTTCGCCTGAGGCACTGCAAATGGTGATCCATCCGGATCTAAGCGATAACAGCTTCTCGGGAGATAGATGGCCGGGGTAGGAGTCTATATCGGCGTTATCAAGCAAATTAATTGAGGCTGCATACCACAGTGGGGATGACGGCTGTGGTGAGACCTCTAATTGAAGCATGCCGCCAATGCTGGTGTGCTGGGGGCTCCAGCATGTGTCTGGTGTGGTGCCGAGCCGTTGCCCCCGGAAGGGGATGCGCCCCAGGCGTAAGCGGCTGTTGGATAGATCATTGCCAAAATTGGGGCAGTCGGAAAGCCCGTCAAAATTCCCATCACCCGCGCGATCAGGCCAGGGGAGTAAGCCTGGCGGCGGGTTAGGGGTATCGGGTAAGGGGGTGTCGGGTGTGGCCAGCGCCCAGCCAAGCAGTGCATGTAATGCTGTATTCCGCCGCTGAGCATCCGTGGGTACAGGCGCAATGGATTGAACATGAGAAAAATGTGCGATGAAAAGGCTGGTCGAGCCGAGTAGTAGTAAAAAAATGAGGAAAACATGCCCTTTTTGACGATGCATGGGTTTGAACTCAAGAATTAAAAGCTGGAAATAAGCAATTTGCAGGCCCGAAAAATGAGGCGATTTCAGGTGTTAATCAAATTTTTAAAAAATTTATGTACTTTATAAACAAAGAGTTGTGCGATTTGAGTTAAAAAAATTAAAAAAGGGTGTTGACATGGTGTGGACTTATCTCTAAAATGCGCAGCTCTTCACGGAGGGGTTCCCGAGCGGTCAAAGGGATCAGACTGTAAATCTGACGGCTCAGCCTTCGAAGGTTCGAATCCTTCCCCCTCCACCAGATTTTGGAAGCAGCGCATTCGTGCTGCTTGCGGTAGTAGGTGTAATTAAGATCGCGTCGTGCGGGTGTAGCTCAATGGTAGAGCAGAAGCCTTCCAAGCTTACGACGAGGGTTCGATTCCCTTCACCCGCTCCAGTCAGTTTGGGAAGCTCATGTAGCTCAGGGGTAGAGCACTCCCTTGGTAAGGGAGAGGTCGGCGGTTCAATTCCGCCCATGAGCACCATCACTTATTTGATTTTTCCGGATACAAGAATTCAGGGAATTCAATCATGGCAAAAGAAAAGTTCGAACGGACAAAGCCGCACGTAAACGTTGGTACCATTGGTCACGTTGACCACGGTAAGACCACTCTGACCGCAGCTATCACTACCATTCTGTCCAAGAAGTTCGGTGGTGAAGCCAAGGGTTACGACCAGATCGACAGCGCGCCTGAAGAAAAGGCTCGTGGTATTACGATTAATACCGCTCACGTTGAATACGAAACCGAAAACCGTCACTACGCTCACGTTGACTGCCCAGGTCACGCTGACTACGTGAAGAACATGATTACCGGTGCAGCCCAGATGGACGGCGCGATCCTGGTTGTGTCCTCCGCTGACGGTCCTATGCCGCAAACACGTGAACACATCCTGTTGGCTCGTCAGGTTGGCGTGCCTTACATCATCGTGTTCATGAACAAGGCTGACATGGTTGATGATGCCGAGTTGCTCGAACTGGTGGAAATGGAAGTTCGCGAACTTCTGTCCAAGTACGACTTCCCGGGTGACGACCTGCCGATCATCAAGGGTTCCGCACTGAAGGCCCTGGAAGGCGACCAGTCCGAAATCGGCGAACCGGCTATCTTCCGTCTGGCAGAAGCACTGGACAGCTACATCCCGACACCAGAGCGTGCTGTTGATGGCGCGTTCCTGATGCCGGTTGAAGACGTGTTCTCGATCTCTGGTCGTGGCACCGTGGTGACCGGTCGCGTTGAGCGCGGTATCGTCAAGGTCGGCGAAGAAATCGAAATCGTTGGTATCAAGCCGACCGTCAAGACCACCTGTACCGGTGTGGAAATGTTCCGCAAGCTGCTGGATCAAGGTCAAGCTGGTGACAACATTGGCGCGCTGCTGCGCGGTACCAAGCGTGAAGACGTTGAGCGTGGTCAAGTTCTGGCCAAGCCGGGTTCGATCACACCGCACACCAAGTTTGCTGGTTCCGTGTACGTGCTGAGCAAGGATGAAGGTGGTCGTCACACCCCGTTCTTCAACGGCTATCGTCCGCAGTTCTACTTCCGTACCACTGACGTGACTGGCGCAGTTGAACTGCCGGCCGGCACCGAAATGGTGATGCCAGGCGACAACGTTGAAGTGGTTGTTTCCCTGATCGCTCCGATCGCTATGGAACAAGGTCTGCGCTTCGCTATCCGCGAAGGTGGTCGTACTGTTGGCGCCGGTGTGGTTGCCAAGGTCATCGAGTAATTGGTGATTTAAAGTCGAGGTTGCAATACAGCCGCCTCGCAAGATTTAAAGGCGAGTAGCTCAATTGGCAGAGCACCGGTCTCCAAAACCGGGGGTTGGGGGTTCGAGACCCTCCTCGCCTGCACCATTCATCTGATTGTGTTGAATTGGTGTGGTGGGTATAGTATGATGGCCGTTTCCCTTGATCGGGAAGCGGCTGTCTTTTATTGTCGGATGCATTTGTTGCCATATAGGGCCGGCATGGAAAGCGTAGATAAACTTAAAATTGGTGGTGCCTTGCTGTTGGTGCTTGCCGGTGTCACTGCATATTATCTGCTGCCGTCCGATCAGGGTGTGTTGCGCATGCTGGTTGTGTTGCTGGGAGTGATTCTGGCTGCGGTAGTGGTGTGGTTCTCTGCACCTGGTCGTGGGTTCGTGGATTATGCGCGCGACTCGATCAAGGAAGCGGAAAAGGTTGTGTGGCCGAGTAAGCGGGAGACCTGGCAAGTGACTGGGGTTGTATTCCTGTTTGCATTTGTGTTGGCGCTGTTTATGTGGGTCGTAGATTTTGGCCTGCAATGGTTGCTTTACGATCTGTTGCCCAAACTGTTTGGACGATAAGCGGAGAAACGACACATGGCAATGCGATGGTATGTGGTACATGCCTATTCTGGCTTTGAGAAAAGTGTCCAGAAGGCGCTGAAGGAGCGTATTGAACGCTCCGAAATGGCGCATATGTTTGGCCAGGTTTTGGTGCCGGTCGAGGAAGTGATGGAAGTGCGCAATGGTCAGAAGGCACTGACCGAGCGTAAGTTTTTTCCGGGCTATGTCCTTGTTGAAATGGACATGACCGATGAGACGTGGCATTTGGTTAAAAATACGCCGCGGGTGACTGGGTTTGTTGGTGGTACAGGCATGCGTCCGACACCGATCACCCAGAAGGAAGTGGATGCACTCCTGCATCAGATGCAAGAGGGTGTCGAGAAGCCGAAGCCGAAGATCCAGTTCGAAGTGGGGCAGACGCTCCGTGTAACTGAAGGTCCTTTTGCGGACTTCAATGCATCGGTGGAAGAAGTAAATTACGACAAGAGCAAGCTGAAGGTTTCAGTGTTGATCTTTGGTCGTGCAACCCCTGTTGAGGTTGATTTCTCGCAGGTGGAAAAGATCTGAGGGACTTCGTCCTGATGTCTGCCTGAATGCGTTCGGGTAATGTGCCATGCGCGGTTGTGCATGGTGTTGTAACGGGGAGCGGACTCTGTTCGCGTTATACCCACTCATTGAGTATTCATTATGGCAAAGAAAGTTGTAGGCTACGTAAAGCTGCAAGTGCCCGCTGGTAAAGCAAATCCATCGCCGCCCATTGGTCCGGCACTGGGTCAGCGCGGTCTGAATATCATGCAATTCTGTAAGGAATTCAATGCAGCCACCCAAGGCGTTGAGCCGGGTCTGCCAATTCCTGTTGTGATTACTGCTTACGCGGACAAGTCCTTCACATTTGTGATGAAGACCCCGCCGGCAACAATCCTGATCAAGAAGGCTGCTGGTATCACCAAGGGTAGCTCGAAGCCACACCTGGATAAGGTTGGCAAGATCACTCGTGCCCAGTTGGAAGAAATCGCCAAAACCAAGTCACCTGACCTGACTGCTGCTGACCTGGATGCTGCTGTTCGCACCATCGCTGGTTCGGCTCGTTCCATGGGTCTGAATGTGGAGGGTGTGTAACATGGCAAAGATTTCCAAGCGTATGGCCGCTCTGAAGGCCAAGGTTGATCGTAACAAGCTGTACGATGTGACCTCCGCCATCACTCTGGCTAAGGAATGCGCCACTGCCAAGTTCGGTGAGTCCATTGACGTCGCAATCAATCTGGGTGTGGATGCACGTAAGTCCGACCAGGTTGTGCGTGGTTCCGTGGTTCTGCCGAAGGGTACTGGCAAGTCCGTTCGCGTGGCTGTGTTTACACAGGGCGCAAACGTTGAGGCTGCCAAGGCTGCTGGTGCTGATATCGTTGGTTTCGACGATCTGGCCGAGCAAATCAAGGGCGGTATGATGGACTTCGACGTGGTCATCGCTTCGCCGGACGCCATGCGTATCGTCGGTCAGCTGGGTACCATCCTTGGTCCGCGCGGTCTGATGCCAAACCCGAAGGTTGGCACCGTGACTCCGAACGTTGCTGAAGCTGTGAAGAATGCTAAGGCCGGTCAAGTTCAGTATCGTACCGACAAGAACGGTATCATCCACGCCACCCTGGGTCGCGCTTCGTTCGAAGTGGCTGATCTGAAGGCTAACCTGGATGCGCTGGTTGATGCCCTGCAAAAGGCCAAGCCAGCATCGTCCAAGGGCGTGTACTTCAAGAAGATTGCTGTGTCCTCCACTATGGGCATTGGCGTACGTGTTGAACCGGCTTCGGCTCTGGGCAACGCGTAATACTTTGGGCCGCTCCTTGCCATTCATGGCGAGGGCGGATTGTCCAAGACCGTAGGGGCAGTGCGTATTAGTACAATCTGCTTAATCGGGGATTGATACGGGTTTGTGTGCTTGCACATCTTTCCGCGTCAGACCGCCCTACGCAGATGGTGTACCCAAGGAACAGGTTGTATCGTGCAGTTAGTCTGTATCGTTTCTCCTGATCATTGGTCGCCATTCTTTTAGGCTCCGCCAGTTGAACTGGTGGTTTTCCAGGAGGGTAGACCTTGAGTCTCAATCTCGACGACAAAAAGGCCGTAGTGGCTGAGATCAGTGCAGAAGTTGCACAAGCTCAGACCATCGTTGTGGCCGAGTACCGCGGCATTCAGGTCAGTGCAATGACCAAGCTGCGTGCTGATGCTCGCAAGCAGGGCGTGTACCTGCGCGTGCTGAAGAACACGCTGGCTCGCCGCGCTGTTGAAGGCACTCCGTTTGCAGGTCTGGCTGACCAAATGGTTGGCCCGCTGGTGTACGGCATTTCTGCCGACCCGGTCGCTGCAGCCAAGGTGCTGAATGACTTTGCCAAAGGTAACGACAAGATCGTTATCAAGGCAGGTTCGTACGACGGCAAGGTACTGAACGCCGCTGAAGTGAGTCAGCTCGCTTCGATCCCGAGCCGCGAAGAGCTGCTGTCCAAGCTGCTCTACGTTATGCAGGCACCGCTGGCGGGTCTCGCCCGTGGCCTTGCCGCGCTGGCCGAGAAGAAGCAAGCCGAAGCCGCTTAAGCTTTTTTGCAGAATTACTGACTTATCTGTATTCAGGAGTTATCAAACATGGCACTGACCAAAGAAGACATCCTCGAAGCCGTTGGCGCTTTGACCGTTATGGAACTGAATGACCTGGTGAAGGCATTCGAAGAGAAGTTCGGCGTGTCCGCTGCTGCTGTTGCAGTTGCTGGCCCGGCTGCAGCTGCTGCTGCAGTTGAAGAAAAGACCGATTTCGACGTTATCCTGACCAGCGCTGGCGCAAACAAGGTTGGCGTGATCAAGGTTGTTCGCGAACTGACCGGTCTGGGTCTGAAGGAAGCCAAGGACCTGGTCGACGGCGCTCCGAAGACTGTCAAGGAAGGCGCTCCGAAGGCCGATGCAGAAGCTATGGTCAAGAAGTTGGTCGAAGCTGGCGCAGCAGCTGAGATGAAGTAATCACCTTCGGGTGTGTTGCGAGGCTGGTGGCTTTTTGCCGCCGGCCTTGTTGCGTTTGTGTTTATCTTGACGATATATCTGGCATATTAGCCGGCTGCGACCGATAAACCGGAATACCTGAATCTTCGGGCCTTGCGGTTTGTTCTTGCGCCCAAACTCGATCGGAGACTCTATGAGTTACTCATTTACTGAGAAGAAACGCATTCGTAAAAGCTTTGCGAAGCGGGCGAGCGTCCTCGATGTACCCTACCTGCTTGCCACACAGATCGACTCCTACACCGAGTTTCTCCAGCTGGGTGTGTCTGTAGAAGACCGCCAGAATAAAGGCCTGCAAGCGGCCTTTAGCTCGATTTTCCCGATTGTCAGCCATAACGGCTTCGCACGTCTGGACTTCGTCAGCTACCATCTCGGCGAGCCGCCATTTGATATGGTGGAATGTCAGCAACGCGGTATTACGTACGCAGCCCCGCTGCGCGCGCGCGTCCGCTTGACCATTTTTGACCGTGAGTCTTCCAAGCCTGTCGTGAAGGAAGCCAAGGAACAAGAAGTCTACATGGGCGAAATTCCGCTCATGACCAATAACGGTTCCTTCATCATCAACGGTACAGAGCGTGTCATCGTATCGCAGCTGCATCGCTCCCCTGGCGTGTTCTTTGAGCACGATAAGGGTAAGACGCATAGCTCCGGCAAGCTCCTGTTCTCCGCACGTGTGATTCCATATCGCGGTTCTTGGCTGGATTTCGAGTTTGATCCGAAGGATCAGCTGTATTTCCGTATTGACCGTCGCCGCAAGATGCCTGTAACCATTCTGCTGCGCGCACTGGGTTACAACAACGAACAGATTCTGTCCGAGTTCTTCGACTTTGATCAGTTCCGTTTGGGTCGTGATGGTGTATTCATGAATGTCGTAGCCGAACGCCTGAAGGGCGAGGTTGCGAAGATGGATATCGTCGCTGCAGATGGCAAGGTCATTGTCCAAAAGGACAAGCGTATTACCGCTAAGCATATCCGTGATATGCAAACGGCCGGTATCTCGGAACTTGAAGTTCCAACAGACTTCCTATTGGGCCGTATGCTGGCTTCCAATGTGGTCAGTCCTGATACTGGCGAAGTCATTGCCCGTGCAAACGAAGAAATCACTGAAGATCTGCTGGTCAAGATGGATGCAGGTGGGGTGACGACGCTCACCGTGCTTTACATCAACGATCTGGATCAAGGTTCCTATATTTCGTCGACCATGCGTCTGGATGAAACGCCGGATCAGAACGCGGCACGTATCGCCATCTATCGCATGATGCGTCCTGGTGAGCCGCCTACGGAAGAAGCCGTTGAGGCACTGTTCCAAGGCCTGTTCTTCGCTGAAGAGCGTTACGACCTGTCTGCTGTTGGCCGTATGAAGTTCAATCGTCGTGCTTATCCGGATCGTCTGGATGAAAAGGCACCGGGTTGGCAGCGTCGTTTCTACGAGCGCGTCGGTCCGCAAGGCGTGTTGGGTGCGGGCGTACTGAATACCGAAGACATTATTGCTGTGATCGGCATTCTGCTCGAGCTGCGCAATGGTCGCGGTGAGGTGGACGATATCGATCACCTGGGTAACCGTCGCGTGCGTTCGGTGGGTGAGTTGGCTGAGAACCAATTCCGCGCAGGTCTGGTGCGTGTCGAGCGTGCAGTGAAAGAGCGTCTGTCGCAGGCTGAGAGTGAAAACCTCATGCCGCACGACCTGATCAATGCCAAGCCGGTCAGTGCAGCCATCAAGGAATTCTTTGGTTCCTCGCAGTTGTCCCAGTTTATGGATCAGACCAATCCGTTGTCGGAAATCACCCACAAGCGCCGTGTATCGGCGCTCGGCCCGGGCGGTCTGACACGCGAGCGTGCAGGCTTTGAAGTACGTGACGTGCATCCGACCCACTACGGTCGTGTGTGTCCGATCGAAACGCCGGAAGGTCCGAACATTGGTCTGATCAACTCGCTGGCTGTGTATGCCAAGACCAATGAATACGGTTTCCTGGAAACACCGTACCGTAAGGTGATCGATCAGAAGGTGACTGACGAGATCGAATATCTGTCGGCCATTGAAGAAGGTAAGTACGTTATCGCTCAGGCAAACGCCAAGCTGGACGAAGCGAATACCCTGATCGATGAGCTGGTCACCTGTCGTGAACATGGCGAAACCATCGTTGCGCGTCCGGAGCGTGTCCAGTACATGGACGTGGCACCAAGCCAGATCGTATCCGTTGCTGCTTCGCTGATTCCGTTCCTTGAACACGATGATGCGAACCGTGCCTTGATGGGCGCCAACATGCAGCGTCAGGCTGTGCCGTGTGTTCGTGCACAGAAGCCGCTCGTAGGTACCGGTATCGAACGTACCTGTGCGGTTGACTCGGGTACTGCTGTCAAGGCAACGCGTGGCGGTCGTGTGGATTACGTCGATGCAAACCGTATCGTGATTCGCGTGAACGATGATGAAACGCGAGCAGGCGAAGTTGGTGTCGATATTTACAATCTGGTGAAGTACACCCGTTCCAACCAGAACACCAATATCAACCAGCGTCCGATCGTGGAAGTTGGTGATCTGATTGCGCGTAATGACGTGATTGCTGACGGTGCCTCGACCGATTTGGGCGAGTTGGCACTGGGTCAGAATCTGCTGGTGGCATTTATGCCATGGAACGGCTTCAACTATGAAGATTCGATCCTGATCAGCGAACGCGTGGTGGCGGAAGACCGTTACACCACCATCCATATCGAAGAGTTGTCCGTGAATGCACGTGACACCAAGCTCGGTGCGGAAGAAATTACCCGCGATATCTCCAATCTGTCCGAGCGTATGCTGGGCCGTCTGGATGAGTCTGGTATCGTGTACATCGGCGCTGAAGTCGAGCCGGGTGATGTGCTGGTTGGTAAGGTGACACCGAAGGGTGAAACCCAGCTGACACCGGAAGAAAAGCTGCTGCGTGCCATCTTCGGTGAGAAGGCATCCGATGTGAAGGATACCTCGCTGCGCGTGCCGTCCGGCATGAGCGGTACCGTCATCGACGTGCAGGTCTTTACCCGTGAAGGCATCGAGCGCGATAAGCGTGCCCAGTCCATCATTGATGATGAGCTGAAGCGCTTCCGTCTCGATCTGAACGACCAGATGCGTATTCTGGAAAATGATGCGTTCGAACGTCTGGAACGTCTGCTGGTTGGCAAAAAGGTCAACGGTGGTCCGAAGCGTATCGCCAAGGGTACCGATATCGACAAGGAATACCTGTCGGGTCTAACCCGTCCGGATTGGTTCGATATCCGTCTGGCTGACGAAGATGTCGCCAAGCAGCTCGAACTGGTGAAGGAAAACCTTGCCCAGAAGCGTGAAGAGTTCGATCAGCGTTTCGAAGACAAGAAGCGTAAGCTGACTCAAGGTGATGAGCTGCCACCGGGCGTCCAGAAGATGGTCAAGGTCTATGTGGCCGTGAAGCGTCGTCTGCAACCTGGTGACAAGATGGCCGGTCGTCACGGTAACAAGGGTGTGGTCTCCAAGATTCTGCCGATTGAAGATCTGCCGTACATGGCCGATGGTCAACCGGTCGACATCGTATTGAACCCGCTGGGCGTGCCGTCACGGATGAACGTGGGTCAGATTCTCGAGGTTCACCTGGGTTGGGCTGCCAAGGGTCTGGGTCATCGCATCAATGCGATGCTGGAACAGCAACGTAAGGCTGCAGAGCTGCGTACGTTCCTGGCCGAGATCTACAACTCGCGCGGCAAGCCGGAAGATCTGGATAGCATGAGCGATGAGGAAATCATCTCTCTGGCAAACAATCTGCGCGATGGCGTGCCATTTGCGACGCCCGTGTTCGATGGCGCCAAGGAAGAAGACCTGCGTGCGATGCTGCATCTGGCCTATCCTTCAGAGGATGAGCACACCAAGAAGCTCGGCTTCAATGCATCCAAGACACAGGTCACCCTGTATGACGGCCGCACAGGTGAAGCCTTCGATCGTCGTGTAACAGTGGGTTACATGCACGTGCTGAAGCTGCACCACTTGGTTGATGACAAGATGCACGCTCGTTCAACTGGTCCGTACTCGCTGGTGACGCAACAGCCGCTGGGTGGTAAAGCCCAGTTCGGTGGTCAGCGCTTCGGTGAAATGGAAGTGTGGGCGCTGGAAGCATACGGCGCGTCCTATACGCTGCAGGAAATGCTGACTGTGAAGTCCGATGACGTGAATGGTCGTACGAAGATGTACGAAAACATCGTCAAGGGCGATCACAAGATCGACGCCGGCATGCCGGAATCGTTCAACGTGCTGGTCAAGGAAATCCGTTCGCTCGGTATTGATATCGATCTGGAACGTAACTAAGCCGGAAGGCGCCCGGGGTGAGGCAGTGAGGCCGCACCCCGAACGGCGCTGGTATGGCAGGGCCTCACTCGTCAAACGAGGAATGAATACATGAAAGCTTTGCTCGACTTGTTCAAGCAGGTGACCCAGGAAGAGGAATTTGATGCCATTCGCATCGGCCTCGCCTCGCCGGAAAAAATCCGCTCCTGGTCATTCGGTGAAGTCAAGAAGCCCGAAACCATCAACTATCGTACCTTCAAGCCTGAGCGCGATGGCCTGTTCTGTGCCCGCATCTTCGGCCCGATCAAGGATTACGAGTGTCTGTGCGGCAAGTACAAGCGCCTGAAGCATCGTGGTGTGATCTGTGAGAAGTGTGGCGTTGAAGTCACCTTGTCCAAGGTTCGTCGCGAGCGCATGGGCCACATTGAACTGGCTTCGCCGATTGCGCACATCTGGTTCCTGAAGTCCCTGCCGAGCCGTCTCGGTATGGTGCTGGACATGACCCTGCGCGATATCGAACGCGTCTTGTATTTCGAAGCATTCGTGGTGATCGAGCCGGGCATGACCCCGCTGAATCGCGCACAGTTGCTGACCGAAGACGACTACCTGAACAAGGTGGAAGAGTACGGTGACGAATTCGTGGCACTGATGGGTGCGGAAGCCGTTCGCGAACTGCTGCGCACCATGGATCAGAACCAGGAAATGGAAAACCTGCGCGCTGAGCTGGAAGCTACAGGTTCCGAAGCCAAGATCAAGAAGATCGCCAAACGTCTGAAGGTACTGGAAGCATTCCATAAGTCCGGCATCCGTCCTGAGTGGATGGTGATGGACGTGCTGCCAGTGCTGCCGCCAGAGCTGCGCCCGCTGGTGCCGCTGGACGGTGGTCGTTTTGCGACCTCTGACCTGAACGATCTCTATCGTCGCGTGATCAACCGGAACAATCGTTTGAAGCGTCTGCTCGAGCTGAAGGCACCGGAAATCATCGTGCGCAACGAAAAGCGTATGCTGCAGGAAGCTGTTGATTCGCTGCTGGATAACGGTCGTCGCGGTAAGGCTATGACAGGCGCCAACAAGCGCCCGCTGAAGTCACTGGCTGACATGATCAAGGGTAAGGGCGGTCGTTTCCGTCAGAACTTGCTGGGTAAGCGCGTTGACTACTCCGGCCGTTCCGTGATCGTGGTGGGTCCGACCCTCAAGCTGCATCAGTGCGGTTTGCCGAAGAAGATGGCACTGGAGCTGTTCAAGCCCTTCATTTTCCACAAGCTGGAAACACTGGGCCTGGCCACCACCATCAAGGCTGCCAAGAAGCTGGTCGAGCAGGAAGTGCCGGAAGTCTGGGATATTCTGGAAGAAGTGATTCGCGAGCATCCGGTTCTGCTGAACCGTGCGCCGACGCTGCACCGTCTGGGTATTCAGGCATTCGAGCCTGTCCTGATCGAAGGCAAGGCTATCCAGCTGCACCCGCTGGTCTGTACTGCGTTTAACGCCGACTTTGACGGTGACCAGATGGCCGTTCACGTGCCGCTGTCGCTGGAAGCTCAGATGGAAGCCCGCACGCTGATGCTGGCATCCAATAATGTGCTGTCTCCTGCGCACGGTGAGCCGATCATTGTGCCGTCCCAGGATATCGTGCTGGGTCTGTACTTCATGACCCGCGAACGTATCAACGGCAAGGGCGAAGGTATGCGTTTTGCCGACATCGCCGAGCTGGTGCGCGCTTACGATACCCGTATGGCCGAGCTGAATGCCAAGGTGTCGGTGCGTCTGAAGGATTGGTACAAGGACGAGGCGGGTGAATGGCAATACAAGATGGTTCGTCGCGAGACGACCGTCGGTCGCGCCATCCTGTCCGAAATTCTGCCGAAGGGCCTGCCGTTTGAGAACATCAACAAGGCGCTGAAGAAGAAAGAAATTTCCAAGCTGATCAACGTGTCGTTCCGTCGCGTTGGCCTGCGTGAGACCGTGATTCTGGCCGATAAGCTGATGTACACCGGTTTCACTTACTCGACACGTGCTGGTATTTCCATCGGTATCGATGACATGCTGGTGCCGGCCGAGAAGGTCAAGTTGCTGGCTGATGCCGAGCGCGAGGTCAAGGAAATTGAATCGCAATACACCTCCGGTCTGGTGACCCAGGGTGAGCGTTACAACAAGGTAGTGGATATCTGGGGCCGTTGCGGTGACCAGGTTGCCAAGACCATGATGGCTCACCTCGGTAAGGAAAAGACGATCGACCGTGATGGCAACGAAGTCGATCAGGAATCGTTTAACTCGATTTACATGATGGCCGACTCCGGCGCCCGGGGTTCCGTGGCTCAGATCCGTCAGCTGGCCGGTATGCGTGGTCTGATGGCCAAGCCGGATGGCTCCATTATCGAGACGCCGATTACCACCAACTTCCGTGAAGGTCTGACGGTTCTGCAGTACTTTATCTCCACCCACGGTGCACGTAAGGGTCTGGCAGATACGGCGCTGAAGACAGCGAACTCCGGTTACCTGACACGTCGTCTGGTCGACGTGACACAGGATCTGGTTGTGGTTGGCGACGACTGTGGCACCAAGAATGGCGTGAACATGAAGGCCGTTCTGCAAGGTGGTGATGTCATTGAAGCATTGCGTGACCGTATTCTGGGTCGTGTCGCAGCTGCGGACATTATCGATCCGTCGACACAGGAAACTGTCTTCGAAGCGGGTACACTGCTGAGCGAAGACATCGTTGACCGCATCGAAGCCATCGGTATCGATGAAGTGAAGGTTCGTACACCGCTGACTTGTGAAACACGCTACGGCCTGTGTGCACAGTGTTACGGTCGTGATCTGGGTCGTGGTAACCGTGTGAACGTCGGTGAAGCAGTGGGCGTTATCGCTGCGCAGTCGATCGGTGAACCGGGTACCCAGCTGACCATGCGTACGTTCCACATCGGTGGTGCGGCGTCGCGAGCAGCAGCTGCCAGCCAGATCGAAGCCAAATCGAACGGTAACATCGGTTTCGGCGGCAATATGCGTTATGTCACCAACACCAAGGGCGAACAGATCGTCATTACCCGTTCGGGCGAAGTGGTGGTGTTTGACGATGCAGGCCGTGAGCGCGAGCGTCACAAGGTGCCATACGGCGCGACCCTGATGGTGACCGATGGTCAAGGCATCAAGGCCGGTACCGTGCTGGCTACATGGGATCCGCACACTCGTCCGATCATTACCGAATACGCCGGTACGGTGCGTTTCGAGAATGTCGAAGACGGCGTCACTGTTGCCAAGCAGATCGATGAAGTGACTGGTCTGTCTACGCTGGTTGCGATCAATCCGAAGAGTAAGGCCGGTGTCAGCAAGAGCGTTAAGCCACAGATTAAGCTGCTTGACGAAAATGGCGTAGAAGTGAAGCTGGCAGGCTCTGAGGCTGCGGTAAACATTACCTTCCAGGTCGGCGCCATTATTACGGTGAAGGATGGACAGCTGGTGGGCGTAGGTGAAGTGCTGGCCCGTATCCCGCAAGAGTCCGCCAAGACTCGCGATATTACCGGGGGTCTGCCGCGTGTGGCCGAGCTGTTCGAAGCGCGTTCGCCGAAGGATGCCGGTATGCTGGCCGAAATCACCGGTACGGTGTCGTTCGGTAAGGATACCAAGGGTAAGCAGCGTCTGATCCTGACCGATCTGGATGGCACGCCGCACGAATACCTGATTCCGAAGGACAAGCACGTGCTGGTCCACGACGGTCAGGTGGTCAATCGTGGTGAAACCATTGTGGATGGTCCGGTCGATCCGCACGATATCCTGCGTCTGCAAGGTATCGAAGCGCTGGCAACCTACGTTGTACAGGAAGTCCAGGAAGTTTACCGTCTGCAGGGCGTGAAGATTAACGACAAGCACATCGAAGTGATCGTTCGTCAGATGCTGCGTCGTGTGGTCATCAGTGATGCGGGTGATTCCGACTTCATCCAGGGTGAACAGGTTGAACGCGCCGAAGTGCTGGAAGCGAACGATCGCCTCAACAGAGACAACAAGATGCCTGCTCAGTACGAAAACGTGCTGCTGGGTATCACCAAGGCGTCCCTGTCGACAGACTCGTTCATTTCCGCAGCATCGTTCCAGGAAACGACACGTGTTCTGACCGAAGCAGCCATCATGGGCAAGCGCGACGATCTGCGTGGTCTGAAGGAAAACGTGATTGTGGGTCGTCTGATTCCGGCAGGTACGGGTCTGGCTTACCATACCAACCGTCGTCGTCAACGCAATGCAGATCCGTTTGCTGCAGCCGAAAGCAGTTTCGTGACAGCCGCTGAACCAACAGCGCAGTCAGAAGCCTGATGAGATTCGCCGGAGGGTAACTTCCGGCAGATTGACGCTCCTCAATGATGCGCCGGCTATCCGTCGGCGCGTCTTTTTGGGGCGTTGACATTAAGCGCTTGATTTACCTATAATCTCGCGCTCTTTAGTGGGGGCGGCATTTCGTATCCGTACGAAAGGCCAATTTTTTTATTTGGGAAAGTTGAATAATGCCAACCATCAACCAGCTCGTCCGTAAAGGACGTGTTGCGGTCACATCCAAGAGCAAGGTTCCTGCGCTCGAGGCTTGCCCGCAAAAGCGCGGTGTGTGCACTCGCGTTTACACCACCACTCCGAAGAAGCCGAACTCCGCGCTTCGTAAGGTGTGTAAGGTCCGCCTGACCAACGGTTTCGAAGTTATTTCGTATATCGGCGGTGAAGGCCACAACCTCCAGGAACACAGCGTTGTGCTGATCCGTGGCGGTCGTGTAAAGGATTTGCCGGGTGTGCGTTACCACACTGTGCGTGGTTCCCTGGATACCGCAGGTGTCAAGGACCGCAAGCAAGCACGTTCGAAGTACGGCGCAAAGCGTCCGAAGGCCTAATTTACTGGCCCGGGTTTGGGTCGCGCGCCCCGAGTCGCGACGAGGCGATTGAGCACGCAAAACGTGTGCGTAATCGTCGAGTAAGTGATCGTCCAGATGGGCGGTCGCGAGTGGTGTAACAATTTGTGCATACACTACTCAACTGAATCAGAGGTATGAGCAATGCCAAGACGCAGAGAAGTACCGAAGCGTGAAGTGCTTCCGGATCCAAAGTTTCACAGCGAAGAGCTGTCCAAGTTCATGAACGTCGTGATGCAAGACGGTAAGAAGTCTGTTGCAGAACGCATCGTGTACGGCGCTCTCGAAATCATCGAGAAGAAGACTGGCAAGACCCCCCTTGAGGTGTTCTCCCAAGCCCTCAACAACGTGAAGCCAGTCGTTGAAGTGAAGAGCCGTCGCGTCGGTGGTGCAAACTACCAGGTGCCGGTTGAAGTCCGTCAGTCCCGCCGTGTGGCACTGGCTATGCGCTGGTTGCGTGAAGCAGCTCGCAAGCGTGGCGAGAAGTCCATGGGTCAGCGTCTGGCTGGCGAATTGCTGGATGCGGCTGAAGGCCGTGGCGGCGCGATGAAGAAGCGTGATGAAGTGCATCGTATGGCTGAAGCCAACCGTGCATTTGCTCACTACCGCTTCTAATACATTCCTTTATCAAAGGTATTGGCTGTGGCTCGCATAACACCCATTGAACGCTACCGGAATATCGGTATCAGTGCGCACATCGACGCGGGTAAAACCACGACGACCGAGCGTATCCTTTTTTACACTGGTGTGAATCACAAGATTGGTGAAGTTCACGACGGCGCCGCCACCATGGACTGGATGGAGCAAGAGCAGGAGCGTGGTATTACCATTACCTCCGCTGCAACCACCACGTTCTGGAGAGGGATGGCCAACCAGTACGAGCAGCACCGTTTCAACATCATCGATACCCCGGGTCACGTTGACTTCACCATTGAAGTGGAACGTTCGATGCGCGTATTGGATGGTGCATGTATGGTTTACTGCGCTGTGGGTGGTGTTCAGCCCCAGTCGGAAACCGTATGGCGCCAAGCCAACAAGTATCAAGTGCCGCGTCTCGCTTTCGTGAATAAGATGGACCGTACCGGTGCCAACTTCTTCCGCGTGGTCGAGCAACTGCGTACGCGCCTGAAGGCTAATCCTGTTCCGGTGGTGATTCCTATCGGTGCAGAAGATGGCTTCGAAGGCGTGGTCGATCTGTTGAAGATGCAGGCTATCTTCTGGGATGAAGCTTCGCAAGGTATGAAGTTCGAATACCGCGAAATCCCGGCTGAACTGCAGGCTGTCGCTACTGAGTGGCGTGAAAAGATGGTTGAGGCTGCTGCCGAATCGTCTGAAGACCTGATGAACAAGTACCTGGAAGAGGGTGATCTGAGCGAAGCTGAGATCGTGAATGCCCTGCGCCAGCGCACCATCGCCTGTGAAATTCAGCCGATGCTGTGTGGTACTGCGTTCAAGAACAAGGGTGTTCAGCGTATGCTCGACGCCGTGATCGACTTCCTGCCTTCGCCAGTGGACATTCCGCCAGTCAAGGGTGTGGATGATCGCGAGCAGCCGGTTACCCGTGAAGCATCGGATACCGCACCGTTCTCCGCTCTGGCCTTTAAGCTGATGAATGACCCGTATGTCGGTCAGCTGACCTTCTTCCGTGTTTACTCTGGCGTCGTGAATTCCGGCGACACCGTGATGAATGCGGTGAAGGGTAAGAAGGAGCGTATGGGCCGTATCGTTCAGATGCACGCAAACGATCGTCAAGAAATTGACGAAGTGCGCGCAGGCGATATCGCTGCAGGTATCGGTCTGAAGGATGTCACCACCGGTGAAACCCTGTGCTCGCCAGACAATGTTGTGATTCTGGAGCGCATGGTGTTCCCTGAGCCGGTGATTTCGGTTGCTGTTGAGCCGAAGACCAAGGCCGACCAGGAAAAGATGGGTATCGCTCTGGGCCGTCTGGCCAAGGAAGATCCGTCCTTCCGCGTACGTACCGACGAAGAAACCGGCCAGACAATTATGTCCGGCATGGGTGAGTTGCACCTGGAAATTCTGGTTGATCGCATGAAGCGCGAATTTGGCGTGGAAGCGAACGTGGGCGCCCCGCAAGTGGCATACCGCGAAACCATTACCAAGGTTGCTGCCGATGTGGAAGGTAAGCATGCCAAGCAGTCTGGTGGTAAGGGTCAGTACGGTCACTGCGTGATCACGCTCGAACCGTCCGGCGAAGGCAAGGGCTACAAGTTCCTGGATGAAATCAAGGGCGGTACCATTCCGCGTGAATTCATCCCGTCGGTGGACAAGGGTATCCAGAACACACTGAAGGCTGGTGTGCTGGCTGGCTTCCCGGTGGTGGATGTGACCGTTCACCTGACCTTCGGTTCCTACCATGACGTTGACTCGTCGCAAATCGCGTTTGAATTGGCTGGCTCGCTGGCATTCAAGGAAGCGATGCGTCGTGCAGGTCCGGTGATTCTGGAACCGATGATGGCTGTGGAAATCGAAACGCCGGAAGACTATATGGGCGACATCATGGGCGATATTTCGTCCCGTCGCGGTATGTTGCAAGGGATGGATGACAACCCTGCTGGCGGCAAGATGATCAAGGCCGAAGTTCCGCTGTCGGAAATGTTCGGTTATTCGACTACGCTGCGTTCGATGTCGCAAGGTCGTGCTACGTACTCCATGGAGTTCAAGCACTATTCCGAAGCGCCGCGCAACGTTGCTGATGCGATCATCAACAAGAAGTAATTTTAGTGGCCGGACGGCATGTCCGGCCATTACTTGAATTCAGACAAACACTGTTAACTTAGGAATTTGCAAACATGGCAAAAGAAAAGTTCGAACGGACAAAGCCGCACGTAAACGTTGGTACCATTGGCCACGTTGACCACGGTAAGACCACTCTGACCGCAGCTATCACTACCATTCTGTCCAAGAAGTTCGGTGGCGAAGCCAAGGGTTACGACCAGATCGACAGCGCGCCTGAAGAAAAGGCTCGTGGTATTACCATTAATACCGCTCACGTTGAATACGAAACCGAAAACCGTCACTACGCTCACGTTGACTGCCCAGGTCACGCTGACTACGTGAAGAACATGATTACCGGTGCAGCCCAGATGGATGGCGCGATCCTGGTTGTGTCCTCCGCTGACGGTCCTATGCCGCAAACACGTGAACACATCCTGTTGGCTCGTCAGGTTGGCGTGCCTTACATCATCGTGTTCATGAACAAGGCTGACATGGTTGATGATGCCGAGTTGCTCGAACTGGTGGAAATGGAAGTTCGCGAACTTCTGTCCAAGTACGACTTCCCGGGTGACGACCTGCCGATCATCAAGGGTTCCGCACTGAAGGCCCTGGAAGGCGACCAGTCCGAAATCGGCGAACCGGCTATCTTCCGTCTGGCGGAAGCACTGGACAGCTACATCCCGACACCGGAGCGTGCTGTTGATGGCGCGTTCCTGATGCCGGTTGAAGACGTATTCTCGATCTCTGGTCGTGGCACCGTGGTGACCGGTCGCGTTGAGCGCGGTATCGTCAAGGTCGGCGAAGAAATTGAAATCGTTGGTATCAAGCCGACCGTCAAGACCACTTGTACCGGTGTGGAAATGTTCCGCAAGCTGCTGGATCAAGGTCAAGCTGGTGACAACATCGGCGCGCTGCTGCGCGGTACAAAGCGTGAAGACGTTGAGCGTGGTCAAGTTCTGGCCAAGCCGGGTTCGATCACACCGCACACCAAGTTTGCTGGTTCCGTGTACGTGCTGAGCAAGGATGAAGGTGGTCGTCACACCCCGTTCTTCAACGGCTATCGTCCGCAGTTCTACTTCCGTACCACTGACGTGACTGGTGCAGTTGAACTGCCGGCCGGCACCGAAATGGTGATGCCAGGCGACAACGTTGAAGTGGTTGTTTCCCTGATCGCTCCGATCGCTATGGAACAAGGTCTGCGCTTCGCTATCCGCGAAGGTGGTCGTACTGTTGGCGCCGGTGTGGTTGCCAAGGTCATCGAGTAATTGGTGATTTAAAGCTGGTCGGGTATAATGCCCGACCAGTTTTTGCTCTTTAACCTCGGCAGAGTCAATCTGCCTTGCTCTTTCAAGGAAGCATCATGCAAAACCAAAAGATCCGTATCCGCCTCAAGGCTTATGATTACGCCCTGATCGACCGTTCGGCACAAGAAATCGTTGATACCGCCAAGCGCACTGGCGCTGTGGTGAAGGGTCCGGTTCCGCTTCCGACCAAGATCGAACGCTTTGACATTCTGCGTTCGCCGCACGTGAACAAGACTTCTCGCGATCAGCTGGAAATCCGTACCCATCTGCGTCTGATGGACATTGTCGATCCTACCGACAAGACCGTTGATGCACTGATGAAGCTGGATCTGCCGGCTGGCGTTGACGTAGAGATCAAGCTGCAATAATTTTCTTGCAGTAATTCAATACGTTGCGTTATACTCGCGGGCTACGCTGTTATTGGCGTAGCCCGCGTTTTACTTTGTGTGCCTCGAAATCGCGTCTGTAAGCGCTTTTGAGCGTTCGCAGGTGGCGTATTCAGGTATGCCGGCCAATCGTAGCCGGCCCTTTGAAAGGAAAGAACGATGAGCTTAGGACTTGTCGGACGCAAGGTAGGCATGACCCGCGTTTTCGCAGAAGATGGTGCTTCCATCCCTGTGACCGTGCTGGATCTGTCTGCTAACCGCGTTACGCAAATCAAGACTCAAGATGTCGATGGCTATACTGCCGTTCAAGTGACTTACGGCGATCGCCGTGCAAGCCGCGTGAACAAGGCTGAGGCTGGACATTTCTCCAAGGCTGGCGTTGAAGCCGGTCGTGGTCTGCATGAGTTCGCATTGACTGCTGAAGAGCTGGCCAAGTTCCAGCCGGGCGCATCGATCTCTGTTGAGATCTTCACCGTGGGTCAACTGGTCGATGTGACCGGTACCTCCCAAGGTAAGGGTTTCTCCGGTGCGATCAAGCGTCACAACTTCTCCTCGCAGCGCGCCTCCCACGGTAACTCCGTGTCGCACAACGCTCCGGGTTCTATCGGTATGGCACAAGATCCGGGTCGTGTTTTCCCGGGTAAGCGCATGGCCGGTCAGCTCGGTAACGTCAAGCGCACCACCCAGAATCTGGAAGTGGTTCGTGTTGATGCTGAGCGTGGTCTGTTGTTGGTCAAGGGTGCCGTTCCTGGCTCCAAGGGCAATGACGTGGTGGTTCGTCCCGCAGTGAAGGCAGGTGCGTAATGGAACTTAAAGTCATCAATGCAAGCGGTCAGGCCGCTGCCAGTGTGACCGCATCCGACGCACTGTTCGGTCGCGAATACAACGAAGCACTGGTTCATCAAGTTGTTACCGCCTATCTGGCGAATGCCCGTAGCGGCAATCGCGCCCAGAAGGATCGCGGTGATGTGAAGCACTCAACACGCAAGCTGTACCGCCAAAAGGGCACCGGTAATGCGCGTTCGGGTTCCATCGCTAATCCGATCCGTCGTGGCGGTGGTAAGATTTTCCCGAGCAGCCCGGACGAAAACTTCAGCCACAAGGTCAATCGCAAGATGTACCGTGCTGGCGTGGCAACCATTCTGTCCAAGCTGGTTCGTGAAGAGCGTCTGCTGGTTGTGGATAGCTTCACTGTTGAAACCCCGAAGACCAAGGCTTTTGCTCAGCAACTGGCTGGTTTCGGTTTCGCAGGTCGTACGCTGATCGTGACCGACAAGCTGGACGAAAATCTCTACCTGGCTTCCCGTAACCTGCCTAACGTGCTCGTGCTCGAGCCGTCCCAGGCTGATCCGGTGTCGCTGGTGCGCTTCAATAAAGTGCTCGTGACCCGTGAAGCGCTGAAGCAGATCGAGGAGTTGCTGGCATGAATCAAGTGAATCAGGAACGTTTGCTCCAGGTTATCCTGGCGCCCGTTATTTCGGAAAAGAGCACCTTCGTTGCCGACAAGAACGAGCAAGTGGTGTTCCGCGTCGTGACTGATGCCACCAAGGCAGAAATCAAGGCTGCGGTCGAGCTGCTCTTCAAGGTGCAGGTTGATTCCGTTCAAGTGACCAACGTGAAGCCGAAACAAAAGCGTTTCGGTCGTTCTACCGGTTGGCGCAAGGGCTGGAAGAAGGCTTACATCGCTCTCAAGCCGGGTCAAGAAATTGACCTCCAGGCTGGCAACTAAGGGGAACGACGATGCTGGTAAAAGTCAAACCAACTTCTGCAGGCCGTCGTGGTCTGGTCAAGGTTGTAAACCCTGACCTGTACAAGGGCCGTCCGTACGCTCCGCTGGTCGAAGCGCAAAGCAAAACCGCTGGTCGTAACAACCGCGGTGTGATCACTACCCGTCATAAGGGCGGTGGCCACAAGCAACACTACCGTGTCGTAGATTTCCTGCGTAACAAGGATGGCATCACCGCCACCGTGGAACGCATCGAGTACGACCCGAACCGTACTGCACACATCGCTCTGCTGGTTTATGCAGATGGCGAACGTCGCTACATCATCGCTCCGCGTGGCCTGAAGGTCGGCGCGCAAGTGGTGAGCGGTTCCGAAGCGCCGATCAAGGCTGGTAACGCCCTGCCGCTGCGCAACATTCCGGTTGGTTCCACCATCCACTGTATCGAGATGAAGCCTGGTAAGGGTGCTCAGCTGGCTCGTTCCGCTGGTGCTTCCGTTCAGTTGCTCGCTCGTGAAGGTGCATATGCTCAGCTGCGTCTGCGCTCTGGTGAAATCCGCAAGGTTCACGTTGATTGCCGCGCCACTATCGGTGAAGTCGGTAACGAAGAGCACAATCTGCGCAAGATCGGTAAGGCCGGTGCCAACCGCTGGCGTGGTATTCGTCCGACCGTCCGCGGTACTGCCATGAACCCGATCGATCACCCGCATGGTGGTGGTGAAGGTAAGACTGGTGAAGGTCGTGTGCCGGTGAGCCCGTGGGGTACCCCGACTAAGGGTTACCGTACGCGTAGCAACAAGCGCACCAGCAACATGATCGTGCGTCGTCGCTTCTCGAATAAGGGGTAATTAGACATGGCTCGTTCCATTAAAAAAGGCCCGTTTGTCGACGCTCACCTGCTCAAAAAGATTGAGACAGTGCGCGCTACCAATGACAAGCGTCCGATCAAGACCTGGTCGCGTCGTTCGACAGTTCTGCCGGATTTCGTGGGTCTTACCATTGCTGTGCATAACGGCAAGCAGCATGTTCCCGTCTACGTTAACGAGAACATGGTTGGTCACAAGCTCGGCGAATTCTCGCTGACCCGTACGTTCAAGGGTCACGCTGCCGACAAGAAAGCCAAGAGGTAATTCGCGATGCAAACATCCGCAATTCTGAATGGCGCTCGTATTTCGGCTCAAAAGGCACGTCTGGTTGCAGACCTCGTGCGTGGCAAGCCGGTCGAGCAAGCCGTGAACATCCTGACCTTCAGCCCCAAAAAGGGCGCGGTCATCATCAAGAAGCTTCTGCTGTCGGCAATTGCCAATGCTGAGCACAACGATGGCGCCGATATCGACGCCCTCAAGGTGACGACCATTTATGTGGACAAGGGTACTTCCCTGAAGCGTTTCTCCGCACGTGCCAAGGGCCGCGGCAATCGCATCGAGAAGCAAACCTGCCACATCACCCTGACCGTGGGCGAGTGAGGATAATATGGGCCAGAAAATTCATCCGACGGGATTCCGTCTTGCAGTGAACAAGAACTGGGCTTCGAAGTGGTACGCCAGCAGCCGCAATTTTGCGACTATGCTGTCGGAAGACATCAAAGTCCGTGAGTTTCTGAGTAAAAAGTTGGCGCATGCCTCCGTTGGTCGCATCGTGATCGAGCGTCCGGCAAAGAACGCTCGCATCACCATTCACAGTGCTCGTCCGGGCGTTGTGATTGGCAAGAAGGGTGAGGATATCGAACTGCTGAAACAGCAGCTCGTGAAGATGCTGGGTGTGCCTGTGCACATCAACATCGAAGAAATCCGCAAGCCGGAAATCGATGCCAAGGTGATCGGTGATTCCATCGCTGCTCAGCTGGAAAAGCGCGTGATGTTCCGTCGTGCCATGAAGCGCGCCATGCAAAACGCGATGCGTCTGGGCGCGCAAGGTATCAAGATTATGGCTTCCGGCCGTCTGAATGGTATCGAAATTGCACGTACCGAATGGTACCGCGAAGGCCGTGTGCCGCTGCACACCCTGCGTGCTGACATCGACTACGCAACATCCGAAGCCGAAACCACATACGGTATCATCGGTATCAAGGTGTGGGTGTACAAGGGTGAAGTGAAGGCTGGCGAGCAAGCTGCTGTCGTGCCGGAACAAACCGAACGCAAGCCGCGAAAGGGGGCTCGAAATGCTGCAGCCAACTAGACTCAAGTATCGCAAACAGCAGAAGGGCCGTAACACCGGTATCGCTACTCGCGGTAACAAGGTGAGCTTTGGTGAGTGGGGTCTGAAGGCCATTGGCCGTGGCCGTTTGACCGCTCGTCAAATCGAAGCTGCCCGTCGCGCAATGACCCGCTATATCAAGCGTGGTGGTCGCGTGTGGATTCGCGTGTTCCCGGACAAGCCGATCTCCTCCAAGCCTGCCGAAGTCCGTATGGGTAACGGTAAGGGTAGTCCGGACTACTACGTCGCCGAAATCCAGCCAGGCAAGGTCCTGTACGAGATGGATGGCGTGGACGAAACCATCGCTCGCGAAGCGTTCCGTCTGGCTGCAGCTAAGCTGCCGCTGGCGACGACTTTCGTGACTCGACATGTGGGGCAGTAACATGAAGGCAAGCGATCTGCGTAACAAATCGGTTGAGGAGCTCAATGCTGAGCTGCTCTCGCTGCTGAAGGCTCAATTTGGTCTGCGCATGCAACTGGCTACCCAGCAACTGGGCAATACCAGTGAAATCAAGCGCGTTCGCCGCGATATCGCGCGCGTTCGGACCATCATCGCTCAGAAGGCAGCGTAATCATGACCGAAACCAAACTGAAGCGTACGCTGACCGGTCGCGTGGTCAGCAACAAGATGGACAAGACTGTGACCGTGCTGGTCGAGCGTAAGGTTAAGCATCCGCTCTACGGCAAGATCATCCGTCTGTCCAAGAAGTATCATGCGCACGACGAAGCTAACGCCTACGGCGAAGGCGATGTTGTGACCATCGAAGAGTGCCGTCCGCTGTCCAAGACCAAGTCCTGGACTGTAACTGCACTGATCGAAAAGGCACGCACAGCCTAAGTTTGAAAAGTCGGGTTGACTTCTAACTATTGAATTTAACTCGATTTTTTCAAAAAGAAGTTGCAAAAGCATTCTGCCCTGCGTAGAATGCTTTTTTTTCATCCTTACCTTGGGTCCTTCGGGGGTCAAGTTGTGGGTGTTTTTATCCCCCTCGGGGTCCAAAACTGGCCGTTGAGCCGCTTTGCTGCGGCACCGCAGAGATGCGGGGATACGGGTTAAGTTGGAGTATCTTCAATGATTCAAATGCAATCTAAGCTTGAGGTTGCTGATAACACTGGTGCAAAGTCGGTTATGTGCATCAAGGTTCTCGGTGGCTCCAAGCGTCGCTATGCCTCGGTTGGCGACATCATCAAGGTCAGCATCAAGGAAGCCGCGCCACGCGGTCGTGTGAAGAAGGGTGACGTCTACAATGCCGTCGTCGTTCGCACCGCCAAGGGAGTTCGTCGTCCGGATGGTTCGCTGGTCAAGTTCGACGGTAACGCAGCTGTGTTGCTCAACAACAAGCTCGAGCCAATTGGTACCCGTATCTTCGGGCCGGTTACGCGTGAATTGCGTACCGAGCGCTTCATGAAGATCGTGTCTTTGGCACCGGAAGTGCTGTAAGGAGCCCTGCATGAACAAGATCCGTAAAGGCGATGAGGTTGTCGTCATCACCGGTAAGGATGCTGGCAAGCGCGGTACCGTGCTGCAGGTCCTGACAAATGACAAAGTTGTGGTCGAAGGCGTGAATGTTGCCAAGAAGCACCAAAAGCCGAATCCGGTTCGTGGTGTTGCTGGTGGTATCGTTGACAAGACCATGCCGATCCACGTTTCCAACATTGCCCTCTTTAATCCGGCTACTCAGAAGGCTGACCGTGTCGGCTTCAAGTTGCTTGACGATGGCAAGAAGGTTCGCGTGTTCAAGTCGAACGGCGAAGTGGTTGGGGGCTAAGGGGTAGAAAATGGCACGTCTGCAAGATTTCTACAAAGAAACAGTTGTCCCGCAGCTGACTGAAAAGTTTGGCTACAAGTCGGTGATGGAAGTTCCGCGCATCGAAAAGATCACCATCAACATGGGTGTTGGTGAAGCGGTTGCTGACAAGAAGGTCATGGAACACGCCGTTGGCGACCTGACCAAGATCGCCGGTCAAAAGCCTGTTGTTACGCTGTCGAAGAAGTCCATTGCTGGCTTCAAGATTCGTGATGGCTATCCGGTTGGTTGCAAGGTGACACTGCGTCGCGAACGTATGTTCGAATTCCTGGATCGTCTGGTTACGATTGCGCTGCCGCGCGTTCGCGACTTCCGTGGCGTTTCCGGTAAGTCCTTTGATGGCCGTGGTAACTACAACATGGGTATCAAAGAACAGATCATTTTCCCGGAAATTGAATACGATAAGATCGACGCACTGCGTGGTATGAACATTACCATCACCACCACCGCGAAGACCGACGAAGAAGCCCGTGCGCTGCTCGCCGCGTTCAAGTTCCCGTTCAAGAATTGAGGTTGCCATGGCAAAACTCGCATTGATTAATCGCGAAGAAAAGCGTGCAAAGCTGGTTGCCAAGTATGCTGCCAAGCGTGCAGCTCTGGTGGCAATCATCAATGACCAGAATCTGAGCGAAGAAGAGCGTTTTGCAGCCCGTCTGAAGCTGCAAGCCCTGCCGCGTAACGCCAACCCGACTCGTCAGCGTAATCGTTGTTCGATCACCGGTCGTCCGCGTGGCGTGTTCCGCAAGTTCGGTCTTGGCCGTAACAAGCTCCGTGAAATCGCTCTGCGTGGCGAAATCCCGGGCGTCGTCAAGGCCAGCTGGTAAGGAGATCAGGAATGAGCATGCATGATCCTATCGCCGATATGCTGACACGTATCCGCAACGCCCAACGCGCTGATAAGCCTACAGTTTCGATGCCGTCGTCGAAGCTGAAGGTTTCCATCGCCCAAGTGTTGAAGGACGAAGGTTATATCGAGCAATTTTCGGTTACTGGTTCGGACAAGAAGCCGCAGCTGGATATCGAATTGAAATACTACGCCGGTCGTCCGGTTATCGAGCGCATTGAACGCGTGTCGAAGCCTGGTCTGCGTATCTACAAGGGTGTGGGTGATATCCCTCAGGTTATGAATGGCCTGGGTATCTCCATCGTTTCCACGTCTAAGGGCGTGATGACCGATCGCAAGGCTCGCGCAAGCGGCATTGGCGGCGAAGTCATCTGCTTCGTGGCCTAAGGAGATATAGCAATGTCCCGCGTAGCAAAGAATCCGGTTGCGATTCCTGCTGGTGTTGAAGTGAAAATGACCGCTGACGAAATCATCGTCAAGGGTCCACAAGGCACCGCATCGCGTCCGCTGAATAGCGCAGTTGAAATCAAGGTTGAAAACAACGCCCTGGTTTTCGCTGCCAAGGACTCCAGCAAACACGCTCGTGCCATGTCCGGCACGATGCGCGCTCTGCTGAATAACATGGTTACTGGTGTTTCGGTTGGTTTCCAGCGCAAGTTGACCCTGGTTGGCGTGGGCTATCGTGCTCAAGCTGCAGGTGAGATGCTGAATCTGACCCTTGGTTTTTCCCATCCTGTAGCCCACAAGATGCCCGCAGGTGTTAAGGTTGAGACTCCGTCCCAAACCGAAATCATCCTGAAGGGAATTGACAAGCAGGTTATCGGTCAGGTTGCTGCCGAAATCCGCGCTTACCGTGCACCAGAGCCTTACAAGGGCAAGGGTGTCCGTTATGCGGATGAGGTTGTGGTCCTGAAGGAAACCAAGAAGAAGTAATCGAGGCTGAATATCATGGACAAGAAGGAAATCCGCCTGCGCCGGGCCCGCAAAACTCGTGCTCGCATCGCGGCGCTGAACATGGTGCGCCTCAGTGTGCATCGTTCCAACAGCCATATCTACGCCCAGATCATCGACGAAACTGCCAGCAAGGTTCTGGCATTTGCGTCGACTCTGGAGCCTGAGGTCCGCAAGGAACTGGCTAACGGTGGCAATAAAGCTGCTGCTGCGATTATCGGCAAGCGTATCGCTGAGAAGGCCGTTGCTGCTGGCGTTAAGCAAGTAGCATTCGACCGCTCCGGCTTCCACTACCACGGTCGTATCCAGGCCCTGGCAGAAGCTGCCCGCGAAAACGGCCTCGAGTTCTAATTGGAGTCTGAATAATGGCGAAGACTGATATCGAAGATCGCGGCGATGGCCTGCGGGAGAAGATGATCAGCGTCAACCGCGTAACGAAGGTTGTGAAGGGTGGTCGTATTCTCGGCTTCGCTGCACTGACCGTAGTTGGTGATGGTGACGGTGGTGTTGGTATGGGTAAGGGCAAGTCCAAGGAAGTGCCTGTAGCCGTACAGAAAGCAATGGAAGAAGCCCGTCGCAAGATGGTCAAGATCCATCTGCGTAATGGTACCGTGCAGCACAAAGTGATGGGCAAGCACGGCGCGACAACTGTTTTGATGCAACCGGCTCCTGAAGGTACTGGTATCAAGGCAGGCGGTCCGATGCGCGCAGTGTTCGAGGTGATGGGTGTTCACAACATCTCGGCAAAGTGCCACGGCTCTACCAATCCGTACAACATTGTGCGTGCAACACTGGACGGTCTGTCCAAGCTTCGCACTGCCTCCGAGATTGCTGCCAAGCGCGGCAAGACCGTGGAAGAGATTCTGGGGGTAGAGGCAAATGGCTGATGCACGTATCAAGGTAACGCTCGTCAAGAGCCTGATCGGTCGTATCGAAGCTCATAAGGCCTGCGCAAGCGGCCTGGGCCTGAAGCGCATCAACCAGACCGTTGAAGTGCTGGATACGCCTGCAAACCGTGGCATGATCAATGCGATCAACTACCTGGTTAAAGTTGAGGGGTAATCATGGAACTCAATACCATTAAGCCTGCAGCAGGTGCTAAGCATGCATCCAAGCGCGTAGGTCGCGGCATCGGTTCCGGTCTGGGCAAGACCTGTGGCCGTGGTCACAAAGGTCAAAAGTCCCGTGCAGGTGGCTTCCACAAGGTTGGTTTCGAAGGCGGTCAAATGCCTTTACAACGCCGCCTTCCGAAGCGTGGCTTCAAATCTCTGACTGCAGGCAACACTGTTGAACTGCGCGTCGGTGATCTGAATGCACTGCCGGTAGACGAAGCTGACGTGCTGGTACTGAAGCAAGTTGGTTTGGTTCCGCAAACTGCCAAGGCAGTGAAGCTGATCCTGGCCGGCGAGCTGACTAAGGCAGTCAAACTCCGTGGCGTACTGGCGACCAAGGGTGCACGTGCTGCACTCGAGGCAGCCGGTGGCAGCCTGGCCGACTAAAACGATTGCGATAAGGCGCAACTGTGGCGAATCCAGCAATGGCTAGTACCGCAACAAAGTTTGCGGATCTTAAAAAGCGTATCTGGTTCCTGATCGGTGCCCTGATCGTTTATCGTATTGGCGCGCATATCCCGGTTCCTGGTGTGAACCTGGACGAACTGGCCCGGTTTTTTGATAGTCAAAAGACCGGGGCGGGCCTCGTGAACATGATTAACATGTTCTCGGGTGGTGCACTAAAACGATTGTCGATCTTTGCAATCGGTATCACACCTTACATTTCAGCTTCTATTATTTTGCAATTGGCCTCAGAAATGTTGCCATTTCTTAAAGAGCTGAAAAAAGAAGGTGAAGCCGGTCGGCGCAAGATTACGCAATACACGCGCTATGCAACCGTCGCGCTTGCGACAGTGCAAAGCTTTGGTGTTGCTGCAATGTTGTATCATCAGCCCAATCTCGTATTGGTGCCGCAGGCGGAGTTTTTCTTCACTGCTATTGTGTCACTCGTGACAGGCACTATGTTCTTGATGTGGCTAGGTGAGCAGATCACTGAGCGTGGGTTGGGTAACGGCATTTCGATTCTGATTTATGCCGGGATTGCTTCCGGTATGCCAGGGTCGATTGCAAACATGTTGCAGCTTGAGAGCACAGGTGCAGTGTCGCCGCTCTTGCTAATTGGGCTGGCGGTTGGCGCGGTTTTGCTGATTGCTGCTGTGGTCTTTGTCGAACGCGGTCAGCGCAAAGTTCTGGTGAACTATGCAAAACGCCAAGTTGGCAATCGCATTATGCAAGGTCAAGCAACGCATCTGCCGTTAAAGTTGAACATGTCGGGTGTTATTCCTCCGATTTTTGCTTCGAGCATCATTCTATTCCCGGCAACTGTGTTGTCGTGGGGTGGTAACTCCGACAAGTTGTCGTGGCTCAAGGCAATCGGTGACAAGCTGCACCCGGGTGAGCCCTTGTATATCTTGTTGTATGCAGCAGCCATTATCTTTTTCTGCTATTTCTATACGGCACTGGTTTTTAATCCAAAGGAAACAGCGGATAACCTGAAAAAGAGTGGTGCGTTCATTCCGGGCATTCGTCCGGGTGAGCAAACAGCAAAGTATATCGAGCGTGTCATCCTGCGTTTGACGCTGATTGGAGCACTCTACATTACAGGTGTATGTTTAATACCTGAATTGTTGTTGCTCAAATGGAGCTCGATCGGTAATTTTGGTGGAACGTCCATACTGATTGTGGTGGTTGTGACCATGGATTTCATGGCGCAAGTGCAGTCATATCTGCTCTCGCATCAGTATGAGAGCCTTCTGAAGAAAGCTAACTTCAAGGGCTGATACTTCCGTCCGACAAGTTAAAACGAACGAAAAGACATGGCAAAGGAAGACGTCATTCAAATGCTGGGGGAGGTTCTTGAGAATCTTCCTAACGCGACATTTCGCGTCAAACTGGAAAATGGTCACATTGTTTTGGGACACATTTCCGGAAAGATGCGTATGCACTACATCAAGATTCTGCCTGGCGACAAGGTAACAGTCGAGATGACTCCCTATGACCTGTCGCGGGCACGAATTGTCTTCCGCGCCAAGTGATGCTGTTTTTTGAAAGGATATGAGCGATGCGAGTACAAGCTTCGGTCAAAAAAATCTGCCGCAACTGCAAGATCATCCGCCGCAACCGCGTGTTGCGCGTGATCTGTACCGACCCGCGGCACAAGCAACGTCAAGGTTGATAAACGGCATTGCCGTTTTTCAATCTTGCTGTTAAAATCCGCCACTTTTTAGAAACTGGGGTAACGACATGGCTCGTATTGCTGGGGTGAATATCCCCAATCATCAGCATGCCGTGATTGGTCTTCAAGCGATTTTTGGTATCGGTCGTACACGTGCAAAGAGCATCTGTGTTGCGGCTGGTATTCCTGAAGATCGCAAGTTCAAGGATCTCACGGATACTGAACTGGACAAGCTGCGTGAAGAAGTGGGTAAATTCACGGTTGAGGGTGACCTCCGCCGCGAAGTGACCATGAATATCAAGCGCTTGATGGATCTTGGCTGCTACCGTGGCTTGCGTCATCGCCGCGGACTGCCGGTACGCGGTCAGCGTACCCGTACTAACGCTCGTACTCGCAAGGGTCCGAAGAAGTCGGTTAGTACGAAGAAGTAAGTATTACTAAGGACTGATAATGGCTAAAGCAAACACAGTGCGTGTACGGAAGAAAGTCAAAAAGGTTGTGTCTGAAGGTATCGTGCATGTTCACGCTTCCTTTAACAACACAATCGTGACCATCACCGATCGCCAAGGGAATGCACTTTCTTGGGCTACCTCGGGCGGTGCTGGTTTCAAGGGCTCTCGTAAGAGTACACCATTCGCGGCACAGGTTGCTGCGGAGCACGCTGGTAAAGTTGCCCAAGAATACGGTGTAAAGAATCTCGAAGTGCGAATCAAGGGTCCGGGCCCAGGCCGGGAATCCGCTGTGCGTGCGTTGAATGCGCTGGGTTTCAAAATTACCAGCATTGCCGACGTTACCCCCGTTCCGCACAACGGTTGTCGTCCGCCTAAAAAGCGTCGTATTTAATTCCGGAGACCCGAGATGGCACGTTACATCGGACCGAAATGTAAACTCGCACGTCGCGAGGGCACTGACCTGTTCCTGAAGAGCGCCCGTCGTTCTTTGGACAGCAAGTGCAAACTGGATACTGCTCCTGGTCAGCACGGTGCTAAGACACCCCGTCTGTCCGGCTACGGTGTTCAACTGCGTGAAAAGCAAAAGATTCGCCGTATTTACGGCGTGCTTGAGCGTCAGTTCCGTCGTTATTTTGAAGAAGCTGCTCGCCGCAAGGGTTCGACTGGTGAAAACCTGTTGAAGCTGCTGGAGTCGCGTCTGGATAACGTCGTATACCGTATGGGCTTTGGCTCCACACGTGCGGAAGCACGTCAGTTGGTTAGCCACAAGGCGATCACGGTGAATGGCAATGTGGTGAATATTCCTTCCTTCCAAGTGAAGGTGGGTGACATCGTCGCTATTCGTGAAAAGTCTAAGAAGCAAGTTCGCGTTGCGGAAGCACTGGCTCTCGCCGAGCAAATCGGCTTCCCGAGCTGGGTTGGTGTTGACTCCAAGAAAATGGAAGGCACCTTCAAGTCGACTCCGGAACGGAGCGACCTGTCCAGCGACATGAACGAGCAGCTCGTCGTTGAATTCTATTCCAAGTAATTTGGATAGTTTGCGTCGTCGTCTATTGCCGCTTGTTTCGATAAAGGGATCGATTATTTATGCAAAGCAACGCTAATGACTTGCTGAAACCGCGAATCATTGATGTTCAAGCGTCGTCCGCGACGCAGGCACGTGTCGTGATGGAGCCGTTCGAGCGTGGTTTCGGACATACGCTTGGTAACGCATTGCGCCGCATTTTGCTGTCGTCGATGCCTGGCTTCGCACCGACCGAAGTGCAGATCGAAGGCGTGTTGCATGAGTACTCGGCACTTGACGGTGTTCAAGAGGATGTCGTTGACATTCTTTTGAACCTCAAGGGTGTTGTGCTCAAGCTTCACGGTCGTGAAGAGGCTACACTGGCTTTGACCAAGGCTGGTGAAGGCCCGGTTCGTGCGAGTGATATCGAACTCCCGCATGACGTAGAAATCGTCAACCCGGATCACATCATTGCTAATCTGTCCGCCGGCGGTAAGCTCGCCATGGAAATCAAGGTTGGCACTGGTCGTGGTTACCAACCGGCGGTTTCCCGCGTGAACAAGGAAGAAGGACGTACCATTGGCAGCATTATGCTGGATGCGTCCTTCAGCCCGATTCGTCGCGTGAGTTATGCAGTGGAGAGTGCGCGTGTTGAGCAGCGTACCGATCTGGATAAGCTGGTTATCGATATTGAGAGCAATGGCTCGATCGATCCGGAAGAAGCCGTTCGTTATGCCGCGCGTGTACTGGTTGAACAGCTGGCGGTGTTCGCGGATCTGAAGGGTACAACGGTTGAGCCAGAGGCACCTCGTGCGCCTCAGGTTGATCCGATCCTGCTGCGTCCGGTCGACGATCTGGAGCTGACAGTTCGTTCTGCGAACTGTCTGAAGGCTGAAAACATCTACTACATCGGTGACCTGATCCAGCGTACCGAGACCGAGCTGTTGAAGACTCCTAATCTGGGTCGCAAGTCCTTGAATGAAATCAAGGAAGTGCTGGCCTCTAAGGGTCTGACCCTCGGCATGAAGCTGGAAAACTGGCCGCCGGTTGGTCTGGAAAAGCCGTGATCCAGGCCTGAACGAAAGGACTAAATCATGCGTCACCGTCAAGGTAATCGCAAACTCAATCGTACGACGAGCCATCGTCTTGCGATGTTGAGAAATCTGTCGAACGCACTGCTGAAGCACGAAGTCATCAAGACCACACTGCCTAAGGCTAAAGAACTGCGTAAGGTTGCAGAGCCTCTGATCACGCTGGGAAAGCGTGAGCGTAGCGTTGCAAACCTGCGTCTGGCCTTTTCCCGCACTCGTGATCGCGAACTGACGCTGAAGCTGTTCGACGTGCTGGGCCCACGTTACGCTGCGCGTAACGGTGGTTATATCCGCATTCTGAAATGTGGTTTCCGTCAGGGTGACAATGCGCCAATGGCGTACGTTGAACTGGTGGATCGTCCGGAAGACGCAGTAGCAGTTTCCGACGAATAAGCAGTATTGCTTTAAAAGGCCGACCCTAGGGTCGGCTTTTTGCATTATTTGTGCGTTATGAGCAAGGTTATGCGGGATATTGAAGTAGGGTGCTTGCTGGTGGTCTGACGTTATACCAGCGCCAGTCTTTTGCTGTTTGAAGTGCGGTGTGTCGAGTCATGTCAGCACATGACTCCGGCGATATGTTGGCGATGTCTGCTCCTTCCTTATAGTCATCTGGCAGGGCTGCATCATTCCAGGCGGTGCTTAAATGTCTAGCAGCGTTCGTCGCCCAGCGGACTGTCCTGACTCTGGGATTGGCTTCGTTGCTGGAATCTATTAGCTGCTGGAGAATTCGGGGTAGGCGCCATTCTTCGATGAGTGCCATTTCGAGTTCTTGAAATGTGATGCCAAAAACACGCTTCTGCGCAACTTTGCTGCGTAACATCCGATCATTTGTTTGAAGTTCATGAACCCGATGTAGTACTTTGGGGGCGTAACAGGCAATCAGTAGTTCTGCGACGTCATGCAGGACAGCTGCTGTTCTTACTTCGTGCGAGTCGATATCATTCCGTCTATCCGCCAATGCTTGTGCACAACTACCTGCGAGATAGGCTCTCTGTAGCAGTTCATTTGCATGTGTGGTGCTAAATGAATTCTTCAGATAATGTTGATCCAAGGATGTCGATTTGGTAAGTATACGGATCGAGGGTAACAATCCCGATATCATTAAGCATTTGGAAACGGTGGTCACTTCATTTTGTAAATGGCGAGGGGTAATGTGTTGCGCATGGCGACTCAGACGTAAAATTGCCAGTGCATCGTGGTAGAGAATATCTGAGATATTATCAATACTGATCTCATCTATTTCACTCTGACAACGGCTGAGTTCTATTTGCGTGTATTGCAGCATTGGAATATCGCATACTGATAAATAGGATACCCAGGCGTTGAGTCCATTGAGTGGTTCTTCAATCATGCTAAGCCTCCTGTGTTCAGCATAGTTGATTGTGCTATTTGCGATAGTTCATCTGTTTCAAGTCGAGGTATGAATGGCTACGTATGCCATTGGTGATGTGCAGGGGTGCTTTGTCGAACTTTCTAGTCTGTTGTCCAAGATTGGATTTGAACCGGGGCGCGATACTGCCATTTTATTAGGCGACCTGGTGAATCGCGGTCCTGACTCACTGCGTGTGCTTAATTGGGCGCGCAAGCTTGAAGACTGCGTGAGAGTAGTGCTTGGCAATCATGATCTGCATATGCTGGCGGTTGCGTTCGGTGTGGTGGATAGTAAGCGGAAGGATACCTTTGCGGATGTGATTTCGCAGGGTAAAGATTCCACGATTTTGCATTGGCTGCGGAATCAGTCACTATTGATTGATGATGGACAGCATGTGTATGTACATGCGGGTATATGGCCTGGATGGGCGCTGGAAACGGCAAAGCGATTGTCCGGTGAACTGGAGCACCATCTTGCATCCAGCGATCCACGTTCCTTTCTGAACAGTCTTTACGGCAACGAACCTGATATTTGGTGCGACACACTCGAGGGTGAGCGTCGATCTAGGTTTGTCACAAACGTATTTACCCGTATGCGCGTACTGAGCCCTGATGGCCGACTGAATATGGACTACAAGGGTGTGACTAACGATGTCCCTGATGGTGCCATCCCGTGGTTCGATTTTCCGCGCGAAACGCCATTAAACCGGAGGGTGGTGTTTGGGCATTGGTCTGCATTGGGGTTGCAAATGCGACAAGACATCGTTTCACTAGACACAGGGTGTGTGTGGGGGAGGGCATTGACCGGGTGGTGCGTTGAGACGGGTGAAATTGTGAGTGTAGACTCAACTATGCCCCCTGGTTTCGAATAAGTTGTGCCCTTACTGTTTGCTCTAGTATTTTTGCGATCTCTCGACGCGGGCGCCGGTCGGTTGGCACGGGCTCTCCAAATTCCACAACGGCTACTGTATGTTTGGTAGACACAATATTCAGAATGGATTCAATGAGGGTCATGTCGCCGATATATGCGACATGGTCTCCATGCCGCCCATCGCTGTATTTGTATGAGATGGATACGGGCACGATGAGCGTTTCGGCATCAATGGCCGGTTGGAACAGACTGCTATTAAACGTGAGCAGATTGCGGCCGTCGCTGGTGCTGCCTTCGGGAAAAATGGAAATGCAATCCCCGATTGTTAATGCTTCTGCGATTTGTTGATTGACTCGGGCGGTATCAGATCGCTTTTCGCGTTTGATAAACAAAGTGCCTGTATGTGCGCTTAACCATCCGATGAGTGGCCAGTGACGAACGTCAGACTTCGCTACGAAGCGCGAAGGATATGCGGCATTCATAACGAAAATATCAATCCATGATATGTGATTGGCCACAAGTAGAATGCCTGAGCTTCGGGCCTGAGGCGTGGCGCCCCGAACATTGACATGAATGCCATTAATCTTCAAAAGATTCAGCGACCATTTCCGTACAGCATTCATGCGTTTCACGCTGTCATACCGCGGAAACAGAAGGCTCACTTGAAGTAGTCCGCTAACTAAATGAAATGTGAGCCTGAGCAGACGCACAGTCTGCGTGAACCAGTTGGCATTCATGGGTAAATCGGCAGGAGCAAAGGGTGATTTTAGCTCGGATTGTGCCTCTGCCGATACGTCTGCATATACATCGTGCGGAATCATCAGGCTGCGATGTCCTTTACAAAGTGCCTATAGAATCGAGGATGAATGCGGGACATCGGCATCATGATAAATAAGTCTGCCGTATTGAAGTCAGGATCCCATGCGGGATCGCCGCATATATAGGCTCCTGCTCGGATATAGCCGCGAATGAGAGGTGGTACCTCCGCAGTGCGGGTGCTATCGAGTGCTTCTAATGGCAATGGGCATTTGGGAAAGACACGCCATTCAGCGGGTGCCAGATAGGTCTGGGCGAGATCCCGGAAAATGCTTGCGGCCATATGACCACCGTCGCTCATGCTAATACTGGCGCAGCCAATCAGATATTCATACCCCCCGCGGATCATGTATTCGGCGAGTCCATTCCATAGAAGTGCAATGGTTGCGCCGGTGCGATAGTCGGGATGAACGCATGAACGACCAACTTCGATCGTCTGGTTGCGTAAATGATGTAAACGTGTCAAATCGAATTCGGTTTCGGAGTAGAGACCACCAGTGTGAGCCGCATTGTGTGGCGTTAAAATGCGATAGGTGCCGACAACCTCCCCGGTTTCATCGTCTATCACCAGTAGGTGATCACACCAGGGATCGAACTCGTCCTGATCGAGGCCTGGTTCGCCATTGAGATGTGCCCCCATTTCCTCAGCAAACACGCGGTAGCGTAATGCCTGCGCTGCGCGTACCTGCTCTTGATTGGCGGCCAAGCAGACCGATAATGCGCGTCGGGTGGCTGAATTCAGGCGAGCTTCGCTGTGCAGCATCAGTGTGTCTCCACGTGTTTATATCTGATCACACGTTAGACATTTGAAGTGACAGTGCGGTTACATCACGGTGAAGATTTTACGATTCAGTGACGATCGGACGAAGGATCATCCGCAAGTGGAAGAAGCTGCTCATCATGAACTGGCGTGCTAACCACGTATTGATCGGTAGCCCATGCTGCTAGATCATGTGTTTTGCACTGTGGGGAGCAAAATGGCCGATATGGATTGCTAGGAGAGAAAGGTGTCTCCTTTTTGCAATGCGGGCAGGGAATGGTGCGCATGATGGACACTGCTTGATTACAACGTGCAGTACGCGAGCGAGAATTCGATATCTCGTTCGCATTGTCGAGGGCGCTCGCTACCCTGTACCGGGTAAACGAAACGCACATTAATCGCATATTTATTAGCGGATAACTCGGGTACGCAGTTTAGATCGCTGGAGAGTGAAACGCGTAATAGTTGAACCTGCTTACCACCAGACATTTGCTGAAACATCCCGGCCTTGGCAGTGTAGTTATATGATTTTGCGCTATCACGCAAAATGCGCAGAACAATTTCAACGCCATGACGGATAGGCTGCATGGGCTCAAGCCATGCGTGTAATGAATGTAAGCGCACTTCTGACGGTTGCTTGAGCCAGTAGTGATAGGAAGGCAGGTCAAATTCACAAATGCCGCCAGGGATGCCTGCACGTTGCTTGATGGCCATTAACCATTCATTTTCGCGCAGGTGGTGCGCAAATTTGCCTGTGCTTTCCAGCAAACTGGCATGAGTGAACTCTATATCACCTAACACCTTGTTCAAGGCATCTTCAGAAATTTGAGGGTTATCGCGGAGCGCTTCCAGCGTGACGCGCTGTCGCTCCAGTTCCTGGATCAAATCGCTTTTTAGATCTGCGCGCCCGGCAACTTCCATGATTTCAAACATGATAAGCAACGCAGCCTGATGATCAAGCGCAACATCGCTATCCAAGAAATAGCCGACCCGATCATAAAGGTCTTCTAGACGCAACAGAGTACGGATGCGTTCGGTGATCGGAAATTCGTAGCTGGTCACGATGGCGGTGGCCTGATTTGCCTAATCTCCCAATTTTCGCGGATTCGACCAGCTTTGACAATTGATGATTCGCTAAATTTGCTGCTTTGCTGCACTGATTGCCACAAAATACTGATGAAGCGTGACAATTTGGGTAATTAGTGCTGCCATTTCGCCATCATTGCTGATGATGTCATCCGCAATGGCGAGTCGCTCGTGACGTTTTGCCTGTGTGGCGAGAATCGACTCAACCTGTTGGCGAGACAGGTGACTGCGCTTTTGCACGCGTTGGATTTGCGTTTCTTCATCGCAATCCACCACAAGGATTCGATTGCACATTTCACGCAGCTGTGTGGCCTGGTTCATGAGCGGAACGACAAGCACACTGTATGGTGCGTCTGCGGGGGGCTGCAGTAGTTGCGCTGCAGCCTCATCTCTAATGAGCGGGTGCAGGGCTGCTTCGAGTATCTTCCGTTTATCGGGGTGCTTAAAAACCAGTTCGCGCAAACGATCCCTATCAAGCGTGCCATCGGCATGGAAATACTCGGATCCAAAAGCTTGACGAATGGCAGTGTTGCCTGGTTGGTCGGGAGCACATAAGGTGTGTGAAATGACATCTGTATCCACAATATGTGCACCAAGTGCCGCAAGTTGATTGGATACCTGGGTCTTGCCCGAGCCAATGCCGCCTGTCAGTCCAATCACAAGTGGCGACTTCATGCGTATGCGCTCGGAATCAGAGGAAGATGTGGTTCAAATAGGGTGCAGATTGCAGCGAGTGCGAGGTAGGGGCCGAAAGGTAATCGCGTTTGCCATCCAAGCTTCTCGCCAAGCATTAAGATAATGCCCAGTATGGCGCCTGTCACTGACGAGAGCAGAATCACCTGTGGTAGAGCCATCCAGCCAAACCAAGCGCCAATAGCGGCCAAGAGCTTGAAGTCGCCATAGCCCATCCCCTCGCGCCCCGTCAGTAAATGGTGAACCCAATACACTGTCCACAATGTCATGTAACCGGCAATTGCGCCAATGACCGCATGCGTGAGTGACGTAAATGTGCCATTGATATTGAAAATAAGTCCAAGCCAGACCAGTGGGAGGGTGATGTCGTCTGGCAGCAGCTGAGTATCGGCGTCGATCCAGAAGAGCGCCATTAAAGGCCACATCAATAGAAGCCCGCCTAGCGTTTGCGCAGAAAATCCATAGCGCCATGCAATTAAAGCGCTCAATACGCCCGTCATGCATTCGATAGCAGGATAGCGTATGGAAATCGGGGCTTTGCATGCCCGGCACTTGCCACCCAATATCACCCATGACAGAACAGGAATATTGTCGTATCCGCGAATAAGCGTGCCGCAACAAGGACAGGTTGAATCGGGCTTGGCTAAATTAAAACGAGGTGGTGCGGGCGTATTTTCATCATCCATATACGCGCATTCATAGCGAAAGCCGGTTTCAATCATTTTGGGTAATCGATAGATCACCACGTTTAGAAAGCTGCCGACCACCAGGCCGAGTACAAAGATAAAACCGATGAATGCCACCGGATGCAGCGTTGCAGCAAGCTGCATTGAGTAAAAATCCGGCAGCACATCAACCCCCAATTGCGGCGCCCATCTTGAAGATAGGCAGGTACATGGCAACAATCAAACCACCAATAATCGGACCCAGAACCATCATGATCAAGGGCTCCATCAAAGACGTCATGGCGTCAACTGCATCGTCCACTTCCTGCTCGTAGAAGTCGGCGATTTTGCTGAGCATGGAATCAAGCGAGCCGGATTCCTCGCCAATAGACACCATCTGAATCACCATGTTTGGGAATACGTCCGATGATTGCATTGAAATCGTCAGGCTCGTACCCGTTGATACTTCTTGCTGGATCTTGCGGGTAGCATCGAAGTAAATCACATTGCCGGCGGCACCGGCGACTGAGTCAAGTGCTTCTACGAGTGGGACGCCTGCTGCAAACATGGTCGACATCGTGCGTGTCCAGCGTGCAATGGTGGCTTTTTGCAGGATAGGGCCAATCACTGGCACCTTAAGCGCGGTCCGATCAAGCGCAATTTGAAAGGGCTTGGAGCGCTTCTTTGCCTGAATGAAGGCGTAGATTGCCCCCCCCAGACTGCCAAAGATCAACCACCAGTAGGCAATCAGAAGGTCTGACAAATCGATCACCAACTGGGTTGGTCCCGGCAGGGCTGCACCGAATCCAGCAAAGAGCTCCTTGAATGTCGGGATCACAAAAATCAGAATGATTGACACAACAACCGCTGCCGCCACGATGATTGCAGTTGGATAAAACAATGCGGACTTAATCTTCCCCTTAATGGCGAGGATTTTTTCCTTGTAGCTCGCCAGGCGGTCAAGCAGTGTATCCAGAATACCCGCTTGCTCCCCGGCTTGTACCAGGTTGCAATACAGCTGATCAAAATACATGGGGTGGCGGCGGAAGGCCTGAGTGAGGCTTGAGCCGGTTTCAACATCACTCTTAATTTCCTGCAAAAGTTTGCTTACGGCTGGGTTGGCATGGCCTTTTGCAACGATATCAAATGCCTGCAATAAGGGGACACCTGATCGCATCATGGTGGCAAGCTGGCGCGTAAAGAGTGCCAAATCTTTTTCTGTTACCTTTCGGCTGGTGGAGATAGATTGCCGTTTGGTTTTGGTAACCGTGATACCCTGGCGACGCAACGTGGCTTTAACAACCGCGTCCCCAGTGCTGCGCATTTCTCCCTTCACCGTTTTACCGGCTCGGTCACGACCTTCCCAGCTGAAGGTGTATTCTTTGACTTTAACTTTCTTTTCAGCTGCCATGTGCTTAATTGCTCCTGACGAGTTTGGCGGGAACTCGCCTGTCCTTATTCGTTGGTGACGGCTTCTACTTCTTCCAATGAGGTCATGCCTTGTTTGACCTTAAGCAAACCGGATTGCCGAAGGTCCTTGATGCCTTCGCGTTTTGCTTGGTCGGCGATATCAATGGATGTGCCTTGACGCATAATAATTCGCTGCATTTCCTCGCTAATCGGCATGACCTGATAAATACCGACACGCCCTTTATATCCCGTGCCCTTGCAGGTATCGCAGCCATCTGTGTGCGGACCGTAAGGCTGCCAGCTGCCATCAAGCTCGTGCTCCAGAAAGCCTGCCTTCAGCAGCGCTTCCCGGGGAATGTTGACCGGGCGTTTGCAGTGGCTGCATAAGCGTCTGGCGAGGCGCTGTCCTGTAATCAGAATAACAGATGAAGCGATATTGAATGGTGCAATCCCCATATTCAGCATGCGCGACAGCGTGGCCGGTGCATCGTTTGTGTGCAATGTGGAAAACACCATGTGGCCGGTTTGTGCGGCTTTGATCGAGATATCTGCAGTTTCCAGATCCCGGATTTCACCCACCATGATGATGTCGGGATCCTGACGCAGGAATGACTTCAGGGCGGCGGCGAAGGTCAACCCTGCCTTGTCATTCACGTTCACCTGGTTAATGCCCGGCAAGTTGATTTCTGCAGGATCTTCTGCGGTAGAAATGTTAATGCCAGGTTCATTTAGAATGTTCAGGCAGGTGTACAGGGACACGGTTTTGCCCGAGCCTGTCGGTCCCGTCACCAGCACCATGCCGTAAGGCCGGTGAATCGCATCAAGCAGCGCTTTTTTCTGTTCAGGCTCATAGCCAAGCGCATCAATACCCAGCGTGGCGGAGCTTGGGTCGAGAATCCGCATACAGATTTTTTCACCAAACAGCGTCGGCAGGGTTGATACGCGGAAATCGATTGCGCGGGTCTTTGACAGCACCAGCTTCATCCGACCATCCTGAGGGACGCGTCGTTCGGAAATGTCCAGTTTGGAAATCACTTTGATCCGTGACGCGATTTTCTCTTTGATTGCCAGAGGCGGTTGAGCTACTTCACGCAATACGCCGTCAATACGGTAGCGTATACGGTAGAATTTTTCGTAGGGTTCAAAGTGGATATCAGAGGCTCCGCCGTTGATCGCATCCATCAGAATTTTCTGGATGTAACGAACAACAGGGGCATCATCCACTTCGACCGTGGTGACCTCTGCTTCAGTCTCCCCGCCGTCCATATCCAGAGCGAGATCATCCTGATCCACCGAAAGCTCGTTGATTTTCTCAACGGAGTCATTACCCAGCTTTTCGATGAATTTGCCCAGCTTGGCATCGTCGACAACCACGATGTCGATCATCATGCCGGTCTGGAATTTGGCTTCTTCAATGGCCTGGAGGTCGGTTGGATCGGATGAGGCGACAAAAAGCTTGGTGCCCCGCTTGAAAAGGGGAGCAATACGCCGGCTTTGTATGATCTTCGAATTCAGTACATTCTTAGGAACGTAGGACGTTTCGAAGCGATCGAGATCCAGTAGTGGATAGCCAAACGTCGTAGATGCGAACTCGGCAAGCTGGTTGCTGGATAGTTTTTTGGATGCAATGACTGCTTGAGCGAAGCCTAGATTTTCTGTCTGTGCTTTATTCTGAATTGCCTCGACTTCGGGCTCACTCAACAATTCCTGTTGAATGAGTGCGCGAGCCATACCGGATCGGGGTGCTTGAGACATACTAAGACCTGCCGCAGTTGAGCGTTACCAATAAACTAATTTGCAACCGACGAGCTACCGAGGTTGGGTAAAGCATGATGCCTTTACGCTGCTCGCATTGTAAAGCAAATTGCCAATGTCATGAGATCCGGTTGTAATTCATGCATAGAGCCGCACGCTGCGAATCTGGCGGTCATGTGTTTGCATGATTTCCATCCGCTGACCATATGCCTGAATGCAGGTGGCACTTTCGGGTATGGATTCAAGATACTCGAGAATCAAGCCATTGAGTGTTTTGGGACCATCTAGCGGAAATTGTGTGCCCAGTTTGCGATTGAGATCGCGAAGATTAATCTGACCATCAATGATCGTGCTGCCATCAGATTGTGCCTGTGCCATCTGTTTGTGCATGGGCGTAGTGCTGGTGAACTCGCCTACGAGTTGCTCCAGAATGTCCTCAAGGGTCAGGAGACCGATCAGGTCGCCGTACTCATCGACAACCAGAGCCAGGCGTCGCTGGCTTTCCTGGAATGCCTGAAGCTGGGTGAATAGTGGTGTTCCGGCAGGTACGAAATAGGGCTCTCTCAGTAAATCAGGAAACGACTCGTGGCTTAAGGTCTCGATTCCGTGATGCAATAAGCGTTTGACATGCAGAATGCCGATGATGGTGTCGGTATTGTCACGATAGACGGGGAGGCGGGTATGGTGGCAACTCGTGAGCTGGTCGCGGATTGTCTCAATGGGGGATGATAGATCAATGGCCTCAATTAAGTTACGAGGCGTCATTACATCTTCTACTGTGAACTGATCGAGCTCGAAGGTGTTTACGAGCACGCTATGGTTCTTTTGCGGCATCATGCCGCCCGCATCCAGTACAAGCATGCGCAATTCTTCTCTCGAAAGCGTCAGGTGCTCGCCTTCTTTACTGGTCTTGATGCGAAATGCCCGTAAAATGCCCTGGACGAACAGGTTGACGAACCAGACGGCAGGATAGGTAATCGTGAGGATCAGGCTGAGTGGGTAGCTTGCAATGTAGGAAAAGCGCTGCGCATGCGCTGCTGCGATGACCTTCGGTGCGGCTTCTGCGACGACCAGGATCGCAAAACCTACGATCAGGGTGGCGATGGCCAGTGCCAGCTCATTGCCAGCAAACAGCCTTGCTGAGAGTAAGGTGGAGAGCGTGGCAGACAGTGTGTTGAACAGTGTGTTGCCTAGCAGTAACACACCCAGTAAGCGGTCGGTTTGCTGGATCAGCTTTCGGGTACGCATCGCCATGCGATTGCCCGACCGAGCGTGGCTGTTAAGCTTGTAGCGATTCAGGGACATCATGGCTGTTTCCGAGGCCGAAAAAAAGGCGGATAGAAACAGGCAGGCGATCAGTGCGGCAAAGAGCCAGGATATGGGGATATCTTCCACGGTATATCAGAGTGTCTCGATCAGGCTTGACGATGGAGGAGGACCTCCAGGACGAAATGACTGCCAATATAGGCCAGGAATAGCAGTGCAAAACCCCAGAGTGTCCAGCGAATGGCAGTTTTTCCTCGCCAGCCACGTACTTTATGTCCCCACAGCAGGGTTGCAAAGGTGAGCCATGCGGCAAGCGAGAACACCGTTTTGTGATTGAATGTAAGTGGCTTGCCGAAGAGTTGCTCTGAGAACAAGGTGCCACTCAAAACGGTTGCGCTCAGGAGCCAGAATCCTGCCCAGAGCGTAGAAAACAGCAATCTCTCCAAGGCAAGTAATGGCGGCAGCATCCTGCTTAGACTAAGTTTGGGGGAGTGCATGCTGGCATCTGCCCAGTGCATAAGCGCGGCCAGGCCTGCAGCGAAGGCAATGCATCCGTAAGCCAGCATGGCTACGATCAAATGTCCTCGTAGCAAGGGTGATGATAATGCCGGACTGTGTATGCCTGCAGGTAGCATCTGGCTAAGCGTGAGCGTCACCGCAGCCACGGGAACCAGAATGATTTGCAAGCCCTCCAGCCGGATTGCAAATGCAGCTGACCAGTAAATCAGTGTGGCAATCCAGGTGAGCAGGACAAGTGCCTCGCGAGCGCCGAAATGGGGTTGGGAGCCCATCAGTGGCGTCAGCGCCATGGGTGCAGAGAATAGCAGTGCCATTCCGAGCAGGGCGTGTTCAAGTCGGGTCTGGGTGGCCTGGTTGTGGTCACGATTGCGGCGGTCTGCCACAAAACGAATGCCAAGTATGGCGAAAACAAGACTCACCAGTATGCCGTAGAGCATCTGATGCTCAGGCGCAAAGGGATTCACCTTGATTCTCAGGTAAACTATCGGAAATTCGAGTGTACCAGAGCATCGACTTTGCACGTAGCATTGTGATGATGCATTTCAACAAAAGGTGTTGCGCACATGTTTGATAACCTGACTTCGCGACTCAGTTCCGTCGTCAAAACCCTTCGCGGCCATGCACGGCTGACCGAGGATAATATTAGTGACGCCATGCGTGAAGTCCGGATGGCGTTACTGGAAGCTGACGTGGCCTTGCCCGTGGTCAAGGCCTTCGTGCAGGACGTCAAAGCGCGCGCAGTAGGTGAAGAGGTATTGGGTAGCCTCACGCCGGGTCAGGCGGTCATTGGTGTGGTGCATGATGAGCTGAAGAAGCTCATGGGTAATCACAATGACGCACTGAATCTTGCAGCCGTTCCACCTGCTGTGGTGTTAATGGCTGGTCTGCAAGGGGCGGGTAAAACGACAACCACCGGCAAACTGGCCAAGCGACTGAAAGAGCAGGAGCGCAAAAAAGTACTGGTGGTCAGTGCCGACGTTTATCGTCCGGCTGCTATTGAGCAGTTGAAAATGCTTGCTGCTCAGGTTGAGGTTGAGCTTTTCCCGTCGGAAGCGACGCAAAAGCCGGTTGATATTGCGCTGGCAGCACTTGACTACGCCAAGCGCCATTTCTTTGATGTGCTGATTGTGGATACGGCCGGTCGTCTGGCGATTGATGAAGCCATGATGGCGGAAATCAAGGCGCTTCATGCGGCAGTCAATCCTGTCGAAACCCTGTTTGTGGTCGATGCCATGCAGGGTCAGGATGCGGTCAATACAGCGCGAGCCTTTAGTGAGGCACTGCCGCTGACCGGTGTGATTCTGACCAAACTGGATGGTGATGCACGTGGTGGCGCGGCGCTCAGCGTGCGCCATGTCACCGGCAAGCCGATCAAGTTTGTGGGTGTGGGCGAAAAGGTCGGCGGCCTTGAGCCTTTCCATCCCGAGCGGATGGCGTCACGTATTCTGGGGATGGGCGATGTCCTGTCGCTGATCGAGGAGGTCCAGAAGGGCGTCGATGCTGAAGAGGCGCAGAAGCTCGCCCAGAAAATGAAGTCCGGCAAGGGCTTCGATCTGGAGGATTTCAAGTCGCAGATTCAGCAGATGAAGCGCATGGGCGGTATGGGTGGTTTGATCGACAAGCTGCCGGGTATGGGGCAGATGAGTCAGGCCATGCAGGGGCCCGAGGCTGATAAGGCCATGCGTCGGATTGAAGGGATTATTAATTCGATGACGCCTGATGAGCGCCGCAAGCCGGAACTGATCAAGGCAAGTCGTAAGCGTCGCATTGCTGCGGGGTCCGGTGTAACGGTTCAGGAGGTGAATCGCCTGCTGAAGCAGTTCGAAGACATGCAGAAAATGATGAAACAATTCAGTGGCAAGAACATGTTCAAGCTGATGAAGGGTATGCGCGGCATGATGCCGGGCATGTAAAATCAATCGTTTCGATCAGGGTGATGTGCGCATCTATTTGATTGGCTTGCAAGTATTGCTTGCAATGCAGTTTGATAGTCTTGTAAAATCGTCGCCTTTTCGCGTAACAGCATTCATAAATAGGAAACACCATAATGGTCGTGATTCGTCTTGCTCGCGGCGGTGCCAAGGATCGTCCGTTCTACAACGTCGTCGTTACCGACAAGCGCAGCCGTCGTGATGGTCGCTTCATCGAGCGCGTTGGCTTCTTCAACCCGCAAGCCAAGGAAGGCACCGAAGGCCTGCGTCTGGCTATGGACCGCGTGAACTACTGGATTGGCACTGGCGCTCAAGTTGCAGACAGCGTCAAGAAGCTGCTGAAGCAACAAGCTGCCTAATCAGACTCAGGTTGAATGACCTTGGTTGATAAAGTAGGACAAGGCGCAGGTACATTCCCCGACGATTTAGTCGATATGGGGTATGTGTCCGGCGTCTTTGGCGTTCGTGGCTGGGTAAAAGTTGTTGCGGATACGCAATACGCCGACAGTCTGCTGGACTATGAAGTCTGGTGGCTGGGGCGCGATGGCGACTACAAGCCGTATACGGTAGTAGACAGCAACATCCAGCCTAAGAACCTGAATGCCCAGTTGGAAGGCATTAACGATCGTGATGTGGCATTTGCACTGAAAGGCTGCAAGGTTGCTGTTCCACGTTCTCTGATGCCCGTTCCTGAAGAAGGTGAATACTACTGGTCGGATCTGATGGGTCTGCAGGTGGTGAATCTTCAGGGTGAATCCATGGGTACTGTTGATCATCTGTTGTCTACTGGTGCAAATGATGTACTGGTTGTCAGGGATGAAAAGCAGGAGCGACTGATTCCGTTTGTGAAGTCGGTTGTCACTCAGGTGGAACTGGAATCCCGGACGATTCGGGTGGACTGGGGCCTCGATTACTGATCTTGGTTGTTGGCGCGGGTGAAGGCCGGTGCTGGCAAGTGAAGCAGAGTGAAAGCGGTATTCAGTGCGATTCGACGTCGTTACCCTGTTTCCGGAAATGTTCGATGCGTTGACGCGTAATGGCGTGACCCGTCGGGCACTGGAACAGGGCATTTTTGCATTTGGTACGCAGAATCCGCGTGATTTTGTGACCAATAATTATCGAACGGTAGATGATCGCCCCTACGGTGGCGGGCCTGGCATGGTCATGCTGCCCGAGCCACTTGAGGATGCAATCGAAGCTGCACGTGCAACTCAGCGTGAAGCGGGTGTGGCGCGTAGCACCGTGGTGTATATGTCCCCTCAGGGCGCACCACTGACTCACGCGATTGCGCAGCGATTATCAAAAGCAGCGGGTGTGATTCTGCTGGCCGGTCGATACGAAGGTGTGGATGAGCGGCTGATCCAGCGTCAGGTCGATGAGGAAATCTCGATTGGCGACTATGTACTGTCGGGTGGCGAATTGCCCGCGATGGTACTGATGGATGCAGTGCTCAGGCTGTTGCCCGGTGTGCTGAACACGGCGGCATCGGCTGAGGAGGACAGTTTTGCGGATGGCTTGCTGGATTGTCCGCATTACACTCGCCCAGAGATATACCGCGGCATGGCGGTGCCGGATGTCTTGATGTCCGGTAATCATGCCTTGATCAGGCGCTGGCGTTTGAAGCAGTCGCTGGGGCGGACGTGGTTGCGTCGGCCCGAGTTGATTGCGGATCGTCAGCTGACAAAAGAGGAAGCTCGGCTTCTGGCAGAATTTCAGGCTGAATACGCCCAAGCTGACCAGAAGGAACAAGCTTCACAACTGGAGTTGTAACCATGAATCTGATTCAGATCCTGGAAAATGAAGAAATCGCCCGTCTGGGTAAGACTGTTCCTGACTTCTGCGTGGGTGACACTGTTGTCGTCCAAGTGAAGGTGAAGGAAGGTAACCGTGAGCGTCTGCAGGCTTACGAAGGTGTCGTGATCGCCAAGCGTAACCGCGGTCTGAACAGCTCCTTCATCGTCCGCAAGATTTCTTCCGGCGAAGGCGTTGAGCGTACATTCCAGACTTACTCCCCGCTCGTTGCTTCGATCGAAATCAAGCGACGCGGTGATGTTCGTCGCGCCAAGCTGTACTACCTCCGCGAGCGTTCGGGCAAGTCCGCACGTATCAAGGAAAAGCTGCCGCAACGCAAGGCTACTGTGGCTGCTGCCAAGTAAGCTTGCTTTTCGGCATGAAAAGGACACCCTCGGGTGTCCTTTTTTATTGTGCCAGACGTAGCGTACTATTTCACGGCACCATCGAATCCACGCATGAAATAGCGCTGCGTCAGTAAAAAGACGATCAGCACTGGAATGACTGTTAGGACGGCGCCTGCGGCAACTACCCTTGTCTTGAAGCTGAATGTACCGGATAGGTACAACACGCCGACGCTAATGGGAAATGCTTCAGGTGAAGAGAGTACGATGGATGGCCAGATGTACTGATTCCACGATGCTACTAGCGTCAGAATGGTTAATGCACCCAGAGCGGGCTTGGCAAGGGGGAGCATGACATGCCAGAAAATCTGCCATTCATTTGCACCATCCATGCGTGCTGCTTTTACCAGATCATGAGGGACAGTTTCAAACGCCTGCTTCATTAGAAAGATGCCGACGGCACCCGCCAATCCCGGCAGAACCACACCCGCCAGTGTGTCATTTAAATTCAAGCGAGCGACGGTGATGAAATTCACCAGAAAGTTCATCTCCGAAGGCAGAATCATGGTGGCAACGATTGCCCCGAATATAAAGTTTCTGCCTGGAAAGCGCATACGTGCAAGTGGGTAGGCAGCCAGACTGCAGACGAGAAGCGTACCAGTCACGGTTAATCCTGATATCAGGATCGAATTCCAATAAAAGCCACCCACGTTTATGCTGCTGAATACTTCTCGAAAATTATCAAGGCCCGGATCGGTTGGCCATATTGGTGGTGGCATGCTGTTGATGTCTCCACCCTGTGAAAACGCTGTCACGACTGTCCACCAGAATGGATAGATGGTGACGAGTGCAACGGCAGAGAGGACAAGGTAGTGCAGTGCGCGGTGAATGGTTCGGCGAAGATTTCGGTGTGCGCGAGAGAGAATCATGCATGACTCTCCCTGGGTTGCAGGTAGCGGAAATTGAGCCATGCGAGCACGATGCAAAATACGGACATGACTAAACTGGCTGCGAGCGCACGACCAAAGTTGAGCGACTTAATTCCGAATTGATAGCTGTAGTACAGCGCGGTATAGGTGGACTCGAACGGACCGCCCTGCGTCATGATCTGTATTTCTTCAAAAGCCTTGAGCGCAGCCAGCATCGACATCAATGAACAGAGCAGGATGGTTGGCATGAGCAATGGGAGCGTCAGGTGCCTGAATCGTTGCCAGACACTGGCTCCATCCAGCATGGCGGCCTGATGGATGTCTGCAGGTATCGATTGCAGTCCGGCTAAGTAGAGCACCATATACCATCCGAATCCTCGCCAAATGGTCACGAACATGACGGATAGTAGTGCAATACGATCATCAGATAGCCAGCCCACTGGCTGGTTAATGACATGCAACCAGTTGAGCAGCGTGTTCAGCAGACCCGTGTCGGCATACATGAAGTTCCAAATCACACCCACCACGGACACAGTAGTGACGACCGGAAGATAGAATGCAGCGCGGTACCATCGCATGCCCGGTAGTTGGTTGTTGACCAGTACGGCAGCCAAGATGGCAGGTAACTGAATGAGTGGAACAACCAGCAAATAGAGCGCAGAATTTTTCATGGCAGACCAGAACAGCTCGTCTGCAAATAGGTCGCGGAAATTATCTAGACCTACCCAGCGTGGTGCATCAAGCAGATTGTATTCCGTGAAAGCCAGGTAGCTTCCAAACAATACGGGCCAAAACGAAAAGGCCGCGAGCAAAATCAATGCCGGTGTCAGAAAGGCCCATGCGATTAGTGTCTGCTTGCGCATGTTATCTTCCGGTGGCGAGCTTGCGATTCCAAAAGGCGGCCGCTTCATCTAATGCAGCTTGTGGTTCTTTCCGGCCTGTCACGGCTTGTTCTACTGCTCCGGATAAGCGTGCGGACAGCGACTCACTGTCTTTGATGCCACCCATGAACTGCGTGCGAACCTTGTCCAGATTACGCGCTGCCACGGCAATTGCTTTGCGCATCGGATCTGCATTCGCTGGAATAGCCGAAAAGGATGCATCCTCAACGGCTTTGCGTGCAGTCGGGAGTGTCCCTGACTGCTTGGCGAAAAGCAGTTGGTTTTCGGCATTTGTCAGCCAGGAGGCAAATCGTCCAGCTTCCGGTAAAAGTGCAGCGTCAACATTTCGTGCAATCGCGAAACTAAGCATCCAGCCGCCAGGAATCACCCCAGTGGGGCCTGCTGGCGCAGCTGCGACCTCTGTGACCTTATAGACGGTTGGTGCATCGTCTCGTATGCGAGCTAGGGAGGTGGGTGATGTGACCAGCATCGCGATTTGGCCACGTGCGTAAGCATCCAGCTGTTTTTGAAAGTTGTCGCGTGGAAACAGATTGTCTCTTGATAGCGCGCCGGTTTGCCAGGCCGCAGCAAGCTTACGTACCAGGATGACATGAGCAGGTGAATTGAAGACTGCCTTGCCATCTTTCACGATGGGCAATCCTTGCTCCAGGAAAAATCCTTCGATTTTGGTGGGGCCCAGGGCAGGCGCAATGCCTGCTACACCCGTCCTGGCTTTAATTTGGTTGGCGTAACTTAAGACCTCGTCCAGATTGCGGGGGGGCTTCTGAATATCTAGACCTGCTTTGCGGAACAATTCGCCATTGAATACTGTGATGTTGGCTGCATTGTAATAGGGAAAGCCATAGACTTTTCCGTCAATACTGATGTCTGCCTGTGCGCCCGGGAGGTACTGGGTTTTGTCCATCAGGGCATCTACGGGCTGTAAAAGGCCGGCACGCTGATAATCCCAGGTCCATGGTACGTTTAAATTGATCAGCGCTGGCGGGTGACCCGATGCAACAGCTGCGGTGAATTTTGTCTGGATGGCGTCCCAGGGGTAGTCAGTCCATACGACTTCAACATTGGGGTGTTGCGCGTTGTAGGTGCTTACCAGTGATTTGAAGTAGCCATCAAATTTGGGTGACAAGCTCATTGTCCAAACATCGATACGCTGTTTTGCGGCTTCGACCGCTTGCGACAAGCTTAGCGATAGGGCGATAAACAGGACGCGGAGGAGGGCTGCGTGTGTCATGGCGCGTGTCCGGCAGGTGAGGGCGGATATTCGAATCAAAAAATATGCCCGTCAGGTAGGCGGGCATCATCTGCAATCAGACTTTACCGAGTGAGCGTTACTTTGTTCAGATGTCGCGGCTCGTCCGGGTTGTAGCCACGTGCTCTGGCAACAGCTTCAATCAGCGGATAGAAGGCCGATACCGCGCAAATCGGGTCAAGATCCGGATGCGGGGCAACTGGCAAGGTGAGATCACGTGATGGCACATCTGCTGGGGCGGCCAGCAGTACACGCGCACCGCGGCCACGCATGTCATCAGCCAGATGAATCAGGCCTGCCTGTGCCGGTCCACGAGGTGCAAAAATCAGTAGAGGATAACCGTCATCTACCAGTGCCATCGGGCCGTGCTTGATTTCTGCGCCTGAGAACGCTTCGGCCTGAATGGTGGATGTTTCCTTGCACTTCAGTGCGGCTTCAAGTGCGACTGCCAAGCCCGGTCCGCGGCCCGCGATCATGATACGCTCGGCTTTGCTCAGCGGTTCGATCGCTGCAGTCCAATCTGAGTGAACTGCTTGTTCGACGGCACCCGGCAAATCTGCAAGCGCTGCGAGTAATTCGGGATCGTTCTGCCAGTGTGCAACAAGGCGTGCGCCAGCAGATAGCGAGGTAATGTAGCTTTTGGTGGCTGCGACCGCTTTTTCCGGGCCAGCTTCCAGGCCTAATGTCCACTCTGCCGCTTCACCGAGCGGGGAGTCGGTCACGTTGACGAGTGCGACCGTAGTTGCGCCACCCTTGCGGAAACGGCTGATGGGTTCTACAACGTCTGGGCTGCGGCCGGATTGGGACACGGCTACCGCCAATGCACCCTTGACATCCAATGGCGCATCGTAGAGTGTAACCAGGGACATTGGCAGCGATGTGGCCAACTTACCGAGTCGTGCCATGGTCAGGTATGCCAGATAACTGGATGCATGGTCAGAGCTACCGCGCGCAACGGTGACCAGCGCTGTGGGCGGTGTAAGACGCAGAGCTGCGCCCAGTTCGGCGAAGCGAGCGTTCTGTGCTGCTGCCTGGCGTGCAATCGCTTCGGATGCCTCAAATGCTTCAAGGCGCATCAATGTGTTCAAGCCGTTCTCCTTCAATCCACACTTCCTTGATGCGCAAATTGCGATCAAGTACAACCATGTCCGCCCACGCGCCTGCGCACAATCTGCCGCGTTCAGCCAAGCCGAGATAATCAGCGGCATAGGTGGACAGACGACGTGAGGCGTCATCTATTTCCAGGCCAATTGACACGAGATTGCGCAATGCTTCATCCATTGTCAGTGTTGAGCCTGCCAGCGTGCCATCGGGTAGGCGCACGCCACCCAAGCACTTGGTCACGGTATGACTGCCAAGCTTGTACTGGCCATCGGGCATCCCTGCTGCTGCGGTGGAGTCCGTCACGCAATACAGCTTTGGAATAGCACGCAGGGCAGTATGAATGGCGCCCGGATGTACATGCAGCAAGTCGGGAATCAGCTCTGCAAATTCTGCATGTGCCAGTGCCGCACCGGTAATGCCGGGTTCGCGGTGATGCAGGCCAGTCATGGCGTTGAACAGATGGGTGAAGCTGGTTGCACCAAGTTTCATGGCGGCAACGCCGTCTTCGTAGCTGCCCAGCGTATGGCCAAGCTGGATTCGAATGCCGCGGTGAGCGAGATAACGGATCAGATCCTGATGCCCCTTGATTTCCGGGGCCATGGTCAATGTGCGGATGGGTGCAATGGCATTGAATGCCTCGATTTCCTCGAGCATGCCATCGCGAGCAAAATTGGGCTGTGCGCCAAGTTTGCCGGGATTGATAAACGGTCCTTCGAGGTGTACGCCCAGAACGCGCGACGTGCCTGAAGGGCGCGTTGTCATTACCTGACCAATACCCTCCAGTGCGAGCTCAATGTCCGAGCGCGGAGCCGTCATTGTCGTGGCGAGCAGACTGGTTGTGCCGTGGCGCGCATGCTGGCGGGCAATCGTTTGCAGGGCATCACCGCCCTCCATGACATCGCGACCGCCACCGCCATGTACGTGCAGGTCGATGAAGCCCGGCAGAATGTAACAGTCGGCTTCCCCTGCAGTCGTACCCGGCGAGCCCTCGATTGCGCTGATGCGATCGGTAAAATGTACCGAGCCTGCATACCAGCCATCGGGGGTCAGCACGTTTCCGGACAGTGTGTTCATGAGCGTGAAGGTTTCTTTCAGCGTCGCAGTTCTGCGACGAAATCGTAATAATCGTTACGGCACCAAGAGTAGGTGAGCTCGACGGGTAGACCGCTTTCGAGATAACCCACACGGGTAATGATCAGAAGGGCTGTGCCGGTCGCCACATCCAGTAACTTGGCAATTTCATCGCTGGCGTTGACGGCCTTGATGTGCTGCAGTGCGCGAACGACGGGCGTTTGGTTGCTGTCGAGATACTTATACAAGGAGTCTTCAATTTTGCGCGGATCGGGTAGATAGCTCACGGGCAAAGTTGAGACTTCATATGCCATGGCGACACCATCGGCGGTACGCAGGCGCTTCAGTCGCGCCACTGGCGACGCGGGCGACAGACCCAGACGCAAGACTTCTTCTTGCGTGGCATGGCCGAGTTCTCGACTGAGCCATGTGGACGCAGGGTTAAAGCCGCGATTGCGGATTTCCTCGGAGAAGCTCACCAGACGGGACAACGGTTGCACCAGCTTCGGCGCAATATAGGTACCCGAGCCTTGACGACGGACAATTAAGCCTTGTTCGAAGAGCACATCGATTGCTTTTCGGGCGGTGACGCGTGAGATGCCGAGTAGCTCGCAGAGCGTGCGCTCGGACGGAAGTGCTTCGTCTGCTTGCCATGTGCCTGCGGTAATGGCTGCTGATAGCTTGTTTGCCATCTGCATATACAGTGGTGTGTTACTGTCCGCATCTGGCTTCAGTGCCAGAAGGGCATCAAGTCGACCCTTATTCACTCAGGGCTCCTTCAACAAGAAAGATAGCGCCATCGACGGAATCGCCGAGTGGTGCGCGTGTTCTGGTTTGAAGGTCTGGCGGGAGCCAGCGATCCAGCGCCCGGCCAAGTCCTCCGCATAACGCCAGCGGAAGCTGCTGCTCGGGATCGAGTGCCTGTGCAATTTGGGCGAGTTCGATGCCTGCGAGTGTGAGCAATTGGGCTGCTGCCGGATCGGTATCGGCAAATTGCAATACCAGTGGCGCAAGGGAGGCAAATCGGGTCTGGCTCGCACTACCTAACCAGTTAAATACCGCTTCTATATTCCCGCCCATTTCCGCAATGACGGCCTGACTAAGTGCATCATGCGGCACCCTGCCGTCAAGCGCTTTTTGAGCCAGCGATGCCGCGCGTAGGCCAAGCCAGGCACCAGACCCTTCATCTCCGCTTGGAAATCCCCAGCCGGAGACGCACTTGTGTGAGCGATTATTAAACCAGGCTTCGCCGACAACGCCCGTGCCCACGGCGATAATGGCGCCTGGCTGACCGCTGTGTGCGCCCATGAGCGTGGTAAACCCGTCGGTTTCGAGACGCACGGCAGCAAAGTTAGGGGCGGACTCGGTAAACTCTCGTGCCCATGCTGGATTGTGTACGCCTGCCAGACCAAGGCCAATGCGGCAACTAGACCAATCTGGTACACTGGTTCCGCTTTGCGAGAAGGCCGCGCGAATGCTATCTAGAATGGCGCACCAGGCATTGTTAATTCCCAGACCGAGTCCGGATGGGCCACCTTGAGCGCGGGCTTCAAAGCCGTCGGCTCCACGGATTAATACACGTGTGCCAGTGCCGCCGCCGTCGACGCCAATAAGATATCCGGAATGTTGTGTTTTGCTCATATCTGGGTATGCTGATAGTGGTTTTGATACCAATCTAAGACAATACAAATATGATACCACTATGGCATTGTGTCAAGCGGTGGTATTGGAAATTTGCAATTTGCGTGGGCAATTGCAACGCTTGTTGTAGGTGAGCGACAAGCGTTTGCTGCATATCGAGACGGATCAGTGGCTTGTCAAATTCGGATCAATCCCAATTTGTTTGTCAATCTATCAAAAATTTGTGTGCTGCTATGTCGGATATGCGCTGGAAACCGAATGCTACCGTGGCTGCGGTCATTGAGTTCAATGGGCGATTCTTGCTTGTGGAAGAAATGACGGATGATGGGCTGCGTTTCAATCAACCTGCCGGTCATATCGACTTTGGCGAGTCAATTGCAGATGCGTGCGCGCGTGAGGCATTCGAGGAAACAGGGTTCCGCTTTATGCCGGAACATCTGGTGGGTATTTATCAATGGTCGCCGGTGGGACAGGGGCAGCTTACCTATTTGCGTTTTGCGTTTTCCGGGCAGTTGCAGTCGTGTGCGCTGCTGCCGGGTGTCGATGTCATCAATGCCGCTGGTATGCTAAGTGCCGGCGATGTACATCTATCGGGTAAAATGCAGTCCGCACCGTTGGATGAAGGTATTGTGCGTGCGGTGTGGATGACAAGAGACGAAGCGTTTGCGTGTCGCGAACGTCACCGCAGCCCGCTCATCATGCAATGCATTGATGACTGGATTGCCGGGCGACGTTTTTCCTTGGATCTGATCCGTCATTATCCCTTGAGCACGCTGGCAGCTTGATTGCCTGTCGGATTGTGTCGTTAGAATTGTTCGTTTGAAAGAAGTCATGAGTAAAGCCCCCCGCATTGTGGTTGGTTTGTCCGGTGGTGTGGATTCGTCCGCGACAGCCTGGCTGTTGAAACAGCAAGGCTATGACGTGATCGGCGTATTTATGCAGAACTGGGAAGACGATAACAATGACGAGTATTGCTCAATCAAGGAAGACTCGCGTGATGCGATCGCGGTCGCCGATGTGGTCGGGATTGATATCGAACTTGTGAACTTTGCAGCTCAGTACAAGGATCGCGTATTCAGTTATTTTCTGAGCGAGTATCAGGCTGGGCGTACGCCGAATCCGGATGTGCTCTGCAATGCCGAAATCAAGTTCAAGGCCTTTCTGGATTACGCCATCGAGTTGGGTGCAGAAAAGATCGCGACCGGCCATTATGCGGATACCGATATCGACGCCAATGGCAAAACGCGCCTGTTGCGCGGTGCGGATGCAGCTAAGGACCAGAGCTATTTCCTGTACCGCCTGAACCAGTCGCAGATTTCCCGCGCCATGTTTCCGCTGGGCAAGCTGGAAAAGACTGAGGTTCGCCGTATTGCCGAGTCGGCAGGTCTGCATAATTATGCCAAAAAGGACTCGACCGGTATTTGCTTCATTGGCGAGCGCCCGTTCCGCGACTTCCTCAATCGCTACCTGCCCCGTCAGCCGGGCGTGATGAAGACACCAGAAGGCAAGCAGGTTGGCGAGCACATGGGGCTGATGTACTACACCATTGGCCAGCGTCAGGGACTGGGTATTGGCGGGCCGGGCGAGCCGTGGTTTGTTGCCGGCAAGGATCTGCAGCGCAATGAACTGATCGTGGTGCAAGGGCATAACCATCCGGCTTTGCTGTATCCCGAATTACGGGCGGGGCAATTGAGCTGGGTAGCCGATGAGCCCCCTGCACTGGGACGCTATACGGCTAAAACCCGCTATCGTCAGCAGGATGCTGCCTGCGAGATTGTTTCGATTGCAGATGGCGAGATGCATGTGGTGTTCGATGAGCCACAATGGGCGGTGACGCCAGGGCAATCCGTGGTGATTTACGATGGTGCTGCCTGTCTGGGCGGTGGCATCATTCTTTAGGCAGACGCCTGTATCTATGCGGCAGCCTGGGGCTGTCGCACAATGCGGTCATGATCCATTTTCCGGACGCCATCATGACCGCCATTTCCTCTCCTGTTCCTGCCCGACTCGAACGGCTGCGCGCTGCGATGCACGAAGCCGGCGTCCATGCAGTGCTGGTTCCTTCCAGTGATCCGCATCTATCCGAATACCTGCCCGAGCGCTTTAAGTCGCGTGAGTACTTTTCCGGCTTTACCGGTTCCATGGGTACGCTGGTGGTGACGCTGGATTTTGCTGGCGTCTGGGCGGATGGTCGTTACTGGGTGCAAGGCGAGGCCGAACTGGCCGGGACTGGCGTGCAGCTGATGAAAATCCCGTCAGCAGCCAGTGCGATGCATCTGGACTGGGTGGCTGCCAATCTGAAATCGGGTCAGACAATTGCTGTTCATGGCGACATGCTGGCTCTGGCGGGGGAACGTGCGCTGCGTGCTGTGCTGGCTGGCACGGGCGTTACCCTGCGCACCGATCTGGATGTGCCCGGAGCAGCGTGGGCAGATCGTCCGAGTCTGCCAGAACCGCCTGTTTACGAACATCTTGCACCATACGCAACGCAAACCCGTGCAGATCGCCTTGCTGCCGTGCGCTCAGCCATGCGCGAGAGCGGGGCAACTCAGCATTTCGTTTCAACACTGGATGATCTGTGCTGGATCTTCAATCTGCGCGGTTCGGATGTAAATTTCAACCCGGTGTTTCTGGCGCATGCGCTCATCGATCTGAATGGTGCGACACTGTTTGTGGGGGCAGGCAAGGTCTCGCCGGACTTGGCAGCACGTCTGACGGCAGACAATGTGCACGTGCGTGATTATGCCGAGGCAAAGGCTGCGCTTGGCGCGCTTGCCGCGACTGAGATCATTCTGATTGATCCGCGCCGTATTACGTTTGGCTTCCGCGAGGCAATTCCGGCAGAGGTGCCAATCGTTGAAGCCATCAATCCCTCTACCTTTGCCAAGTCGCGTAAATCCGCTGCAGAAGTGGCGCATGTGCGGTCAGCCATGGAGCAGGATGGCGCGGCTCTGGCAGAATTTTTTAGCTGGCTGGAAGGGGCGTTTGCTTCAGGTGACACCATCACCGAACTGACCATCGACGAGCAGATTACGGCTGCCCGTGCACGCCGCCCCGGCTTTACCTGCCCGAGTTTCGCGACCATTGCCGGATTTAATGCCAACGGCGCGCTGCCACACTACCGCGCAACCGAGGCATCGCATGCGGTGATTCGTGGCGATGGTCTGCTGCTGATCGATTCAGGTGGTCAGTATCATGGCGGTACCACCGATATTACCCGTGTTGTGCCGGTAGGTACGCCGAGCGCAGAGCAAAAGCGCGACTTTACGCTGGTGCTGAAGGGCATGATGAATCTGTCCCGTGCGCGCTTCCCGGTGGGTACCAAAGGGCCGATGCTGGATGCGCTGGCGCGTGCGCCGATCTGGGAGGCAGGCGTAGACTACGGCCACGGCACCGGGCATGGCGTAGGTTATTTCCTGAATGTACATGAAGGCCCGCAAACCATCTCGCCGCATGCCATGCCTGAAGCGCACACCGCGATGCTGGCGGGCATGATTACCTCCATCGAACCGGGTATTTACAAGCCGGGTCGTCATGGCGTGCGGATCGAGAATCTGGTGCTGACTGTCGAGGAGCCGGCCACCGAATTCGGCACCTTCCTGCGCTTCGAAGCGCTGACCTTGTGCCCGATTGATACACGCTGTCTGGATCTCACATTAATGCGTGGGGATGAAATTGCCTGGCTGAATGATTACCATACGACAGTGCGCACTCGCCTGGCTCCGCATGTGTCCGGTGCAGCGCTGGCATGGCTGCTGAGGCGGACAGAGGCAGTTGTGCTTTGATTGCGTGGTGGAAATGAGAGAAGGGGCAATGATTGCCCCTTTTTGTTTTATGGCTTCAAGTTAGACGCCGAAGCTTAGTCCTTCTTGAAGTCTTTATGGCAAGCCTTGCATGTCTCACCGACGGCTGCGATAGCCAGTTTGATCTTGTCCAGTTCGCCCGCTTTTGCTGAATCGGCCAGCTTCAATGTGGCGTCCTGGAATTTGTCTGCAGCGGCTTTGAATTCCGCGGGTTTACTCCACACTTCAGGACGGGCTTCGCTTTTTCCTCCGCCCGAGCCTGCCGGGAATAAAGCCCATGGCTTTTTACCGGCCTCAACGAGCTCGGCAGCTGTCTTTTCGAAAGCCGCTTTGTCATAGGCTACTTTGCCTTCGGCCACACCGCGTGCCACCTTGAAGGGTTCCTTGATGGCTTTAAATGCTTCTTTGCGATCGGCCAGTGCATCGGCCTGAGCCAGTGTGGATACTGCCGCAATGGCGGATGCGATCAATAGAGAAATACGAATGTTCACGGACAGTTTCCTCGACGTTGAGTGGTGAGCTGGTGACAAGCCTCGGCACGGATTACAGTAAAGATAGGATTATTTTAAGACGTGCTGACTTTAATTATTGTGTCGTGCAGGAGGCAAATATGCAATCAGGTCGCAAAACCCTGGAAATGACGGTGCTGATGACACCGGATATGGCTAATTTTTCGGGCAATGTTCATGGCGGCACGATTCTCAAGTTACTGGATCAGGCGGCCTATGCGTGCGCTAGCCGCTATGCGGGAAGTTATGTGGTCACCCTGTCTGTGGATCAGGTGACATTCAAACAGCCGATTCATGTGGGCGAGCTGGTGACGTTTCTGGCAACCGTGAACCATACCGGCACCAGTTCCATGGAGGTCGGGATCAAGGTCATTGCGGAAAATGTTGCATCCGGCGTGGTGCGGCATACCAATAGTTGTTATTTCACGATGGTCGCGGTGGGGGAAGGAGGCAGGCCTGTTGCTGTCCCGTCGCTGGTATGTGAGAGCGAAACAGATCGCCGCCGTAATCAGGAGGCAAAGCACCGCAAAGCGATCCGCCTGGATGAGGCGGCTCTTCACCATGATCTCAAGGCAGGGGAGTCGGGAGGACTGGATTGAGCCACTTGGCCGAAGTGTATTGAAATGCCTCAAATTTAACTGATTTATACTCGAAATTGTGCAGGGAACCTGAGACAATGAGGCTCATTTTGCGAGCCGCGGGCGATCGAATCTTCATGAAGCTGTTTACTTCCATCTGGACGCGCCTGACCAAGGGTGGCAAGCCTTCCCGCGAAGCATTGGCGACCACCGTCATGGCCACGCCATCGCCCATCGCCGTACCGCTGGTGACGCCTGTGTCCGATTTGCTTGCAAGCGTATTGCGTGAATTCGAGATCGCGTTTACGGCAAATCCGGAAGCCATTGTGCTGGCGAATGGCATTGCGCTTGAGGCCAAGCTGACCAAGTCTCGAGCCCTCGAAAGTGGTGCGGTTCGTGTTGTCACTTGTATCCGGATGATTCATCCGCAGCGCTTTCCCGACGGAATTTCCGAATTCCAGCATGCCCTTGGCAAAGACGTGGATGATGCGATCGAAAACGGTTTCCGCTCATGGGTGAAAGTGGATTTGCTGGTGTTGGCGGATTCTTTATTGCACACGCCGAAAGCTTCTGCCTTGCTCAAGCCGCTTGCGCAAGTTCAGCAGGTGTCTGTACCGGCGCACCGTCGCGTGCTGCTGGGTGAGCCTGTGCATTTTGTGACCAGTAGCGATGTCCCGCTTCCAGCATCCCAATCCGGTGAACATCACCCATTTTGTCCGTGCTGTATGGTGACCCGCTGCATGGAAGTGCTGGAAGATCAGTTAGCGGACGATGGATTTCATGCGATTCGTCTATTTGCGGCGCGTGATGCACATGGCGAAATTTCAGCGGATTGCCGGATTAATGGTGTCGACTTTCCTGAGGCAGCGGAAGTGCTCAAGCAGTACGCGGCAGATTGGCCGGACCGTGGACTTGAATATCGCAAGCAGCTGGTGGTGATCCAGAATCAGCCCGTTGCGATTGATTAGCTTTGCTCAGGTTTTTGTGTTTCAACGACCCGTCCTTGTGGCGGGTTTTGTTTTGTTCGGATGCCGCTGTGTCTGAATGATCGGCCGGGTAATCTTTGTGCTTTATGTGCGCATTGCATAACCTGAACATTATCGGCGAGAGTTGCTTTAACTGTACCGGTACAGCTGATGCTGCATACTGCTAGAATATTTATTATGCGCATATGGAATGATTGCGCGACTTTAAATAACTTGAAAGATTAAAAATGTCTGTCGCTCCTCGCGAAATCTACCTGGATGCCAATGCGACTACGCCGGTATTGCCTGCTGTTGCGAATGCGGCGTATCAAGCCATGCTGGCAGAGTTCGGTAATCCCAGTAGCGTACATTCCCGAGGATTGCCTGCAAAGGCGATGATGGACAAGGTACGTCAACAGGCTTCGCGTTGGCTGGGTGCGAGCAAAGGCCGAATCTTGTTTACAAGCGGTGCGACAGAAGGGATTCAGACGGCAGTGCTATCTGCGCTGACCAATTTACGTGCGCGCCGTGCGGACGGGCAGGTGATTCCGTCTTTACTGTTATATGGTGCGACCGAGCATAAGGCTGTACCGGAAGCATTGAATCACTGGAATCAGTTGCTCGGACTCAATCTGGATGTTCGTTCCATTCCTGTGAATCAAAATGGTCTGCACGACCTCGACTTCATTCGTACCCACGCCCGTGATGCCGGTTTGGTGTGCACGATGGCGGGCAATAATGAGACGGGCGTGATCTCGGATCTAAAAGGGATCGAGGCTGCTCTCTCAGGATCGTCGGCACTATGGATGGTAGATGGTGTGCAGGCTTTGGGTAAGCTGCCGCTCAAACTGGATCAGACGCGCATTGATTATGCGCCGTTTTCAGGCCACAAGCTGTATGCACCAAAAGGCATCGGTATGCTGTATGTGCGTGCTGGCGCTCCATTTACCCCCCTGATCGTAGGTGGCGGACAAGAGTCGGGAGCTCGATCGGGCACTGAAAATATGAGCGGCATTGCTGCACTTGGGGCGGTGTTTGAGGCGCTGGAAAGCGGGCTGGTATTTAAAGAGCATGATGTACTGCAGAGCTATCGTCAGCAGTTGCTGGATGCGCTGTATCAGTCATTTCCAGGGTTGGTGCTCAATGCGCCATTGGCGGGCAGTTTACCAACAACAGTGAATTTTTCGGTGCCCGGACTTTCTAGCAAAGACATCATGGATGTATTCGATGCTGCGGGTATCCGGGTCAGTGCGGGGTCGGCGTGTGGTGCCAGTAAAGCCTTGCCTAGCTACGTCCTTCAGGCAATGGGCGTGCCGGACTGGCAGGCTGCTTCCGCCGTGCGTATGTCCTTTGGCCCGGCGACCGACCAGGTCTTTATCGATGAGGCCTGTTTGCTCATCAAGCGCTGCGGCAATGCGATGCGCGAAAGCGGCATGATTGCAGATGCTGCACATTCATCAGATATTGATGGAATTTCGCAGTTCCGTGCTGATGGCGTATGTAGCTGGCTGATTGCTGATCGGCAGTCAGCTTGCTGTGTGGTGATCGATCCCGTGGCATCGTTAGTGCCCAAGCTTACACAAGTCATTCAGGCAGCGCACCTGTCAGTGCTGGCTGTACTGGATACTCATGGTCATGCGGATCATCATAGTGCGGCCACCCATTTCAGTTCGCTGTTGGCACCCGGATTCCTGCATGAGAGTCGCGATATTTTAGGTTGGCCTTCCACTGGCATTCAGGTCACGCACAAGCAGGGCATGACGTTGCCCGCCATTAAATTGGGCCGGAAATATCTGGCGCGACTTGCAACGCCTGGGCATACCGCTGATAGCGTGACCTATCTCCTTGGTGAATCCGCCGATGCCTTTATTGCCCAGGCGGCATTTTGCGGCGACATGATTCTGACTGGGGGAATGGGGCGCACTGATTTTGCCAGCAGCTCAACGGCCGACCTCTATGCCTCGCTTCAAATGCTGGGGCGTGTCGCTGAGCCGAATACTATTCTGTGCCCGACCCATGATTACGATAATTTGCTGGTTACCACACTGGCGACAGAGGGTGAAATTCAGCCGCTGATTCAGGCCGTGCTGGCAGGGCTCAGCAGTGAGGCGCATTTTTCCGAACGCAAGATGCGACTGGATCAAGGGCTGCCGGAGCCAACGGGCACGACGATTTTATGTGGCACGCGTGAGGCGGTTCCCTCGATTGCGGGAATTAGCATTCCTGCAGCAGAAGTTGCGCGCTTTGTAGAGGTCAATCCGGATACCTTATTGCTGGATGTTCGCGAGCAGGCGGAGCATCTGGCCGGGACACCTCTTGCTCCTCACGGCTGCAGTATGCTTTCGGTACCACTGGGGCGAATTGTGAATGCACTGGCAGGCGGTTTACTCAATCCCAATCGACCCATACTGGTATTCTGCCGCAGCGGTAATCGCAGCGCTCAGGTAGTGCAGTGCTTGCGCCGGCTCGGCTGGCGCAATGTCTGGCAGCTCAGTGGAGGCGCGGCATTCTGGCCGGCATCATTGAGCTAGTGTCGTGATGCGGGGTAGATGTTTCATAAACGGACTGCGTCGTGTGATAACGGCTGAGCGGATCCTGTCTGTAAAAGGCTCGTAATTGTGCATATACCCCCGGATAAGCCTGTGCGAGCGCCTGCGGTGCTTCGAAGAAGCGTTCTGAGCTCACAGCAAAAAACTCGGCGGGTGATGTGGCGCCATACGCGCCGATGACAGAGGGTTCGCCCCATGCCACTTTTGCTTGCGTATCTTGCCAGGCATAGGTGAAAGCAGATTTCCAATCCTGGTAGGACATGCCAGCATGCAGGGGCGGTGCCCCATTGGCTTCTCCCCCCCGCATCATATCGAGCTTGTGGGCGATCTCATGTATCACCACATTGCCCCCATCTCGCTGAAGGCTCCCAAGCACTGCAGGCCAGGACAGCAATACCGGTCCATCTCCCCGAGCCATGCCATCCAGCGGCCGCTGCGATTCATGGGTGAGGCCGGCTGCATCCTGCCAGCGTTCCTGGCTCAGAAAGGCTGACGGATACACAATCACTTCATGCCAGTCGCGATAGGGCTTGGTATCCAGTGCTGCGACTGGCAGGCAGGCAAAGGCAGCAATCAGCAGCCGCATGGCGGGTGTAATGGTCAGGTCTTCGGCGCCGCTGATGGATTTGCTGCGCAGGAAGCGTCGCATCTGCTTCTCAAGCCCTGTTCGGGTGGGTTCATCCAGCATTGCTAACTGGGGCACTCTGCTGCGAATTTGTTGCCAGACGGGTGTATCTAATGGATCTGCAGGTTTGATCCAGGCTTTGATCATTGAGGTGAGTGCGGCCAGCATGGCGCCTCCGGAAATAAGGGATTACCCTGAATATCCGATAGGTGAAGCTGACTACGCCAATTGCAAGAGGCAATGCCTTACGCGAGTGAAACCGATTCTGGCTCCAACTGCTCTGCAGGCAGATGCCGCTGGCCTTCTGGCGACTTAAGTGCCTGCCAGGTCACGATTTTCAGTTCGCCTTCCATCGTCTCGACCAAGGCACTCAAGCTTTCTACCCAATCTCCGTCATTGCAGTACAGTACACCATCAATCTCGCGCATTTCCGCTTTGTGGATATGGCCGCATACCACGCCGTCCATGCCTCGGGCGCGTGCTTCCCTGGCTACCGCCTCCTCGAATTGCGAGACAAAACTCACCGCCTTCTTGACGCGATGTTTTAGATATTGCGATAGGGACCAGTATTCCATCCCGAGGCGTGCACGGATGTGATTGAACCAGCGATTGAGTTTGAGTGTGACGGTATAGGCATGATCACCGACAACCGCCAGCCAGCGCGCGCACTGGATCACTGCATCGAATAGATCACCATGCAGCACCAGTAGTTTGCGTCCATCCAGCGTGGTGTGTACAGCCTCGTCGCAGATGTCGATGCCGCCAAAGGCCAGCCCGAGAAACTGGCGCATCACCTCATCATGATTGCCGGCGATATAGGTGACCTTGGTGCCTTTGCGCGCTTTGCGCAGGATTTTCTGCACGACGTCGTTATGACTTTGCTGCCAGTACCAGCCGCGCTTGAGTGCCCAGCCATCGATGATGTCGCCGACAAGATAGAGGTATTCGGATTCGTTGTGCTTCAGGAAATCGAGCAGATAATCAGCCTGACAGCCACTGGTACCCAGATGAACATCGGAAATCCAGATGGCACGGTAATGGTGTTCGGCTTTGCTCATGATGTGCTCCCTACGCAGAATGTCGTCGGGAGCACAGCATGGCGGGTGAAGATGACGGGAATGTTTAAAGTTCGGGAATGCTGATAAACGGTGCCCGGACTGTGGTTACTTCACACCATTCGCAGCAAACCACGCCAGCAGGCGTTTCCATCCGTCTTTCGCTGCTTCCTCGCGATAGGTCTCGCGATAGTCTGCATGGAAGCCATGCGGCATATTGGGATACACGATGATTTCAGACGGCTTATTGGCTGCTTTGATGGCGGCACGCATGGTGTCGACCGACTCCTGCGGGATGCCCTTGTCGTCGCCACCGTAAAGCCCCAGAACAGGCGCATGCAATTGCGCAGCCAGGTCTGCCGGATGCTTGGGATTGTTGGCAGAGGGCTGACCGACAAGCCGGCCATACCAGGCCACGCCCGCCTTGATGCCCGGATTATGTGCGGTATACAACCAGGTGATACGGCCACCCCAGCAGAAGCCGGTGACGGCGAGTTTGCCGGTATCGCCCTTGCTGCTCGCTTTGGCCCAGGCAACTGTCGCATCGAGATCGCCCATGACTTGTGCGTCCGGCACTTCGCGGACGATTTTCATGATGTCATCAATGGACGGCAGATTGGCCACCGAGCCCTGACGGAAATAGAGCTCTGGTGCCACTGCCAGGTAGCCTTGACGGGCAAACCGGCGACAGACATCACGGATATGCTCGTGTACGCCAAAGATTTCCTGCACGACTAGCACCACCGGGAATGGGCCGTCGCCTTCTGGCATCGCGCGGTAACCCGGCATGTGTTTGTCACCCACGGGAATGCTGACTTCGCCCGCGACGAGATGGTCTGTGGAGGTCGTAATCGTGGCAGCATCAGCGAGTGGTTGAACCGCAAGCGCGAATCCGCTCGCGAGGGCACCAGTGATCAAGTTGCGGCGGGTAGTATCGACTGCCTCAGTGCTCATGTCTTTCTCCAAATGAGGGGATGCCGGTTATGCAAGTAGAAATGCCCGGCGCCGGGCGGCTATCGGGCATGAGAATAGGGTAAGGCGCAGCAATCCGCCAGTGAGGGTTACCCGCTGTTGCGCAAACCTGCCGCAATCCCGTTAATGGTCAGATGAATCGCATAGAGGACATCCTCGCTTTCCTCTCCACCCCGGAAGCGGCGCAGTAGATCGACCTGCAGGTGATTCAGCGGATCGAGATACGGGAGGCGATTTTTCAGGCTGCGCGCCAGTGGCGGATTATCGGCAAGCAATTCCTTGTGGCCGGTAATCAGCAATACGGCTTCAATGGACCGACGCCATTCGGCCCGGATGCGTCCGAATACCCGGCTGGATATGCCCTGATCCTGCACTAGGGAGGCATAGCGTCCCGCCAGATGAATATCACTCTTGGATAACACCATTTCCATATTGCTGATGACGGCTCGGAAGAAAGGCCAGTCGCGGTAAAGTGCTGCCAGCTCGTCAATTGCGGCCTCGCCTGCCTCCTTGCGGTATTGCTCGATCGCCGTGCCGAACCCATACCAGCCCGGCAGCATCAGGCGCGATTGCGCCCACGAAAACACCCACGGAATCGCCCGCAGGTCGGCGATGCTGTTGCTGGGTTTGCGGGCTGTCGGTCGGCTGCCGATATTGAGCTTGGCAATTTCGGAGATCGGCGTGGCTTCGCGGAAATACGTGATGAATTCCGGCGTGGCGTACACCAGATCCCGGTATTCCTTGTAAGCCAGCGCGGAGAGCGTTTCCATCAGCTCGAAATGCTCCGGCGTATCCTGAGCACTGGAAATGGTTTCGGGAAAGCTGGCCATCAGCGTTGCGGCGACCAGTGTTTCCAGATTACGGCGGCCGATTTCCGGATCGGCATATTTTGCGGCGATCACTTCCCCTTGTTCGGTGACGCGAATCTGACCAGCAACCGTACCGGCAGGTTGCGCCAGAATGGCCTCGAAGCTCGGGCCACCGCCGCGACCGACCGAACCGCCGCGTCCGTGGAACAGGCGCATGCGTACACCTGCCTCACGGAAGACGTCGACCAGCTTGACCTCTGCCTTATACAGCTCCCAGTTGGAGGTGAGATAGCCCCCGTCCTTGTTGCTGTCTGAGTAGCCCAGCATGATTTCCTGTACCCCGCCGCGTTCCGCGACAAGTTCACGCCATGCAGGCAGGGCAAGCAGTTCCCGGACAATGGCATCGCATCCACGCAAGTCGGGGATGGTTTCAAACAGCGGGATGATATTGACGTGCGCGCGACAGGTGGGGTTGAGTGCGACCAGCCCGGCCTCCTTCAGAATGACAGCCACTTCCAGCAGATCGGACACACTTTGCGCGTTGGAAATAATGTAGTTGGGCAGTGCGGCTGCGCCGTAAGTAGCATGGATGTCGGCGGCCATGGCGACAATGGCCAGCTCCTTCTGCACCTCTTCGCTATAGGCTGCCAGCGGCGTCTTCAACATGCGGCTGCTGGCTAGTTCGCGCAGCAGGACTTTGCAGCGGGATGATTCATTGAGTGCGGCATACTCTTCCAGACCTGCACCGGCAAACAGTTCACTCATCACCTTTTCGTGCACACCGCTGTGCTGGCGCATATCCAGTGGCGCCAGATGAAAGCCAAAGATATCCACCGCACGAATCAGGCGGCGCAGACGGCCATCCGCCAGAAGTGAAGAACCGTGGGCATGGAGCGAGGTCGCCAGCATGCGCAGATCTGCACTCAGGTCTTCCGGGCGTGCATAGGGTTGTACGCCTTCCGCCGGCATGATGTTGCCGCGGAAGCGACCCAGCGTGTGGGCGGTGGCCAGAATGCGCTGGCGAATGGCCGCCATGGCAAGGCGATAGGGCTCTTCGGTGCGGCTTTGCGGTTGCTCGGGTGCACCGGTGGCAAGCGTCAGAACGGCAGGATCGACCCCGACCAGACGGGACGAGACCGACAATTCCTCCTCCAGCTTGCCGGCCTGCTCGTAGTAAAAGTCGATGGCGATGGCAGCCTGACGTCCGACCGCGTGTCGTGTCACATCTGGCGTAACAAAGGGATTGCCGTCGCGATCACCACCGATCCAGCAACCTACATGCATGAAAGGCGGGAGCTCGCCGCGTTCATCGCCTGCTGCCTTCAATCGATCTTCGAGGTCCAGGCACAGGCGTGGAAGCTGGCGAAGGAAGGTGGCACGGAAATAGGACAGACCATTCTCGATTTCATCGCGTACGGTCAGCTTGAATGAGCGGATTTCGCGTGTTTGCCACAGCGTCAGCAATACTCGGCGAAGGGCGCGCTCATTGTCTTCCAGCTCTTCGGGTGTCAGGGCCGAACGATCGCGTGCATTCAGTAATCCGGCGATGGCGCGTTCGCTATCGAGCAAGGTTTTGCGCTGGACTTCGGTGGGATGCGCAGTCAGCACTGGCACAATCAGTGTCTGATTCAGCAGATCGCGTACCGACTCCATGCGCACGCCCGCCTCGTTCAGTGCCTGCAGGGCATGCGCTACGCCGCCACGCTGCGCATGGCTACCCTGAATCTGGTGCCAACGACGGCGGCGATTATGGTGCAGGTCTTCGGCAATATTGGACAGATGCGAGAAGTAGCTGAAAGCACGCGCCAGTGCCACGGTATTGTCATGGCCGAGTGTGGTCAGCATCGCGGTGAGACCATTGACTGCTTCGGTATCGGCTTCCCAGACGAAACGCACCGCCAGCTCGCGAATGGATTCGATATGCTTCAGCGTTTCATCACCCGACTGGGTGCGAATGGTGTCGGCAAGCAAACGGGCGAGTAGGGCGAGATCCTGCTCGAGCGGCAGATCCTTGGCGGCGGCATTGTCGTACAGGGACATGGGAGGCTTTCAGCTGCAACGGTGAAAGCCTACAGACTATGGCAAATTGTCGGGGTAGTGAAATGTAATTTTACTACGTAATCGATATATTGCCGAAACGTTACCGCAATGCAACATTCAACAGAAGGCCGATGCCGACCAGCGTCAGCAACACCAGCCAGCGATTGCGCTGACGGGCAGCTTCCAGCATGGATTGCTGCAGTGCCAGTTGCTGGCGCTGCAGCCCTTGATCTGACAGCGCAACAATTGCCCGCGGCAGTTTGGGCAGCGTTTCCGCCCAGTAAGGTGCTTCATGTTTAATGGTACGCAGCAGTCCGCGCCAGCCCACCTGCTCGTTCATCCAGCGCTGCAGATAGGGCATGGCCGTATCCCATAGGTCCAGTTCGGGATCAAGTTCGCGGCCCAGACCTTCGATATTCAGCAAGGTTTTCTGCAGCAAAACGAGTTGCGGCTGAATCGAAACATTGAAGCGGCGCGAGGTTTCAAACAGGCGCAGCAGAATCTGGCCCAGGGAAATCTGTGAAATCGGCTTGTCGAAAATGGGCTCGCACACCGTGCGGATTGCACCTTCCAGTGCCTCGGCGCTGGTGCCTTCCGGTACCCAGCCCGATTCGATGTGCGCGGTGGCGACCCGCTTGTAATCGCGGCTGAAGAAGGCCAGGAAATTGATGGCTAGATAGCGTTTATCGTATTCCGACAGGGTGCCGACAATACCAAAATCCAGTGCAATGTAGCGATTGTCTGCGGCGACCAGAATGTTACCCGGATGCATATCAGCATGGAAAAAGCCGTCGCGGAACACCTGCGCAAAGAAAATTTCCACGCCGTATCGGCCGAGCTTTTTGAGGTCGATACCGGCCGCCCGCAGTTCATCGATGCGCGAAACCGGTGTGCCGTCCATCCATTCCATGACCATCACGTCACGGCAAATGTAGTCCCAGTACACTTCCGGGACGATGAGCTGGTCGCTATTGGCAAAGTTGCGGCGAAGCTGACTGGCGTTAGCCGCTTCGCGTTGCAGATCCAACTCATCATGCAGATAGATGTCGAATTCTGCGACGACCTCGCGTGGTTTGAGGCGCTTTCCATCGGCAAACAGCTTTTCTACCAGCCATGCCATCACGCGCAGCAACGCCAGATCCTGCTCGATCACAGTCAGAATGCCGGGGCGCAGCACTTTTACTGCTACCCGCTTGCCATTCGGCAGGGTGGCGCGATGAACTTGCGCAACCGAGGCGGAGGCAATGGGCTCGGCATCAAAACTGGCAAACAGCTGTTCGACGGGTTTGCCGAGACTGGTTTCGATGATGTGCCGTGCCTGTTCAGGCGCAAATGGCGGAACGCGATCCTGTAGTTGTGCAAGCTCGACAGTCAGATCATGCGGTACCAGATCCGGGCGGGTAGACAGTACCTGTCCGAACTTGATGAAGATGGGCCCCAGTGATTCCAGTGCCAGCCGCAAGCGCACGCCACGAGGCTGATCGAGCCTGCGCCAGAATAGGATGATGCGAACCAGCGCTTCCAGCCCGCGCACGCGCTCATGACCAAGGATGAATTCGTCGAGACCAAAACGGAAGACGGTGAGCAAAATGCGCAGAAGTCGCAGTAAAAACATGATTAGATGCAATACAGAGGGCGGGAAAGCGGGAGGGATATTGCATGGTTCATGCTTGATGCACCGATCCGTCTTCCAGGTTTTTCAGGCGTTGCTCAATGCGGGCAAGATCATCGCGAAGCATATCGACATCGCCCGCGAAGGCGTGCTGAGCCGCGCCAGACGCGAGTATGGCTGCTTCGTTCTGCAGGTATTCGGCACTCGCTTCTGCGAAATGGCCTGCCATCTTGCCTGGGGAATCGAACCAGTGCTTCAGGCTGTTGACGATCCGGTTGGCGGTGACATCACCGGTTAGGCGGGCAAGATCGGCCTCTGCATCCCAGTCCAGTTGCTGCAGGACACGGGCAAGATCTGCGGCGAGAGCAGGATCGCCCTCCATTCTGACGGACTGCGCAGCCTGAAGGTCGCCCAGTGCAAGTCTGGGCAGGAGCAGCGGTGAAATCTGGACGATGGCGTCCGGTGCGCGCGCCGTATCACACAGGTAGCCGTCGCCATCGATCGAAAACGACAGTGAAATGAGCCCTACTTGAATACGAGCAGATTGCCCCGCATGACGTGACAACAGCGCCCGTAGATCTGAGCGCTGTGCCAGGAGGTGATTGAGCGGAGCAAGCCGGATCATGCTTCTTCGGTGTCGTCCTGCGAACTGTCAGACACATCCGGTGCTGCATTGGCAGTATCATCGCTCCGCTGTTGCGGCCAGCGGTCGTTAAAGCGATCGGTAAAGCGCAGGCGGCTCTTGATTTCTGGTGAATCCACTTCAATCACGCGACGCGCATACGGACGCAGTGCATCTGCGATGCTACCAAGTGAACCGATCAGATACAGATCGACATTTTCGTTTTCGACCAGATTCTGCACCGGCTCATGGAAATCCGCATCGCCGGCGAACAGGGCGAGTTTATCCCACTTGCGCTTATGGAAGGAGCGGGTCATGTGATAAACCAGACCCACATCCACTGCCTTCTGCGTGGTGATTTCATAGTTGATATCAGGCATCGACGGGTGGGTTACCGGACCGCCGCCAAGGTGAGTTGGCCAGTACAGCTGCTTTTTCTGCAGCCAGTAATTCTTGACTCGCAGACCCGGCCCTTTCGGGTAAGGAAAGGAAAGCGCGTTATGCAACTTCGACGCCATAGTCTGATTGTCGTCGGCGTTGAAGAAGTAACCCTCGTCAACCCGATCGCCCAGAAGCTCTTCAACCAGCTTGCGCAACTCAAGGTAATTGATCTTTTCCCGACCAAATGCCTTGTAAGCGTAAGCACCATCAATAAACAAACCGATAGGCACGTTCAAATGTCCTTAATAAATAGCGTGAATAGTGATACATCAATCAAATGCGTACTGCGAGTCATCATTATCCCTGTCTGTGTTGCACCGGACAGGTACGGCTAACCTTACAGCTTGAAACCTTTGTGCAGAGCGACGATGCCACCTGTCATATTGTGATAATCGACACGAGGGAAGCCAGCATCACGCATCATTTGTGCAAGTTCTTCCTGGCCCGGGTGTTTACGGATAGATTCAGCCAGGTAGCGATAACTCTCCGAATCGCCCGCAATCATTTCACCCATTTTAGGCAAAAGCTTGAATGAGTACAGATCGTACAATGGTGCAAGAGGTTTGCACACCTGTGAGAATTCCAGTACCAGTAAACGCCCACCCGGCTTGATCACTCGGTACATTTCTCTCAACGCATCGTCTTTATGCGTCATATTGCGCAAACCGAATGCCACGGTGACGCAATCAAAGTAGTTGTCCGGAAAAGGCAGTTTCTCGGCATCGCACTGAGCGACAGGAAGCATTACGCCCTTGTCCAGCAGGCGATCACGACCAACGGTGAGCATGGAACTGTTGATGTCGGTCAGCCAGACTTGACCCGTTTTCCCCACCCGTTTGGTGAAGGCAAGTGACAGATCGCCCGTCCCGCCCGCAATATCCAGAACGCGATGGCCAGTGCGTACCCCGCTTTGTTCGATAGCAAATATTTTCCACAGGCGATGCAGGCCTGCAGACATGACATCGTTCATGACGTCATATTTGCGAGCGACGGAGTGAAAAACACCTGCAACCTTTGCAGCCTTTTCTGATTCTGCAACGGTCTGAAATCCAAAGTGGGTAGTTTTATCGCTCATCTCAAGATACTTTTCTGCCAAAACGCAATCAATGTCCGATAGAAACGCAAGCCATTTAGAGGCAAGTCTTGGTGTTCGGTCAGGCGGTGCGCCTTAACTTTGCGTGTTCAAGCCGCGATAAATAATCCTGCCAGTTGGCAGATTGATTTATGCCCAGCTCGCGTAATTCGGACCAGCTATAAATGCCGCTATTATGCCCATCATCAAACTGCAGGCGCACTGCATAATGACCAACAGGCTCGATCGCGACAATATTGACGTCGATTTTGCCACCGATGGTCAGATGCGGACCGCCGCCATGACCCCGTATTTCTGCTGACGGACTGAACACCCGCAAATATTCGCACGGAAGCGAGAAAGACTCGCCATTGTCGAAGGCGATATCCAGCACCCGGGATGCTTGCCTGAGCGTCAGCGAAACAGGATGCGGTGTGGATGAATCCAGACCTGCCATAACAGATTGATATCCGGCCAAAAGCCTGATTATAGACGGCTGTCACAGATTTGTGGCAGGGGATAACGGAAATATACATATGGCACTCAGAGTGGCAATCAAGTGGTCTGCTTGAGGTCTGTCTGCGTACTTGTAATATTTCCATCACATTGACGTCTTAAGCTCGCAATATTGCTGTACCGGCACGATGATCTCCATGTGCTGCCGGATACCTATCCGAACATTATTTCTGGGAAACCGCGTTCATGGCCGCAAACATTCTGTTGGTAGAAGACGAACCAGCGATTCAGGAGCTGATTGCCTTCAATTTGCAGCAGGCAGGGCATCTGGTGATTCGTGCCGATTCGGCTGAGTCTGGCTTGGCCATGGTGCGTAATGCGCTACCGGACCTGATTTTGCTGGACTGGATGTTGCCCGGTATGTCCGGCATCGAGTTCGCCAAAAAGATTCGCGCAGACGAACGGACACGTCCCATTCCGCTGATCATGCTGACGGCTCGCTCCGATGAGGGAGACAAGATCAGCGGGCTGGAAAGTGGTGCGGATGACTACATCACCAAGCCATTCAGCCCGCGCGAATTGCAGGCGCGTATCAAGGCGGTGCTGCGCCGCCGCGCACCGCAAATGACCGACGATGTAGTCGAGATTCGTGGATTACGTCTTGATCCGGCTACGCATCGTGTGTCCGGTCATGCAAATAATATCGACCTCGGCCCAACGGAGTTCAGGCTGCTACACTTCTTTATGACACATCCGGAGCGAGTGCATTCGCGTGCACAGTTACTGGATCATGTCTGGGGTGATCACGTGTTTGTTGAAGAGCGTACAGTCGATGTACACATCCGGCGGTTGCGTTCGGCGCTCGAAGCGACACAGCATGATGAGTTGATCCAGACGGTGCGTGGCACCGGCTATCGCTTCTCCGGTCAATAATCGCCATACAATTTGCTGTTGCGTGCAGTCCAACCTGGGCTGCACGTGTGTGTCTTTCTCCTGAAGGCCGATGATGTTCTGGTGGCGTACTCTGATCATTTTTTCCAGCGCGCTGTTTGCTGCCTGGTTGTTTTATTTAATGCTGGGCTTTGCATGGGCTGAAGGTCTATTGATTGCGGGTCTGTTGATCTGGCTCGGCTACCATCTGGGGAATCTGTCCAGACTGGCTCGTTGGCTCGATGATCCCCAGGTTGGCAATGTGCCTGCATCGATGGGGGTATGGGACAATGTGTTCAATCGCCTGTACCGCCTGGTGAGAGTGCAGGGCAAAAATCAGCGCATGCTTTCGCAGGCGCTGGACCGGTTTATTTCCGCGGGGGAAGCAATGCCCGAGGGGGTGGTCGTACTGGATACCAGCGACCGGATCGAATGGTGTAATCCGCGCTCGATGCAGCACTTGGGACTGGATCGCAAAAAAGACCTTGGGCAACACATTGCCTATCTGGTGCGCCAGCCGGTGTTCCAGCGTTATCTGAGCGAGCAGGACTATTCGCACCCTGTGATCCTGCGTCTAGGCGAGCTGGTACTGTCGATTCAACTGGTGCCATTTGACAGTACCCGCAAGCTATTGCTGAGTCGCGATATTACCCAGCTTGAGCGCGTACAAACGGTGCACCGGGACTTCGTCGCCAATGTGTCGCACGAATTGCGTACGCCGCTGACCGTGGTAGGGGGCTTTCTCGAGACATTGATCGACATGCCGCATCTGGATCAGGCCACTCGCGAATCGCAGATGCGCATGATGTACGAACAGACTCAGCGCATGCAGCGACTGGTGGAGGACTTGCTGGCTCTGTCCAAGCTCGAAAACGGCGGCGAAATGCGCGAGGATCGCGTGGATGTCGCCTCGCTGATTCAGCTGGTTGCTTCCGAGGCGGATGGCATTTCACAGGGACGCCATACCGTCACGGTAGAGCAGTGTGATCAGGTGGGCTTGCGTGGCAATTATGATGAGCTGCATTCCGCGCTGGGTAATCTTGTCAGCAATGCTGTGCGTTACACCCCGGAGGGCGGAGAGATTCGATTGTCGTGGCGCGCAGATGATATGGGCGGTGTATTTTCGGTTAAAGATACAGGCATCGGGATCGAGCCACAGCATATTCCCCGTCTCACCGAGCGCTTTTACCGGGTTGATCGTGGACGCTCGCGAGCAACGGGTGGAACGGGGCTGGGGCTGGCGATCGTCAAGCATATCTTGCAGCGCCATCAGGGTCGCCTGGAGGTGACGTCGGAAATGGGCAAGGGAAGTTGCTTTTCCTTACGCTTTCCCGCTAATCGAACACTGAGTCCCGACGAATTGCAATCCGCATCTTTGTAAGCATCCCTGAACGGCAGATAGACAATCTGCCGTTTTTTATGAGTATGTCTGGCATTGCAGGGCAACTGCCTTTAACATCATCCTGAAATATCACTACGATCGTTTACTTATGAATCCTTTGCTTGCTGTCAAACCACTTGGCCAGCGCATCTGGCTGGACAATCTTTCACGTGAACTGCTGGCAGGCCCTCTGGGCAAGCTGATTGCCGAGGATGGACTATCTGGCGTAACGTCCAATCCGGCGATTTTTCAGAAATCGATCTCTTCGGGCGCGGGTTATGCTGATGATCTGGCACGCCTGAAGACGCAGGCGATGGATGCTGAAGCCCGTTTTGAGGCACTGGCCGTGCCGGATGTACAGGCAGCTTGCGATCAATTTGCCAGTATCTACCAGCAAAGTGCAGGACTGGATGGATATGTCAGTCTGGAAGTGTCGCCACGCCTTGCGCGCGAGGGCGCGGGGACACTGGCCGCTGCACGCCGTCTGTGGGCTGATATCAATCGTCCCAATGCCATGATCAAGATTCCGGCGACGCCGGAAAGTCTGGCTGCGTTTACTGGCGCAATTGCAGACGGAATCAATGTCAACGTGACATTGATGTTTGGCCAGCAGCATTGCGATCAGGTCTTTGATGCATACGTGGCTGGTTTGCGCACACGCATCGCTGCAGGTGGTGCGGTGAATCACATCCAGTCGGTGGCCAGTGTTTTCCTGTCTCGCGTGGATAGCAAAATCGATCCCAAGCTGGATGCACTGGGTGGTGATGCACTTGCATTGCGTGGCAAAGTCGCGGTGTCGATGGCAAAAGCAGCCTATGCGCGCTGGATGAGTCGCTGGCAAGGTGAGGAGTGTGCCGATCTGCGTGCGGCTGGTGCAAATATTCAGCGTCTGCTGTGGGCCAGTACGGGCACCAAGAATACTGCGTATTCGGATGTGCTTTACGTTGACTCGCTGATTGGTCCGGATACGGTGAATACATTGCCAGATGCAACGCTGGCTGCCTTCCGTGATCATGGCCATGCGTCTGCCGCACTGGTGGCACAGGTAGACGACGCATGTGCAGTCCTGGACAGGCTGGCTGAACTCGGTATCAAGATGGATGATATCGGTGTCGAACTTCAGTCTGAAGGATTGAAGCTGTTTGACGAGGCCTTCGACAAGTTACTCGCTTTGCTGGCGTGATCGGCCTGTGAGTCAGCGCGCTGCCCGGATGGGGAGCGCGCCCGACGACTTGACCTCTCGCAGCGCTAGACTCGAGCGGATGGCGCTGACGCCGGGCAAGCTTCGCAATACATCCCGCACAAAGTCGCCATACGCATCCAGATCGGCGCACATCACTTCCAGTATGTAGTCTGATTCACCGGCAATATTGTGGCAGGCCACAATTTCGTCGATGCCCTGAACAGCCGCTTCAAATGCGGGAATATCGTTTGTGCTATGACTGGCCAGGCTAATCTGCACAAACGCAATCACACCCAGTCCCAGACGTTTGCGATCCAGTCGCGCCTGATAGCCCCGGATATATCCATCCTGCTCCAGTCGGCGCAAACGCCGCCAGCACGGCGTTTCGCTCATGCCAAGTTGTTCTGCCAGTCTGGCATTGCTTAGGCGTCCATCGGATTGCAGTGCAGCAAGTATTTTGCGATCCAGCAGATCGAGTGAGTCATTCATTTCTATTTATCATTAAAACTGAAAGATTCGTTCAATTTTAGACGATTTTTGATAGTGAATGGCAAGGAATTTGCCTGCAAAGACGTGCACAATTGCCTCTGATTCTTGATGTGCTTTTTGGTGGTTTTCATGCTGGATCTCAATCAACTGCCACTGTTTATGGTGGCACTTGTCGCGGTATATGTGGTGCCCGGGCCGGATATGGCACTGATTCTCAGTAGTAGTGCGGCACAGGGCGCACGAATAGGCATTCGGACGGCACTGGGTGTCGCCTGCGCGCGCTTCCTGCATGCCATTTTGTCCGGGATGGGATTGGCTGCGCTGATGGTGCGCTATCCGATGTTTGCCATGGTGATACGTTATGCAGGTGCCGGCTATCTGGCTTGGCTGGCATGGGGTATTTTGCGCAGCAAGGGCAGTGCGACGCTGATTGAACAGACTGATGCATCGACAGCCTTCAGGCGGGGTTTTCTAACCAACTTGCTGAACCCCAAAGCTGTCATCTTCTGCGGTATGTTTTTGCCTCAGTTTGTTCACGGCGAAAATGGCCCTTTGTGGGCGCAATTCGTTGCGTTAGGTGCCATTTTTGTGATGACAGGGCTATGCTTTGATGTGTTCTATGCCTTTACCGCCGATCGTGTCGCGAGGAAAGTGGGTGGGGGGAAAAGCGGAAAGTGGCAGCGATGGATTGTTGGAACAGTCTTTGGCGGCTTGGCTGTTCATCTAATTGCGGGTTGATGAACAGGCATAAAATAGAAAAGGCCGATGTGTATACATCGGCCTTTTTGCCGGATGCCGGAGCGTTACTTGTTCCGGAAAGTGCGATGACAGGCCGCGCAGGCTTGCTCGACGGCTTCCACGGCCGGCATGGCTTGTTTAGGATCGTGCTGATTCGCTGCAAGCAATAAGCCATCGACACTTTGAGCGAATCGCTGTTGTGCGACTTTGAATTCACTTGGCTTTTGCCAGATGGCATCACTGGCGTGACTACCCTTCCTGGGCTCCGGGTTGGCAAAATGTGCCCAAGGCTCGTCAGATATGCGTTTCAGTTCGAATGCTGCATCAAGAAACTGTTTGTCATTCCAGGGCAGGCGTTCGCGTGCCATGCCATTGTTGACCTCGAACACCTTCACCATCTTTTTGAACGTCTGCTGGCGCAAATCCACAGGTGAACCGGGATCGGGCTTTTCGGCGCAACCGGCAAGCAGTACGAGTGTAGACAGGATGAGGGCGGCTGGGCGAATCATACGGATCATGCGTCTTCTTTCTCTTCTTGCGGGCTTTCAGGCAATTGCAGGCGACCTGTGTGGAAGTCGTATTCATATACCTCGCCATAGCGACCCCACTCGACAGCCACTTGCAGTACGCGCTCGGCTTCTTCTTCCTTGAGGAATTCTTCCAGGAGTTCGATGAATCGTTTCTCTGGCAACTCGCCTGCAGGTTCCTGTTCGAGACTGTGGCGGATATGGGCTGCAAGCGGGACATTGGAAAGCAGTTGCTGACCAAAGATTTCCTGCTTCTCGGCCTGATCGGCCGCGACATAGCGGACACCAAGCGGTGTAATCTGCAAATCGCCGGTTTCGATCTGAGCCAGACCGAGCAAGCTGAGGCCTTCGTAGGTCGGGAACAACTCTTCGTCTGACAACTCTGATTCTTCGGCCAGCTTCGGCAAATCGGCGCGACCATTGAAGGGCGCGTCCGCCAGCATGTCCAGCACGGCTTCCATGCGGCTGACGTCGGTATCCGGCAGGCGGTAATCGACCTGTGCGGCAGCTTTTGCGCCTTTCGCCGTTTCTTGCACCGGACGCATGGTCATCAAGGCATACACCTCATCGATCAGGCCTCGTACTTCGGGTGAATCTACATTTCTAGGGCGGGGCAGGTGGATGTCTATCTGATTCCGGATGCGACCCGGATCGCTCGACAGAATGATGATGCGGTCAGCCATCATCACTGCTTCTTCGATATTGTGCGACACGATCAGAATGCCCTTGGTTGGGATCTTGTCGTTGTCCCACAGTTCCAGCATGTCGTCGCGCAGGGTTTCGCCTGTAAGTACATCGAGTGCCGAAAAAGCTTCGTCCATCAGCAGAATGTCGGGATTGGTGACCAGCGCACGGGCAATTCCCACGCGCTGGCGCATCCCGCCTGACAATTCGCGCGGCAGTGCGCCGCCAAAGCCTGCCAGACCAATCAGTTCCAGCACCGCATCCGCACGTTTTTCACGCTCATCCGGTGGAACGCCCTGTGCTTCCAGTCCCAGCTCTACATTTTGCTGAACCGTAAGCCACGGAAACAGCGCGAAAGACTGAAATACCATGGCGATGCCAGCGGCGGGCCCGTAAATCGGGCGACCACGATATAGGACATTGCCTTTATCTGCCGAGATCAGGCCTGCGATGATGCGTAGCAGGGTAGATTTGCCCGAGCCTGATTTGCCCAGCAAGGCAACGATCTCGCCTGAATGCAAAGTAAAGTCGACATCGCCCAGTACCAGACGCTCCGCCCCGTCTGCGGTGCGAAAGGATTTATTGACGCCGCCGAGATCAATCAGGCTGTCGTTTTGTTGGGTCATATTCTTGATTCCTACCTACTTCTGTCTTCTGCAAGCAGGTACAGCTTGCGCCAGAAAAAGCGATTCAGACAGAGAACGAAAATGCACATCACGATCATGCCGAGTGCATTGCGATGGAAATCACCGGATTCGGTCATCATCGCAATATAGCTACCCAGCCCGTCGGCTTTGAGTTTCACGTCGCCCCAGGTCACATATTCCACGGCGATGCTGGCATTCCAGGAGCCACCGCTTGCGGTAATCGCACCGGTCACAAAGCTCGGGAAGACTGCGGGCAGGTACACGCGCTTCCATTTGAGCCAGCCCTTCAAACCGAGATTGTCGGCCGCCAGCCGCAATTCGTTCGGAATGGTGGATGCGCCTGCCACCACATTGAACAGGATGTACCACTGGGTGCCAAACACCATGAGCGGGGTGAGGCCGATATTGGGGTTGATCTTGAAGGTGACCAGTACAAACACCACGAGCGGAAACATCAGGTTCACCGGGAATGCCGCCAGAAACTGGGCAATCGCCTGAATTTTCTGCGAGTACACCGGGCGCAAACCCAGCCAGACCGAAATGGGCACCCACACGATGGACGCCAGGGCAATCATGACCATCACGCGTGTCAGTGTTAGCAGGCCCAGTTTGAAGACATGCCCGACCTCTGCCCAGCCAATTTCCGAGTGAACAAAGACGAACATTTTCCAGCAGGCGATGAGGGCAAGTGCGGTAAACAAGGCATCCGTGGCGCGCTCCCAGCGCGGATCAATCGGCCGCTGGCGCGAGCGAATCGACGTGCCATCGTAATGCAGTTTGAACCAACCCAGCGCCCCGGACATTTTGTTCCAGAATTTTTCGGTGAGAGCGAGGGTGATTTTGCTGCGGCGCATCCAGTCTAATAACCACGATTGCTGTGCCTGTTCACCTTGAGACTCTTCAAACTTGAACTTGTCTGCCCAGGCCAGTAGAGGGCGGAAGAACAGCTGATCGTACAGCAAGATACCGATCAGCATGGCTGAAATCGCCCAGCCAATCGCACCCAGATCGCGGGCATCGATGGCGGTTTTGACATAGGAGCCAATGCCGGGCAGGCGGATATCCTGTCCCGCCACCAGAATCGCTTCGGAGAATACCAGCATGAACCAGCCACCCGACATGGACATCATCATGTTCCACAGGAGTCCGGGCGTGCCAAATGGCAGATCCAGTCGCCAGAATCGCTGCCATGGCGACAGGCGGAAGATACGCGAGGCCTCGTTGAGTTCTGGCGGAACTGTTTTAAAGGACTGATACAGGCTTAGCGCCATATTCCAGGCTTGAGCCGTGAAAATCGCGAAAATGGCAGCGCACTCAGCACCAAGCAAATTACCGGGAAACAAGGCAATAAAAGGAGCGACGGCAATGGCTTGAAAGCCCAGTACTGGGATCGACTGTAAAATGTCGATGGCCGGAATCATGATTTTCTCTGCCGTTTTTGAGCGCGCGGCAATGGATGCAAACGCTACTGCAAACAGCAATGAGAAGAACAAGGCGATAAACATCCGCATGATGGTGCGCAGCAGATAGTAAGGCAGGTACAGCGGGTCGAGCGAAATCGGCAGTTCCTGTCCGATGGAGAAGGGACGGCTCATCTGCATGGCGACATAGCCCACCGCGACCAGTAGCGCGAGAATCATGGGCAGCAGTGCCCAGTCCCAGCGATTGGGCAGGCCATCCATTGGGCTGCTGGGGCCATATCGTTTAAACATATTTGCTACTCCGGGCGGGTGATTGCAGATCACCACCAAAACAAGAGGCCCGATATTATGACGGGCCTCTTACAACTTCATGTCAGCATTATACGCTGTGCTGATATCAAATCTCGACCTGCGTTCCCATCTCTACCACCCGGTTGGGCGGAATCTGGAAGAAGTCGGTCGGGCGCGCGGCATTGCGCTGCATGATCGAGAAAACAAAAGTACGAATCCAGCTCATGGCAGGTTTAGGTGCGCGGATCAGCGTTTCCTTCGATAGGAAGAAGCTGGTGTTCATGCTGTCCAGTTCGATTTCATGCATCTGCTCGAGCAAGGACATGATATCGGGTACCGACGGCTCCTCTTTAAAACCGTATGTCGCAATGACTTGCAGGAATGATTTGCCCAGGCGTTGAACCTTCAATCGATCTTCAATTGCAACCACTGGAATATCAGTTGATTGAATCGTGAGAAGAATCACTTGTTCATGCAGTACTTTATTGTGTTTTAGATTGTGCAGCAATGCATGTGGCGTGGTGTTGGCACTGCCTGTCATGAATACAGAGGTGCCCTCGACGCGGGTCGGCGGATGTGACTCAATCGACTCTACGAAGATATCGAGCGGCAATTCACCATCATGCAGACGGTGAAAGAGATGTCGACGACCACTTTTCCAAGTGTTCATGACAAAGAACGCGATGGCAGCGAGTAGAAGTGGTACCCAGCCGCCATCAAGGAACTTCATCAGATTGGAGGAGAAGAGTGACAGATCGAACAGCAGAAAGCATGTCAGCAAAGCATATAAGCCATAGCGTTTAGCCGCAGATTGCCTGACGCTTTCTCTTCTTCCCAGCACCACAAATGCCAGAATGCTAGTGATCACCATCGTAAGCGTCACTGCAATTCCATATGCTGCCGCTAGATTGGCGGACTCTTTGAATCCGAGTACGAGCACAATCACTGCGGCCAGCAGAGGCCAGTTCACACCCGGAATGTAAATCTGTCCGATTTCATGTTCGGAAGTGTGCTGAATGGACATACGGGGAATGTAGCCAAGCTGAATCGCCTGCCAGGTAATGGAATATGCACCTGATATGACCGCTTGAGAGGCGATCACAGTCGCGGCAGTCGCCATGACGACCAATGGAAGCAACGCCCACTGAGGCGCCATATTGAAGAAGGGATTACTCACTGCTTCTGGATTGGTCAGTATGAGAGCGCCCTGGCCGAGGTAGTTGAGAATCAACGCAGGCCAGACAAATGCAAACCAGCCATAACGGATAGGCTTGATGCCAAAGTGACCCATGTCGGCATAAATCGCTTCCGCTCCAGTCAGCGCCAGCACGACTGCACCTAGTGCCATGAAGGCGACGCCGGGATGTTGATAAAGAAAAGCCAGTGCGTAGGTAGGAGAAAGTGCTGCCAGTACCTGGGGCGCTTTGACAATATTAATGATGCCTAGCAATGCTAGGACTATGAACCATGCAACCATAATTGGGCCAAACAGCTTGCCGACTGTATTGGTGCCACGGGACTGCATGGAAAAGAGCAGAATCAGAACCACGATACAGATCGGGATCACATAGTGGGACAGAGAGGGGGCGGCGACTTTCAAGCCTTCTACTGCAGAAAGCACTGAAATGGCCGGTGTGATCATGCCATCACCGTAAAAGAGTGATGCGCCAAAAATGCCAAACAGAATCATGAAGGAGAACTGGCCGCGCTTTCGCTGTTGGGTGCGAGTGGCCAGTGCCATCAGCGCCAGAATCCCGCCTTCGCCACGGTTATCAGCACGCATGATGACGTAAACGTATTTGAGCGATACCACGATCAGCATCGCCCAGAAAATCAGCGAAATGATACCGAAGATGCCTGTTTGGCCTGCGCCGACGTGATACTCGGGCTTGAAGCATTCCTGCATCGTATAAAGCGGGGATGTTCCGATGTCGCCATATACGACACCGATTGCACCCAGAACCAGTCCGGTCATGGGTTTCTTTTGATCATGCTGATGAGCACTCATCGCTGTTCAGTCCTTGATGCGAAGGAGGCGGATTATAGGCCGCTGTTTGATTGCTGAATACTGTTGTGCGTTGCACTGCAGCATCCTGTGGCATTCAGGTGCGTACACGATCTGGCAAACCGGGTCGTTCGCCAATCCGATTCCATTCAAACCCACGTCCGGGGTCTGTTTTTCTGTTTGGTGCAATATCTTCATGCCCTACAACGTGCTGCACAGGATAGCGTTGACACACCGCATCAAGTAATTCATTCAGTGAGCCATACTGATCATCTGTATAGGCCGAGTCGTCCGTGCCTTCCAGCTCAATTCCTACCGAGAAGTCATTGCAGCGGTCGCGGCCTTTCCAGAGCGATTGACCGGCATGCCATGCACGTGCTGAGGTAGGCACAAACTGGATAATTTCACCGTCGCGTCTGATGAGGAAGTGGGCGGAGACCTTGAGTCCGACTAGCTCATGTAAGGACGGGTAGCGATGGGCGTCCATTGTGTTGCTGAAGAGGTCAAGAATGGCGTCGCCGCCAAATTCTCCTGCGGGCAGGGAAATGCAGTGAATGACAATCATGTCGATGGCAACGCCACTGGGGCGCGCATCGGCGTGCGGAGAGACAAGTCTGCGTACATTCTGCAACCAGCCGTCTGCCGCGATGTTCATCTCATTTCCTTACGCTGTTTTTGCCTTGTAATCACACACATCACGCACGATGCACAAGGGGCAATCTGGTTTACGTGCCTTGCAGATATAGCGGCCATGCAAAATCAGCCAGTGGTGCGCATCCAGCCTGAACTCGGATGGTACGACCTTGAGCAGCTTATCCTCCACTGCCCGTACGTCCTTGCCCGGTGCCAGTCCGGTTCGGTTCGATACCCGGAAAATATGGGTGTCGACGGCAATCGTCGGATGCCCGAAGGCCGTGTTCAATACCACATTGGCGGTTTTACGACCCACGCCGGGCAAGGCTTCCAGCGCCTCGCGATTATCCGGTACTTCGCCGCCATGCAGGTCGATCAGCATGCGGCAGAGTTCGATCACATGCTTTGCCTTACTGCGATAGAGGCCGATGGTAGCAATATAGTCCTCCAGCGTCTCCTGGCCTAGTGCCAGCATCCTGTCCGGTGTATTGGCGATCGGGAAAAGGCGTCGCGTAGCCTTGTTGACGCCTACATCGGTGGCCTGCGCCGAAAGGACGACCGCAACCAGCAGCTCGAACGGCGTGCTGTATTCGAGTTCGGTCGTGGGCTTGGGATTGCCAGCTGCAAGTCGTTCGAAGAATATCTGGCGGGTGAGCTTGTTCATTTACGCAGTGTGCCGTGATTTCAGACGACGCTGCAAGAGCGCGGGTTCCAGCTGCAATGAGGCCAGATTGCCCGCCAGCATGGCAATGGATAACGCCAGAGCAGGCTGCAGGAACTGAGTAAGTCCCAGGGCAAGTGACGAGGTTGCAATTACCCAGAGCGGCCGGGCCATCATCGGCGCGCCGCGGGTGTCACCGAGCATCCATGCGCCGGTGATGACAGCAAGCGGCACGGGTAGTGCATGAGCCAGCGTGTAGGTGCCCCCGATCAGGATCAGCCATGCAGGTACAACCAGTGTCCATGGTGTCGCACGCAGGATCAGCAACGGGGTAGCACACGCTGCGGCAATGATTGCGGGGGCGATGCTGGTCGGAACAGGGAGTGTCGTGGTGTGCAAGGGCCAGAGGGCCGCCAGCAAAACTGCAAATGCAGCAGTCGAAAACGGCGCTTGTCGTCCGGATAGACCGCGCAGTGCAGCTTGCGCGACGACCAGTCCCGCCAGAATGGACGGATGCGGCCATAGCAGCACGGCGAGCAGTGCGCTCCCCAGGTCGGCGGACATGTCCGCCGGGACGTGCAGGCTGGATAGTTTGAATGCAGTGCGTGTCGCGACCGTCAGACCGATGGCGGTGATAGCCATCCACAGCACTTGGCCGCTGGCGATAATCTGCATGGCCATGACGGGCAGGAGGGACAGGCTGAATAGCCACTGGCGGCGGGTGGTAGTAAGGGCGGGCATCATGTTGGTTTGTTTTGCTCGGCGCGCAGGGCGGCGGCCTTTGCCATGGCTTCGGCGATCTTGGCATGTTTGGCATTGATCGCGGGTGTGACGGGGTGCGCGGGCTCGGCCGGTTCGCTGACGGCTGTTGCTGGCGTGCCTTCACGTTTGGCTTGTGCCTTGGCCATGATAGCGTGGATACGCGCACGTTTGGCTTGATCGAGCGCGTCGCTGCTGTGCTGGCTATCGTCAGTAGCGGTCAGTGAGGGGGTTTGTTCGGCTGCGCGGGAGATCGCTGCTTCGATGCGGGCCTGTTTGTCCGGCGCGGCGAAATGCGGGTCGTCGAGCTTGTTCACCGCTTTGGCCGCGAGGCGCTCGGCACGATCCTGCTTGGCGCGAATGAGTCGCGCCTCGCGCCACTGATGGCGCTCCCGCCACGTATTGGCGTTCAGTGCCTGCCAGCGTGCTTGTTCGTGTGCGTTGAGTGAGTCTATCAGCAGGGTCGCCAGTGGCAATTCACTCGGGCAGGCCACCTGGCAATCGCCGCAGCCGGTGCAGTGGTCCAGTCCGTACTGCAGGGCTTGGCCATCCTGACCCGCTACAATGAGTTCTGCCAGCGTAATCGGCGAGAGCTTTTCCTTGCAGGCGCTCAGGCAATCGCCGCAGCGGCTGCAGGTATCCAGCGCCACGCTCATTTGCTGACCTTCATCTTGAAGACTGGATAGGCTTTCTTTTTCGGTGCACGCGGACTGCCGGGCTCGACCATGCTGATGCAGTCGACCGGACAGGGGGCGATACACAGTTCGCAACCGGTGCAGGCATCTTCGATAATGCTATGCATTTGCTTGCTGGCACCAATAATGGCATCCACCGGACAGGCCTGGATACACAGCGTGCAGCCGATGCATGTGTCTTCGTCAATGCGTGCAACCGCAAAGGGCAGGGTGGTGCCGAATGCCGGATCGAGTGGTTTGTAGGGGCGTTCGAGCAGTGCGGCCAGCTTGCGTACACCCAATTCGCCGCCGGGCGGACATTGATTGATATCGGCTTTGCCTTCCGCAATGGCTTCTGCATAGGGGCGGCAACCGGTGTAGGTGCATTGCCCGCACTGGGTTTGCGGCAGTAGCGCATCGATGCGGTCGGCCAGTGGCACCGTGGATTCGCGCTGCACCTGTGCACGCACGCCACGCATGGCCTGCATCAGCAGTAGCACGGGCACGATCAGGGCGATGAGGAGAATGATCCAGCTCATGATGACTCGGAAAATGACGAATCCTGCTTAATGCAGGTGTCTCGACAGGTGATACAGAACAAGGCCGAGCATGGCAGCCAGCACAAAGGTGCGTTTGACATCGCGCCAACCTGTGCCTTCGGGCAGACGGGTATCGAGGCGCATGCCGATGCGTACGAACTGGCGGGCGATCAGAGGCAGGGCTGCGGCCATGCCGACAATCAGCAGGATTTTCTGGTGCCAGACCAGCGCGAGCCCCGGATCATGCAAGGGCGCCAGTGACAGCGCCGTGGCAATCGCCACTGCGCGGGCAGTAATCTTCCATTTCGGCCAGGTGTAGGACACAAACCCTGTGCCAACCAGCAGCAAGACCATAGCGGACAATACACCGGAATCCTTGGTCTGGCTCGGGAACAGGGTGTCCATTCCCAGGCTGATTAAACCGCAGACTGATACTGCAACGGCGGCAAACAGGCTGGATTGGTAGAACTGACCATAACGGCGGGCAGGGTGCGCACGGTACAGGCGCACGGCAAGTGCGTCGAGCACGACCAGGCCGACCAGTGGAAAGGCAATGAGCAATGCAGTCATGGGTGTCCTGCTCAGCGCGCCGAGCGGGTGGCGCGCACACACTCGCCGACCAGTCCCGGGCCGCGATAGATCAGGCCGCTATACAGCTGCACCAGATTGGCGCCTGCTTCCAGCTTCTCGGTAGCATGATGGCCTTCGAGAATCCCGCCTACGCCAATAATCGGTACCTTGCCGCCCAGTACCTGCGACAGCTGGCGAATCACGCTGGTCGAGCGGGCGCGCACCGGCGTGCCAGACAGGCCACCAGTTTCATTGCCATGCTTGAGGTGTTCGACACCCGCACGGCCCAGTGTTGTATTGGTGGCGATGACGCCATCGAAGCGATATTCCAGCAGCAGACGTGCAATTTCGCCAATCTGATCCGGTTCGAGATCCGGTGCAATCTTGAGTACCATCGGCACATAGCGGCTGTGCTTCACCGTGAGCTTGGATTGCTCATCCTTCAGCGCGGACAGCAGGCGCTCCAGTTCATCGGCGCCTTGCAGCTGGCGCAGATTCTTGGTGTTTGGCGAAGAGATATTCACCGTAATGTAACTCGCCAGCGGGTAGACGCGGGTCAGGCAGGTCAGATAGTCGCTGGCTGCCTCTTCAATCGGTGTGTCGAAATTCTTGCCGATATTGATGCCGAGAATGCCGCGATATTGCGACTTCTCGACATTTTTCACCAGCACATCCAGCCCTTGGTTGTTAAAGCCCATCCGGTTGATGATGGCTTCGGCGGAAGGCAGGCGGAACAGGCGCGGTTTTGGATTGCCCGGCTGTGGACGCGGGGTGACCGTTCCAATTTCGATAAAACCGAACCCGAGCTCACCCAGCGCATCGATATGGTCACCATTCTTGTCGAGACCTGCGGCCAGTCCCACACGATTGGGGAAGGTCAGGCCCATCAGCTCGACAGGCTGCGCGCTTTCCTGCGTGCCGAACACGCGGGCAAAGCCCAGTTCGTGCACCAGATCCAGTGACTTGAGTGTCAGGTTGTGGGCTGTTTCAGCATCCAGCGTAAACAGGAGAGGGCGCAGTAGCGGGTAAACCATGATGATGGGTCAGCTCGTAGGCAGTATTTCGTTATTCGGTTCGGTCAGTATGCAGCGATGCAATCAAGGATGCAGCAGGCGGTTGGCATCCAGTGTGTTCTGCATCAATGTGGCGATGGTCATCGGACCGACGCCGCCCGGTACAGGGGTAATCCAGCTGGCGTGTTCCTTGGCGACATCGAACTCGACGTCACCACACAGTTTGCCGCTCTCCAGACGGTTAATACCTACATCGATCACCACGGCACCCGGCTTGATCCAGTCACCCTTCACAAAATTCGGGATGCCCACACCCGCCACGACGATATCGGCTGCGCGAACTTTTTCGGCCAGATCGCGGGTTTTACTATGGCAGACGGTGACGGTTGCGCGTGCCATCAGCAGTTCCAGTGCCATCGGACGGCCGACGATATTGGATGCGCCAATCACAACTGCATCCTTGCCGACCAGATCAACACCGGTGCGCTCGAGCAGGGTCATCGCGCCGCGCGGCGTACATGGGCGCAGCAGCGGCATCTTGAGTGCCAGACGGCCAAAGTTGTACGGGTGGAAGCCATCGACATCCTTGTGCGGATTGATGGTTTCGATGATGCGGTCGGCATTGAGATGCTTGGGGAGCGGCAGCTGCACCAGAATGCCGTCTACTTCCGGATCGTTATTCAGCTTTTCGACCAGTGCCAGCAATTCGGTTTCGGTCAGTGAGGCATCGAACTCATAGGACAGCGATTTGAAACCCGCGCGCTCGCAGGCGAGCTTCTTGTTGCGCACATATACGGCAGATGCCGGATCACTGCCAACCAGAATCACGGCGAGTGCTGGCGCACGCTTGCCCGAGGCCACGCGCGCTTCTACCGCTGCACGGACATTTCCGATGATGGATTCAGAAATGGCTTTGCCGTCCAATAGTTGTGCTGTCATGGCCTTGATCTCCGTAGTGCTAACAAAGGCGGGATTTTCTCATCATTTAAAAAAAATCCCAAGAAATGCTTGACGCCCGTTCTAGGTACCAGTATAGTTCGCCCCTCTTCGGGGCGTAGCGCAGCCTGGTAGCGCACCTGGTTTGGGACCAGGTGGTCGTGAGTTCGAATCCCACCGCCCCGACCAAATTTATTGTAGTTCACCTGACTTGGGTCTCGTATCTCCGGATGCGCCCGTAGCTCAACTGGATAGAGCAACGGCCTTCTAAGCCGTAGGTTACAGGTTCGATTCCTGTCGGGTGCGCCAAACTACTCAGGTACAGTCTAACATTAGACTGTGACCATGCAGGTTTCGGTGGTGGTTGTAGCTCAGTTGGTAGAGTCCAGGATTGTGATTCCTGTTGTCGTGGGTTCGAGTCCCATCAGCCACCCCAGTCAGAACAAGTAAAGAACCCGTTCGTAAGAGCGGGTTTTTTGCATTTCAGTACGCCAGTTTGATGAGTGCCGGACTGGTAGGGCGTTCCTTTGAACGCCCTGTATCAGCCTATTTCTCTGATTTGCCGGTATTAATCAACGGCGTCACCGTCATCCCTGACGGCACGATGACCGTATTGGAATTGCCCTTATCGGCGAATTTCTGTAGCGCCATATTGGCTTCATGCTGCAGGTATTCGCGGGTGAGCGAGCCGGAAATGATGCGGTTGGCTTCGGCAATGCCATGTGCCTCGGTTACCTTGATATCGGCTTCGCGCTTGGCAATTTCGGTTTGCACCTGCATGGCCTCCAGCTTTTTCTGGTTGGCGACGGCCTGCTGGATAGATTGCTCGATTGACGGATCTGTCTGAACGGAGCGGATCACCACGCGGGAAATTGTGAAGACGCCTTTGTCGGTGCGATCTAATTCCTCTTGCAGTTTTCTGGCAATGGCTGCGCCCAGTTGTTCACGCTGGGTGTGGATGACCAGCGATTCGAGCTTGGCGATTTCTTCGTAGCAGGCATTACGGGCGATTCGCCACACCAGCTCGTAGGCTGGCATGAAATAGCCTTCTTCGTGGCGCTTGGTTTGCGAAGCGTATTTGGCGGAAAGTTCCGCGATTGCACCGGGATTGGCGTGGTAATACACCGATACATCCATATCACGCAGAGATAGATTGTCCTTGGCCTTGGGGGTCAGATCGGAAATGTCGATCACGATGTCCTTGGCGGAAAACTCCTGTACGGTGGAAATGGCGGGCCACTTCAGATACACGCCCGGACCGATCTCTTCCTTCGAAATAATGCCGAGCGTGGTGCGGATGCCGACATTGCCCGTTTGAATGGTGCCAGCCATGGAAATGATGATGGCGGCAACAAACACGAGTAGCAGCGCGCCCATGATCTGGCGGATGTTCTGAATCATTGATTCCCCCTATTGGATGTACTGCATTGCTCCGTGCGGCTTCTCCGACACGTTTTCAGCATGCGGGAGCAGGCTAGCATATTGCAGTGCAATGAGCTGCCTGCCTGTCAGGGGTGGTGCGACTATGCCACAGCAGGATCAGATGGTGTGTGGATTGCCGCCGCAGTGCGTGCATCCGCCCCTTCCCGCAGCAATGCCTTGCTGCGGGGCAAGGTGAATCCATGGATTTACACCCATACGCCATCTTCGTTTGATGTGGCTCCGTGCTGGCGAGACGTCGGTAGACTAAGCTGAATGATTAGGCTATCTGATCATCTGCCCCATCTCCCGGGAGAGCCGCTTATGAAATTCCGTGCTGCCGCTGTCCCGCCTATTGCGTGGTTTGTGCTGCTTTCGCTGTGTATCGGCGTGGTGCAGATTGGCGGCTTGCTGGCCGCTCGGCATCGGTTACAGGATGCGGGACGGCAGAATTTATCTAATCTGGTGCTGGTTATGTCCGGAACCTGGGAGCAGTCCATTCAGCGTGCGCTCGCCGGCGTGAAATATGTCCGTGGTGAGGTGCTGGTTTCGGGCATACCTGGCCAGACTGGTGGTGTGCCGGGCGCGGCTATTGAGCATGTGATGAAGGATACGGCTGACCAGATTCAGGAGGTGCAAGCCTTTTGGCTGTTTGATGCGGCAGGGAATGTGCTGGTCAGTAACGAAGCGACTCACAAGGCTATCAATGTGGCTGATCGGCCGCATTTTCAGGCTTTGCTTCACCAGCCAACTCTGGATGTGGCATTTGCAGGCGAGATTCGGAGCCGGATTGATGGCGTGCGTACCCTTGCGATGGGCATGCCGATTCGCCGGGCCGATGGCTCCATGCAGGCAATGGTCGGCACCCTGTTCAGGATGGAACAGATTGAACGGATGATGCAGTCGCTGTCGATGTGGCAGGGCATGTCGGTCATGCTGGTAGATCGGCAGACTGGTGCAGCAGCCTATTCGTATCCAGCCGATCATTCGCTTGATATTCCGCTTGCTGAGCGGATGCAGTTGTTGAAAGCCCTTGGTGGGCAGAAAACCGAAGTGGTGGTTCTGGAATCGGGATTGTTTCCTGTTCTGGCGTCAGTGGCGCAGGTGGGTCAATCACCCTTTTGCGTCATGGTTAAGGTGCCATTTCGCGGGATGAGCGGGCCAATCTGGGCCTTTATTTTTTCGTCGATTGCCATTTCAGTGGCGCTTTTGCTGGCCTCTGCATATCTGTTTTCACGCAATCAGGTTATCCAGCATGCCATGCGGCGCAGAATGGCTGAGGTGGACGAACTCAATGCGCAGAATGAGGCAATTTTTGCGGCTATGGGCGAGGGGCTGGTAGTGCAGGCGCAAGATGGCAGCATTGTGCGCTGTAATCGTCAGGCCGAATCGATTTTAGGCCTCACTCAGGATCAGATGATGGGCCGGACCTCAACCGATCCGCGCTGGCGATCAACAAAGGGGGATGGCGCACCGTTTCCGGGCGAAGAGCATCCGGCAATGGTAGCACTGGCAACGGGCAAACCGGTGGATCACGTCATGATGAATGTGCAAACACCGGATGGTCATTCGCGCTGGATCAAGATCAATTCGCGCCCCTATTCGCTGCGTGATGACCAGGGTACACAGGTGGTGACGACCTTTACCGATGTCACCGATCAGCACGAGCTCATGTTTGCACTGGAATCGGCTTACAAGGAATACGCCCAACTGATTGATGCTGCGCCTGACGCCATTATTACCTTGGATATGCAGCATCGCATCGAGTCAGTCAATGATAGTGCGCTGACGATGTTTGGCTACACCCGTGCAGAGCTGGATGGTGCACCGCTGTCCATTTTACTTCCGCAGGATCTGCATGCTGTTCATGACGGGTATATGCGCGATTTCGCCTCATCAGATGTGACTAAACGTCTGATGGGACGGCGAAAGCGAGTCTTCGGTCAACGTAAGGATGGCAGTGTTTTTCCGATGGACATCACCATTGCGCGATATTTCGTCAGGGGTGAAACACGTTTTCTGGGTATCGGGCGTGATGTGACCGAGCGATTGGCCGCCGAGCAGGCTCAGCAGGAAATGACGCAGGCCCTTGAGCAATCGCCATTTGGTTTCGCCCTGGTGGATGCGATGGGAGTGGTTCAGGACGCCAATGCTGCATTTTGCCAGCTGTTAGATCTGGATCGTGATGGCTGGCAGGATCAAAGTCTTGAAGGCCTGCTATCGGGAAAACTCGATGAGGCCATGCAGGATGCCATTTACGGTGCCCTGTTTGGCGGTCGGGCCTGGGAAGGCTTACTGAAATGGCCGGATGAGAATGGTGCCCAGGCATTTATCAGTTACAAGCAATTCCCTATTACGGATGGGGATGGCAAGTTCTCGAAAATGGCGGTAGAGCTGGAAGATGTCGGCGTGCAGCAGCGTGCGGAGGTGGAGTTGCATTCATACCGGCATCACCTCGAAGATTTGGTGACCGAGCGTACGCATGAGCTTATTTTTGCCAAGCAGGCTGCAGAGGCTGCTGTTGAGGCCAAAAGTGCCTTTCTGGCCAATATGAGCCATGAAATCCGAACACCGCTGAATGCCGTGCTGGGCTTCTCGCATATTTTGCGCAGAAAGCTGGGTGACCCGGCGCTACGCGAGTATGTCGATAAAATTGAGGTCGCGGGCCAGCATCTGCTGGGCGTAATTGACGATATCCTCGACTTTTCCAAGCTGGATGCGGGCAAGCTGGAAATTTGCCCTGAGGCATGTTCTCCAGAAGCAGCGTTGCGGTATGCCCGGGATTTAATGGGGCCGAGGCTGGGGAATAAACCCATTCATGTGAGCATGGACGTTGCGGATGATGTCCCTGCTCAAGTATGGGCAGACCGTCTGCGCATCCAGCAAATCCTGGGTAATTTTGCCAGTAATGCTGCTAAGTTCACGGATGCCGGACGCATCCAGTTTAAGCTGGAAGTGGTGAAGGGGGGATCTCAGCCGAGCTTGCGATTTGCGATACGCGACACCGGTCTCGGGATGACATCGGCACAGATGGATATGCTGTTCAAGCCGTTTAGTCAGGCGGATGCCTCGATTACCAGACGGTTTGGTGGAACAGGGCTTGGCTTGGCGATCAGCCGGAGTCTGGCTCGGATGATGGGCGGCGATGTTGGCGTCACCAGTGAAATGGGGATGGGGAGCGAGTTCTGGCTCAGTATCCCTCTGGCGCTTCCGGCACATAATCAGTCTGGAGGGGAGCGTGACCGCTCGATAGAGGCTGTCGTGCGGGCTGCGACACCCTTATCGGGACGTGTGCTGATCGCAGAAGATAATCCAATGAATCAAGCCTTGATTGAGGCCATGCTGAGCGATCTCGGCGTACAGTTCACCCTTGCCGATAATGGTCAGGCGGCCGTCGAGGCCTGTGCGCGCGAGGCATTTGATCTGGTGCTGATGGATATCCAGATGCCGTTGATGGATGGGATCACTGCCGCACGGACGATATTGGCGCAGCCAGCAACCGCCCATGTGCCTATTGTTGCGATGACTGCCAATGTATTTGCGGAAGATCAGGTGGCGTGTAAAGCCGCCGGGATGGTCGGATTTCTTGCCAAACCAATTGATTCCGTCCTAATGGAAGAGATATTAGGCCGTTATCTGAATGGTCAAGTGAGGTTTTCCGAGACTGCTCCCGGTCCGGATGTGGGGGGGATGGGGCCACTGGCGCAACGACTTGCTGCGATTGAGGGCGTGGATGTTGCGCAGGCACTGAAGCTGGCAGGCGGCCGACCTGATACGCTTGAACAGATGCTGTCACTTTTTATCTCGCACCACGCGAGTTTACCCGGTGCCATGGCTGTGCACCTTGCATCAGGTCAGCTAGCCGATTTTATCCGTTTGGCCCATACCTTAAAAGGAAGCGCGCGCATGCTGTCCATGCGTTCTCTCGCAGAACTGGCGGAGCGCGTAGAAATGTCTGCCAAAGCTGGCACCCCGGATGCAGATGCCATCACTGACCTGTACAACTGTATGGAGGTGTTGGTGGCTAAATTGCGTGGCGATCATCAGGCAGATGAGGCATAAAAGCATTGATTGGCACCTTGACTGATCAGGCCAGTAGGAGGGCGTGAATGACCTTACCCGTCATTTTGATTGTGGACGATGATCCTATGGTGTCGTTGCTGTTGAGGAACGAGCTGAGCGATCAGTACACCGTACTGGAGGCTGACTCGGGCGAGACAGCGCTCGCGGTATTGGACAGAGAGCCTGTCAATCTGGTGATTCTGGATATTGTTCTGCCCGGCATGAGTGGCTATGACGCCTGTAGGACGATTCGTCAGTCCGGTCAGGACGTGACCCTGCCTGTGATATTTTTGTCCGGAGAGCTTGCCCTTGAGGATCGTTTGCGAGCCTACGAGGCTGGCGGTGACGATTTTGTCACCAAGCCACCCGTGGCGGAAGAACTCAAAGCCAAGCTGCAATCGCTGCTAAAGGTGCATGCTGAACGCAGTCAGCTTGCGGAGCAGGCCAGAAGTGCCTTCGATGTGGCCATGACTGCGATGACATCTGCCAGCGAAACCGGCATCGTAATGGCGGGTTTACGGCAGTGCTTGTGTGCACCTCACGTGGTGGCACTGGCGAATGCGCTGATTAGCACCTGTGGCGAATACGGTCTGGATGCCTGTGTACGCGTTGTACTGGCTGATCGGGTGTTGTATCAGAATGCACAGGGTGCGGCGACCCCGGTTGAAGCGGGGATTCTGGATCGTCTGGCGCAGGGTGACCGGATATTTTCCTTCGGCAAGCAGGCGGCATTCAATTACGACGGATTGACATTGTTGATTCGCAATATGCCCGTAGACGACGAGGGCAAGATGGGGCGGCTGCGCGATCATCTGGCCATTCTGGCCGAGGCCGGCCAGGAGCGGCGGCAGAGGCTGGTTGCCGACGCAGTGAATCGCGAGCTGATGAGCCGGCATCGTGCGCTGTACGACGAGGCGGTGCGCGTCCTGAAGGAAATCTCGGAGCAGCAGGAACATACCCGTCGGGAAACGGCTGTCATGCTGGACGTGCTGATTTCGGATGTGGAAGTTGCACTGGCAGGATTGGGGTTGTCTGTCCGTCAGGAAGACCTCGTGTCCCGCTTACTCGGGGGGACTGCATACCGGATTGGCGAATTGCTGACGCAATCCCTGCAAATGCAGCAGCATCTGGAGACATTGCAGGCGAGAATTCAGGAAGGATAAGCCAAGCGCCAATTAAAGAGGGCACTTCACTCACTGCATCCATTTATACTGCCATCCATTGAAGATGGGATGGATCATGATTCGTGGCGTCAATCATATTACGTTTGCAGTCTCTAATTTGAATCGAGCGATCGCGTTTTATTGCGATGTGCTTGGTGCAAAGTTGACTGCAAAATGGCGACAAGGTGCCTATCTAGTGCTGGGCGGAGTATGGATATGCCTGTCTGTGGATGCTGCGGCGAAGCAATCGCTGGCTCACGATTACACGCATATCGCGTTTGATATTGCGGCGGAAGATTTTGCTGTACTGGAAGCTCGGATCATTGGAGGGTATCCCGGTGCGATCTGGAAGGACAATCGCAGCGAGGGTGCCTCACTCTATATTCATGACCCAGATTTCAATAAGCTCGAATTGCATGTTGGCAATATGGCGAGCCGCCTGTTAGCGACCCGCCAAGTACCGTATGAAGGCATGGAGTGGTTTGATTAGAACACCAGCTTTTCACCAAATGCGGCTTCGTAATCACGGGCGATTGAAACCTGATCGAAGTGATGGTTCTGGGCGCCACGGTTGGCGACCTTGATCGAACCGATCAGGCTGGCCAGCTGGCCGGTCGTCTTCCAATCCCAGCCCTGCTCGATACCATAGAGCAGACCTGCGCGGTAGGCATCGCCGCAGCCCGTTGGGTCGACCACCTGCTTCGGTACAACCGGGGCGATTTCGATTTTTTCGCCATTGGTATAAATCAGCGAACCCTGCGACCCCAGTGTGACGATCAGTGCCTTGCAACGACCGGCGATATCCTCAATGGTCTGGCCTGTTTTGACGCGGACCAGTTCTGCTTCGTAATCGTTGAAGGTCACGTAATCAGCAGCATCGATACATTCGATCAGATCAGCGCCAGAAAGTAGTGGCGTGCCCTGGCCCGGATCGAACACGAACGGGATACCTGCTGCCTTGAGATCACGGCTACGTTGCACCATGGCGGTCAGTGAATCCGGCCCCACATGGCCCAGTGTCAGCTCGGATTGAACATGCGCAAAGCTGTTCTCGCCTGACTTGTCCATTGCACCCGGATGGAATGCCGTAATTTGATTGTCGGAGATATCGGTGGTGATAAAACACTGCGGTGTGTAGTGATCAGCCAGTTCGCGCACGCAATCCATGCGCACACCCTTGCTCTCAAGGCGCGCACGATAGTCGCCAAAATCGTGACCCACAGTGGCCATCACGATCGGATTGCCGCCCAGCAATTTCAGGCTGTAGGCGATATTGCCCGCACATCCGCCATACTCGCGGCGCATTTCCGGCACCAGAAATGAGACCGACAGCATGTGGACTTTTTCCGGCAGGATGTGGTTTTTGAAATGATCCGGGAACACCATGATGGTGTCGAATGCAACGGAGCCGCAAATCAGGGTGGCCATGCGCCTTATTCCTTAGTCGAGCGACGGATACAAATCCGCAAATAATTGATTGGTGAAGTGGGCATTCGTGCCGGACATTCCGGACTGACACATTTTGAACGCACAAACCCACTATTATATCAAAGTGACCAAAGAGTATTTAAGCACTTTTTTACGATTTTTTATCCCTGAAGGGTGGTTTCTGCTTTTCGTCAGCGAATGAAATCGTTAACCTAGGCGGGATTGACCTGAGTAGCCTCTTGTCTGAAACATCGACCAGGAATGGACCATGAAGATTGAATTCACGATCCGCGATGCGGTGGCCGGTGATGCACCTGCTATTCACCGACTTGTTCGCGAACTGGCCGACTACGAAAATCTAGCGCATATCTGTACGGGAACCGTCGAGCGACTGAATGAGCATTTGTTTGGCGAGCGCCCCTTTATTGAAGCAATGATTGCCGAAGTGGATCGCGGTGGCGAGCCATATCCCGTGGCCTTTGCGCTGTATTATCACAATTACTCTACGTTTCTGGCCAAACCGGGTTTGTTCCTGGAAGACCTTTTTGTGCTACCCGAATACCGTCGAAACGGAATTGGCGAGCGCCTGTTTCGTGAGTTGGCGAGCCGTGCCATCGAGCGGGGCTGCGGGCGTTTTGAATGGGCGGTACTCGACTGGAATAAGCCCGCACTGAATTTCTATCGCAAGCTCGGTGCAAGCATCATGCCGGACTGGCGCATCTGCCGGGCGACCGGCGAGAGTCTGCGTGCGATGGCCGCAAACGATTGATCTGAGCCTCGTATTTCGTCCCGCCTTCCGCCGGTTCATCGGCCTTTCAGGATAGCTCGTCACATGGCAGGTGCGCTTGCACCTGCCGGTGATTAGGATGCAACCTGACATCGTACCGTGTGTAACGAAAAAACAATCATATTTCCGGAGAGTAAAGTCATGCGCATGAAACCTGCCGCACTCATGGTCCTGGCGGCCATGCAGATGCTGATGAATGTTCAAGCTGCGGACGCTGCCGTCCCTGCACCTTCCGCACCGGTTGCTACCAACGTCGCAGCCGCACCTGTTCAGGTGACTCGAGTCGAAGGCATCAACGAATTCCGTTTGTCCAATGGCCTGCGCGTGTTGCTGGCACCGGATGCATCCAAGCCGACGACCACCGTAAACGTGACCTATATGGTGGGAAGCCGTCACGAAAGCTATGGCGAGACGGGTATGGCTCACTTGCTTGAACATCTGGTGTTCAAGGGCACACCGAGCTTGCCGGGTAAGACGATTGTTCAGGAATTCGCCAAGCGTGGCATGCGCTATAACGGCACCACTTTTTTTGATCGTACCAACTATTTCGAGACCTTCGCAGCCAGTGACGACAACCTCGACTGGGCGCTGAAGATGGAAGCAGACCGCATGGTCAATTCCAATGTCTGGCGCAGCGATCTGGATACCGAAATGACGGTGGTGCGCAACGAAATGGAAATGGGCGAGAACAATCCTGGCCGCATTCTGTTTGAAAAGATGACTGCCGCCGCCTATCAGTGGCACAACTACGGCAAGTCCACCATCGGTGCCCGTACTGACGTGGAAAACGTCAATATCGATCATCTGCAGGCGTTTTATCGCAAGTATTATCAGCCGGATAATGCTGTGTTGATCGTGACCGGCAAATTTGATGAAGCCAAGACGCTGGCACGTATCAACGAGTACTTTGGCAGCATTGCCAAGCCAGCTCGTACAATCGAAAAGCTTTGGACGCTCGATCCGGTTCAGGATGGTGCTCGCGAGATCAATATTGCCCGCGTGGGCGATGCCTCGCTGATCGGTGCGCTTTACCATGTACCGCAGGGTTCAGCGGCTGATTTTGCTGCCGTATCGGCGCTGAGCCAGATTTTGGGCGATACGCCAAATGGCCGTTTGTACAAGGCACTGGTCGAGAAGAAGAAGGCTGCAGGCGTAGAAGGTGAGGCGCTGGCGCTGCATGATCCGGGCTTTATGGTGCTGTTTGCACAGCTGGGCAAGGGTCAATCACGTGATGAGGCCCGCAGGATTCTGCTTGATGTGGTCGAAGGGATCAAAAAGCAGCCCATTACCGAAGCAGAAGTGAAGCGTGCGAAAACGGCTTTGCTGAATCAACTCGACAAAACACTGAGTGATCCGGTGCGCTTTGGCGTGTCGCTCTCCGAAGCGATTGCGCAGGGTGACTGGCGTTTGTTCTTTGTTGAGCGTGATCGCATTGAGGCGCTGACTGCAGCAGATGTACAGCGCGCTGCAGAAAATTATCTCATTGAATCCAATCGTACTTTTGGTCAGTTTATCCCGACCGAAAAGCCGGTTCGTGCCCAGTTTGCGGCAGCGCCTGATGTCGCGGCGCTGGTGAAAGACTATAAGGGTAAGGCAGAGCAGAGCGCTGGTGAAGCCTTTGACCCGTCCCCGCTGAATATCGAAAAGCGTACTGTCCGTTTTGATCTGCCGAATGGTGCCAAAGTTGCATTCCTGACCAAGCAGACCCGTGGTAATACCGTGAACGGCCAGATCGTGCTGCGGATTGGCGACGAAAAGGGGCTGTTCGGCAAGAAGTATGTCGCAGAAGCGACTGCCTCCATGCTGAAGCGCGGTGCCGGCAAGATGAGCCGTCAGGAAATCGCCGATAAGCTGGATGAGCTGAAGGCCAAGGTTGCTGTAGCCGATCGCCTCGGCAGTGCCGTGATCGTCGGATTCGATACCCGCCGTGCCCAGTTGCCGGAACTGATTGCATTGCTGAAGGACATTCTGCGTGCACCGAGCTTCCCGGAAGCCGAACTGGATCGTCTGAAAACAGAGTGGATAACTACCATCGAAGAGCAGCGTCGCCAGCCGGATGCGATTGCCAATAACGAACTGGGTCGTTCTACTCAAATCTGGAAGAAGGGCGATATCCGCTTTACCGATTCGTTTGATGATCAGATTGCCGCCATCAAAGCGATCAAGGTAGCCGATATCAAGGCCTTCTATCAGCAGTTCTATGGCGCTGCGAGTGCGCAAATCGCCCTGTCGGGTGACTTTGATGCGCAATCCGTGCGTGATGACCTGAAGGCAGCCTTTGGCGACTGGAAGGCCAAGTCCAAGTTTACGCGCGTGGCCGATCCGTTTGTGGCGACCAAAGCCAAGGAGCTGAAGTACGAGACGCCAGACAAGGCCAATGCCAACTTCCTGGCTGCACTCACCATTCCGCTGCGCGACGATTCGCCGGAAACACCGGCACTGCAGATTGCGAACCGCGTATTTGGCGGTGGCGGACTGAAGAGCCGTCTGGCTGATCGTCTGCGTCAGAAGGAGGGGATCAGCTATGGCTCCGGTTCCGGGCTGAGCCTGAATCCGCATGATGCCAATGCTGTCCTGTTCATGTATGCCATTTTTGCACCGCAAAACCTGCCGAAGCTGCAGGCGGGTGTGAAGGAAGAGCTGGATCGTCTGATCAAGGACGGTATCACCGAGCAAGAACTGGCTGAATCCAAGAGTGGTCTGCTGCAAAGTGCGCAGATCGGCCGTACTCAGGATGCATCGCTGGCTGCAGCACTGGCTAACCAGCTCTATGTCGGTCGCACGATGCAGTACACCGCCGATCAGGAAGACAAGCTGAAGGCCGTGACGGTTGAGCAGGTCAATGCCGTGATCCGCAAGTACTTCAAGCCGGAAGCGCTGGTGCAAGTGGTGGCAGGTGATTTTGCCAATGCGGCCAAGAAGGCTGAAGCGGCGGATAAGAAGTAAGCGAGCACACTTGTTTGTTCGCATGCAGTCTCAAACCCGGGTGGCGACATCCGGGTTTTTTGTACCTGTTTCCAGCGTGATGTCCGATCACGTTGCCAATTTCCTACGACTGCACGACGTGCCTGCAATGCAGCGCTGAATCGGGGTAGGATGGGTGTTCGGCGGAAAGAATATATCGTCGAATCGATAAAAAATGAAGTGTCCGGAGGTATTAACTATGCGTTTGAAGCCCGCTGCACTCTTGGTGCTGGCTGCAATGAATTTCATGGTCGCGCACGCGGCCGATATGCCTGCAACATCGACCCCTGCGCCTGTGGTGGCGCCGCAATCAGCTGCGCCGGTTAAGGCAAGCTCTGTTGAGGGCATCACCGAGTATCGTCTGGCCAATGGCCTGCGCGTCTTGCTTGCACCTGATGCGTCGAAACCGACGACCACGGTCAACGTGACGTATCTGGTAGGCAATCGCCACGAGAAATACGGCGAAACCGGCATGGCGCACTTGCTGGAGCATCTGGTATTCAAGGGGACACCCAATCTGCCCGGCAAGACGATTGTGCAGGAATTTGCCAAGCGCGGTATGGAATTTAACGGGACAACTTACTACGACCGTACCAACTATTTCGAAGTATTTGCAGCGAATGACGAGAACCTCGACTGGGCGCTGAAAATGGAAGCGGACCGCATGGTCAATTCCAATATCTGGCGTTCGGATCTGGATTCCGAAATGACTGTGGTGCGCAATGAGATGGAGGGCGGTGAAAATAGCCCGATGCGCATGTTCATGCAAAAGACGACTGCTGCTGCCTTCCAGTGGCACAACTATGGCAAGTCGACGATTGGCGCACGCTCCGACGTGGAAAACGTCAATATCGAGCATCTGCAGGCGTTCTACCGCAATTTCTATCAGCCGGACAATGCGGTGCTGATTGTGACCGGCAAGTTTGACGAAGCTAGGGTTCTGGATCAGGTGGGGCGTTATTTCGGCAGTATTGCGCGCCCGGCACGCGCGCTGGAGCCCGAGTGGACTGTAGAGCCGACCCAGGATGGCCCGCGTGAAGTGACGGTGAAGCGCGTAGGCGATACCGGTATTGTGGGCGCGATTTACCATACGCCTGCCGGTAGCGATCCTGCCTATGCGGCTGTCACCTTGCTGGCCAATATTCTGGGCGACACACCGAACGGTCGATTGTACAAAGGTCTGGTGAAGTCCAAGAAAGCTGCAGCCGCAGGCGCGGGCGACTTTGCCCTGCATGATCCAGGTTATTTGCTGGCGTTTGCGCAGCTGGCCAAGGGGCAGAGCAATGACGATGCACGTAAGCAGATGCTGAATGTGCTGGAAGGCTTCAGGAAGGAGCCAGTCACTGAAGCCGAACTGAATCGTGCCAAGACCGCTGTCCTCAACGGTTATGAAAAGCTGATGGATGATCCGGCTCAGTTCGGGATCGAATTGTCGGAAAAAATCGCACTGGGTGACTGGCGTCTGCTGTTCCTTGATCGTGACCGCATTGCTGCTGTCACCGTGGCAGATGTGCAGCGTGCTGCTGAAACCTATCTGGTTGAAAGCAATCGCACCTTTGGCCAGTTTGTACCAACAGACAAACCTGTGCGTGCCGAGATTCCTGCTCGCAAGGATGTAGCCAAGATGGTGGAAGGCTACACAGGTAAAGCGGCTGTCGCAGCCGGTGAAGACTTCGATCCAAGTCACGCCAATATCGATGCACGTACCGAGCGTTTTACGCTGGAGAGCGGCGCCAAGGTTGCGCTACTGGCCAAGAAAACGCGCGGCAATACCGTGAGTGGTTCGATTGCACTGCATATGGGTGATGAGAAGAGTTTGTTTGGCAAGGGCTATACGGCACAAGCCACTGCTTCATTGCTGACCCATGGCGCAGGCAAACTGAGCCGCCAGCAAATCGCCGACAAACTGGATGAGCTGAAAGCCACGCTGAATATCAGCCCATCGGGGGCGGGCGGGGTACTCGTTTCCTTTGAAACCAAGCGTGACAAGCTGGGGGCAGTGCTGGCGCTATTGAAAGATGTCCTGCGTGCGCCTACCTTCCCCGAGGCGGAGCTGGATGAGTACAAAACCGGTCAACTGGCTGCGATTGATGCCAATCGCCATCAGCCACAAGCAATGGCCAGCAATGCCATGAGTCGTCATGCGGCCGGTACCCGCTACAAGAAGGGCGACGTTCGCTACGTGGAATCCTTTGATGAGCAGGTTGCTGCCATCAAGTCACTCAAGCTGGCAGACGTGAAGGCTTTCCATCAGCAATTCTATGGTGCAAATCATGCCGATATCGCACTCGTGGGTGATTTTGACAGTCATGAAGTCAAACAGTCGCTGAAGGCGGTAGCGGGCGACTGGAAAGCGAAACAGGCTTACGCCTACATCCCGACCCCATTCGAGCCGATCAAGGGTGAAGCGCTGACACTGGAAAGCCCGGATAAGGCGCAGGCGTTCTACATTGCCTATAGCCCGCTGCAGGTTCGCGATGACCATGCGGATGCGCCTGCACTCAAGATCGCCAATCGTGTACTGGGCGGCGGTGCCCTGAAGAGCCGTCTGGCTGACCGCCTGCGCCAGAAAGAAGGCATCAGCTACGGTGCTGGTTCATTCCTGAGTCTCGATAGCGATGAGCCTTCCAGCAGTCTGGGGATGTACGCGATCTATGCGCCGCAGAATCTGGGTGTGCTGCAAACCAGCGTGAAAGAAGAGCTGGCGCGTTTCGTTAGCGAAGGTATCACCGAGCAGGAGCTGGAAGAGGCCAAGAGCGGCATCCTGCAAACATCGAAACTAGCGCGCACGGAAGATGGTTCGCTTGCGGGGGCACTGGTGTCCCAGTTGCATCGCAATCGCACGATGGCAGTCAGTGCCGCTCAGGAAGCGCGCCTGAAAGCGCTGAGCGTGGCGGATGTAAATGCGGTGATCAGGAAGTATCTGGATCCGCAGCACTTCCTGCATGTCTATGCGGGTGACTTTGCAGGTGCAGCGAAGAAAACTGAGGGTGCGGTAAAGTAGCATTCAGGGTGCGCCGGTAAAACTCGGCGCGGTATGCCTGGATGCTAAATGAACAAGCCTAATGCTCGGCAGGTGTTAGGTTTGTTCAAATCACATTGCGTCGTAAAAGAGTCCGCTACTTGAACCGCGGACGTATAAGCGTAGTTTTTCAGGATGGTGTGGAGGTAGGAAATGAAGTTGGGTATTCGAATCAGCGCGTTGCTCGCTGCGATATTTCTTTGCAATGGCGTATTCGCAGATGCTGGTGTTGTCGATCCGACGTTGATGCCGCCAATCGCAACCCTGTTTAAACCTGCTCAATATTCATCTGTACAGGTATCGCCTAATGGAAAATACCTTGCGGTTGTTTCTCCCATAAACGGCCGGAAGAATATTGCTGTCATAGATCTGGAAACCCGAAAAGCAAATGTGGTGACCGCATTTGGTCATGTCGATGTAAACAGGACATCTTGGATCGGTAATGATCGTTTGCAATATGGTATCTGGGATCAGCGGGCGGGCAATAGTGAAGATCAGGTATATGGTGGAACATTTGTCATCGGCCGCGACGGAAAGGGAAATCGTCAGCTTGTGATGAGTGGCGTCAATTTTATTGCGAATGAAGATCCCGGTAGGCGATTCAAGTCGGGGCACATAATTGGTCGGGTACCGGATAGTGCTGATGAGGTATTTATCGAGAGCGATGATCGATCAAAAGAGAATGATGATGTTTATCGCGTAAATGTCCGGACTGGTGAAAGACGACTGGTGACCTTTCAGAATCCAGGCAGGGTGAGTCGCTATGTGGTTGATCACAATGGTGTGATTCGGGTGGCGATTTCTGTTGATACAAAAAAAGCCAAGCCAATTACGACGATTTATGTGCGTGATAATAATGATGCAGAATGGCGGAAACTGTCCTCGATGGACGAAGAAGAAGGCGTATCGATCAACCCTGTTGGATTTGAAAACGATAATCACACATTATTTGTGACGAGTACACGGAAAACGCCTCGCCTGGGTCTGTACACATTTGACATTGAGACTGGACAATGGGGGGAGACCTTACTTGAGCATCCGCTGGCAGATGTGGGCGGAGGTAATAGCCTGAATCTAATTCGTGATGAAAAAAAGAAAGTGGTCGGTTTCACTTTTCATGCACATGAACCGGAAACCTACTGGATCGATGAGCGATATCGCGATCTGGCATCGCGTGTCGATGCGACGTTCAAGGGCAGACTGAATTTCATTCACGGTCATCCGGGTAAACCCACGGTAGTGTATAGCCAGTCAGCTAGAGATCTTGGAAAGTATTATCTACTCAATGCAGATGCATCCAGTGCGGAACTCATTGCAGATTCATCGCCAGATCTCAATCAATATCAGCTGTCCGAAATGTCTGCAGTTGTATACAAAGCACGAGATGGACTGAATATTCCCGCATACTTAACCCTGCCGGTGGGTTTGGATGCAAAGCAATTACCTCTTGTGGTCCTGGTGCATGGCGGCCCTTATGGCGTGCGCGATGAATTTGGGTTTGACAACGAAGTTCAATTGCTTGCTAGCCGAGGTTATGCGGTATTGCAACCCAACTATCGTGGTTCGTCAGGCTATGGTTTTCGCTTTGAAGTAACAGGTTATCGGAAATGGGGGTTGTCCATGCAGGATGATCTGACTGATGGCGTTAACTGGTTAGTCGGAAAAGGATTGGTTGACCCTAAGCGGGTTTGCATCATGGGCGCAAGTTATGGCGGTTATGCAGCACTGGAAGGTTTGGTAAAGGATCCCGATTTGTATAAATGCGGGATTGCATCAGCTGCTGTTTCGGACATTCTGCTCAAATACTCGGTTACATGGTCTGACTATAGTAATTCCGATTATGTAAATTCGGGAAGAATGATGCATATGATTGGTGATTTGGAGAAGGATAAGGAGCAGCTTATTGCAACTTCTCCTGCGCGCAATGCGGCCAGATTCAAATCGCCTGTATTGATTGCCCATGGCGCGATTGATCGGCGTGTACCCATTATTCATGCAGAGAAAATGCGCGACGCACTGAAAGCGGAAGGTAAATATTTTGAATGGCTGGTGATTCCTGATGAGGGGCATGGTTATTTCAAGCCGGAAAATCAGGAAAAGTATTATGGCGCAGTGTTAGACTTTCTTGCCAGATTCAATCCCAGTGCACGCAATACACCGGAAACTCTAGCCTCGCAAGTAAAGCACTAGTACGTTTCATGTGGAGATCGCCTCGAGAAATCGGGGCGATCCGATGATTCAGATCAGTTAGCTGTCCGCCCACGCAATCACCCCCCCCAGCATCGGCACCCACTGCTGAAAGCTATGATTCCCACCCTCGATCACGGTCTGCCGGCTTCCGGCATAGTGTTCGACTGCGTGCCGGTAATCCAGCGTTTCATCACCTGTTTCCACCAGCAGCCAGTATCGCGATGGCGTGAGGACGGGCGGCACCATCGGCAGTAGTTCATCCAGATGCGCCTGCGTGAGCACAAACTGTTCGCCGGTGTACATATTGGTTTGTGGACCAAGCAATTGGGGGTGCGTCCATGGCCGTACTGCCGGGTTCACGAGCACCGCACGCGCATCAAAGGTTTCCGCTGCCCAGGTCGAGTAAAACCCGCCCAGCGAGCTGCCAATTAGCATGAAGGGATGGCCTTTGAAGCCTGTGATCGTTTGCTCGATGAGAGCTTGTGCACGCGCAGGCGAGTAGGGGAGTTCGGGGCAGACAAACCGCTCGCCTTCGCCGCGCGCTTCCAGAAATGCCTTGGTCTGCGTGGCCTTGATGGACTTGGGGCTGCTGATGAAACCGTGCAGATAGAGGATGTAGGGCTGGGTCATGTGTCGAATGCCTTTGTCTGGTCTGCAACCAAACCGATTGCTGACCCTGAATGTGCTCTGCATTTTATCAGGGTCTGCTTGGCTTGTTGGCTGCGACAGCCTTCACAGGCAGGGTCAGGATCAGTGTCCGTCTTTTACGCCGCCTAATTTAAACAGCACACTGCGGGGTAGGCGATATTGGCGTTTGATGATCTGATTCATCAGATCGAACACAAAGACGGGCTTTTTGCCGAGTTCTTGCAGCGCATCATCGAGTGCGGCTAGCGCTTGATCAATTTGTGCTTCGGTGACGGTAAGCGGCGGGTAGAAGCGTAAAACCGGATGTTCGCATGATTCATTCATGGAATGGCCAACGTGCACACCGCGCTTACCCAACGCAATGGTCAGTGCGGTTTCAACGGCGGGATTACGCATTTTCAGGCCAGTCATGAGGCCGATCCCCGGCGCATCGAGAATGAGCCTGGGATAATGCCGGGCAGCGCTACGCAATCCTGCCAGCAGTCGTGCACCTAATTGCATGGCACGTTGCGGCAGATGCTGTTCGCGGATGAACTCGATGGAGGCAAGTGCAGCTGCGCAGGCATAAGGCGAGCCACCGCTATCGCTGGCTAGATAACGGGGCGGCAGATCAGGGATGGATTGAATACGCTCGACAAGTGATTCGCGTAACACCGCCACGGCGATCGAGCTATGACCACCGGTAATCCCCTTGGAAAGCAGGACAATGTCAGGCTGAACGTTTGGATCCTCATCAAATGCAAACATGCGACCGCATCGGCCAAAGGCGGTCTGGATTTCATCTGCCACAAAGAGTGTGCCTGTTTGCCTGCACAGGTCTGCGACTTGACGCACATAGTCTTTGGGCGGCGTTTGTAGATAGCAGCCGCCGAGAACCGGCTCAAGGAAAACGGCAGCGGCTCCGTTGCCCACTTCGCGACGCATGGCCTCAATGTCACCGTAGGGCACAAAACTGACATCGGGGCTGAGTGGCAGGAAGGGCTTGCGATGATTTTGCTGTCCGAGCAGATTGAGTGCGCCCAGGGTCTTGCCGTGATAGGAATTGCGGATTACCACGATTTTGTGGTGCGGTGCGCGTGCGGCTAGTACCGCACGCATTGCCAGTTCAGAGATTTCGGCACCGGAATTGGCGAAGAATACTCGTGTCAGATCGCCCGGCAGCATGCTGGTCAGGGTATCCATGAATTCAGCGGTCACAGCATTGGCACTGCCGTAGGGGGTAGCCGCCAGTGTGTGAATCTGCTGCAGTACGCGTGCCTGAACATAGGGATTGCAGTGCCCAACGATGAATACACCGTAACTACAGGCAAAATCGAGAAATTGCCGTCCGTCTTCATCGGTGACGATCGCGCCCTCTGCGTGGCTTTCGATGGAACGATGCGCGACGCGATAGAGTGTGGCTGCGGTAGGGTTCCAGTAACGGCCTGATGCTTCGATGACTTCCAGGCGGTTCATCATGCTAGTGTCTCCTCCAAATGTGTTTGCTGGGTCAATGAGGCACAGTGCTGCAGTGCTGCGATCAGACGCTGCACGCCTGCTTCAAGCTCGTGCGGCTGGATGATTAGCGGGATATTCAACCTCATGCGCGGGCCATCCGCTTGTCGCAGCAATACTCCTTGGGCAAGCGCCTGGCGTTGAAGCTCGAAGGCGCGCCGGGGGGTGTCGAAGTCAATCATGACCAGCGATCCCAATGACTGGATTCGAGTGATGCCTGGTTGATCCCGGAGCGCTTCTACGATCTGGCCGCCAGCCTGGGTGTGATAGGCCACCAAGTTTTCTTGATCCATCACGCGCAAAACACTGCTGGCTGCCGCGCAGGCGGCGGGATTGGCACCTGTGGTACTGCCGTGCAAGGTGGGATTGCGGCGGTCATATACTTTGTTATGAATGGATTGACGGGTGAGGTAAGCGCCGACAGAAATGTGGCCGCCTCCGAGTGCTTCACCCGTGATCAGCACATCAGGCGTCACGCCTGTGTGCTCGATCGCCCAGCGTTTGCCGGTGCGGCCAAGCCCCGTGCGCAATTCATTGATGATCATGAGTGCGCCTGTTTCATCGCATCGTGTGCGAACGGCTTGCCAGAAGGCCTGACTGGCCTGCATGTCCTTGCCCTGAAAGGCCAGTGGCTCAAGCAATACTGCGGCTGTGTTGGATCCGATGGCTGCAGCAAGGGCGGGCGTATCGCCCAGATGGATGGCGTGTGGCTGGAAGGGCAGGCTGCGAAGGTAGGCACTCCCTATGCCTGCAAAGTAGGTGCCATGACTCAGCGTGCCATAATCCGCACCGCGTGCGACGACCACTTCACGGCGGCGGGGCCAGTAGCCCTTGGCCAGCTTGAGTGCGGAGTCGATCGCTTCTTCGCCGGAGTTGCAGATGTAGGAGACTTCAAGGTCACCTGGTGCCCAGCTAGCCAGCGTTTTGGCAAGTTCGGCGTGGCCGCGATTGATCAGGATGCGACTGGATAAGGGCGCGCGCTTGATCTGCTCGATGACGGCGGTCTGGACGGCTGGATGGGCATATCCAAATCCGCCTGATGCAAAGTCAATCAGCTCGCGGCCACTGGTGCAATACAACGTTGCATGGTGCGCGCGCTCGACGACAAAATCGCAAAAATGTTCGAGCTGTGCAGGTGAGGCATGACGGTGATAAGACGCCAGAATGTCGTCTGGAATCATGGGTGGTGTCTCCTTGAGTGTGGATCTCGCGGATATGCTGATGGGCGCCGCTTGTGTGCGAGATCACGACATAAGTGTGCGGGTGCATCAGACGTGAAGCGTCCCTTCTGGCCTGCCTTGATATCGCAGGCCGGGAAGGCGCGGCGTCCGGGTCAATTAGGATTGCCGTGTCGCACGGTTGGGCATCAGCCACGTGCAGATGAGCGCCAGTGCTGCCAGTCCGGCCAGCAGCAAGAAGCTGTGGGAGAACGACTGGGCCCACGCTGTGGGCTGCTGAGTTCCTCCTAGCTGGCGACAGGCCATAATCTGGAGTGCCGCTACGGTATTGATACCCAGCGCCGCGCCGATATTGCGGCACAGTTGTACTGCTGACGTGTAGCTGCCAATGCGAGTGAAAGGCGCCTGACCCTGTACCAGCACCAGTGTGGTGGTGGCCGCGAAGCCGATGCCGAGTCCGATCAGAATTTGCGGGAGGGCATACGTCCAGCTATTGACCTGTGTGGGGAGTAGATTGAGCACGACAGTCCCTCCGAGCAACAGGCAGGCGCCTATTATGCCCGTCATTCGGAAGCCGCGTCTGGCTGTCATGCCGCCACACACGGCCGATCCGGCCACCCAGCCCAAGGCTGCTGCCATGACCAGCAAGCCACCCTGGATGGAGCCGGTCTGTTGATTGCCATTGAGGTATAGCGGCAGCAAGGTGACGGATGCGTACAGGATGGTACTGGCGAGTAAGGTAAGCAGGGCAGGCGCCAGATAACGGCGCTGGCACAAAAACGGCATCGGTAACATGCTTCTGTCTGCGTCGCCGTGTATCCGCCAAATCTGCATCCCCAGGCAGATCACGGTAGCGCCAATGAGTCCGTTTCGGCTTGCGTCGGCCAGCTGTAGCGATGGCGCCATGATCAGCAGCAGCGTGCCTGCGAGCAAGCCGCCAAAGCTGATGAGTGATAGCAGATCCAGCTTGCCGGACGGATTGGCTGCACGTGGGTGATGGGCTGGATACATCAGCGAAATCAGCGCCATGATCAGGATGCACAGCGGCATATTCAGGAAGAAGACCATCCGCCAGCCGGCATACTGGTGAATCAAGGCGCCGGCGAGTGGACCGGCAATCGCAGCCAGACCCCATACCAGACTCAGCATGCCCTGCATCTTTCCGCGTTCCTGATCGCTGTAGAGCCGACCGATGATGACGTAAGTTGTGACCGTAATGGCACCCGCTCCGACGCCTTGCAGTGCGCGCGACCACACCAGTGAAATCATATCCGGTGCCCGCCAGATGCAGAGGGAGCCCGCCATGAACAGGGTGAGTGCCGCGATCATGGCGCGCTTCTCGCCGATGGCATCCGACAGGCGACCTGCCAGCGGTGTTGCCAGCACACTGGCCAGAATAAAGCCGGACATCAGCCAGGGATACAGGGCATCATCGTGCAGCTGTCCCTTGATGTAAGGCAGCAAGGTGCCAACTGCAGTGCTGTCCATTGCCGCCAGAAACAGCGAAAACATGGCGAGAGCCGTGAGCAGCGGGCGTGTATAGGTGACTGAGGGTGAGTTGAGTGTGCCGCTTGTCGAATGACTCATGGTGCGATCCTCAGGCGTGAATATGGCGTGCGTGCGCGAACTGTTCGATCAGCCCGCGATGTTCGTCGCTGAGGGCCTCGTCCACCTTGCGAATGATGGGCTCGCCAAACACCAGATCGCGGAAGGTCAGCGTCAACTTCAGTTGAGTGGCATGGCCAGGATTATTGAGGGTGTAGTCCATGCCAAAGGTCGACTTGGCGAAGGCCTCGAAACGCATTGCCAGCTCGGTATTCAGTGCCTCGGTTCCATCAAGTATCTGGCGCATGCGGCGCTTCTCGGCATCGCTGAATGAGGGAATCACATAATCGAACACAAAGTGGTCGGTTTGAATATGGCGGGATTCATCCAGACCATGGAGATACAGGAGTCGGGTGAAAAAGTACTGCATGTCCGGATCCATGGCGCGGGCGCGGCGTTCGTACACCGTGATCACCGATTCGCCGATATAGGCCGAGCAGCACAGTGCCGCCAGTTTGATATAGGGTGAATCAGAGCCTTGGTAGAGCGCCACGCGGGCATCGAACAGATTGTCGCTATACTTGAAATCACGACCTGCGAGAATGCGGATGTAGCGATAAAACAGATTGGCGTGCTGTAGTTCTTCGGCTGCGAAGCAGGTGAGGGCGTCGTGCAGCTCGAAGCCTTTGTCGAGTTCGGTGTCGTGCCCTTGCAGTTCGGCGAGGATGATCGTCAGGACGGCTGATACATGTCGTTCGATTTCGGCCAGTTGGGCGAGTTCTTTGGTGACGTAGGCAATGGCGGCCTGCTCGTGACCGGACTCGTCAAATGCTACGCGTGACAGGAAATCGAGTTCCTGCGCGTCAAATGTTTCCGGCCAGTCCAGTGCGGCGGGGTGAAAAGTATGGGCGTGGGCAGCTGCGTTGATCTGGTGTAATTGCTTGCGAATCATTGTTCGGTCTCCTCGGTGTGGGGGGCATTTGCATGGATGACATCGCGTTCATATTCACGGAATCCGTCCTCGATCCCGATGATGAAATCTTTGAACTCGACCAGTTCGTCTTTGATGAGCTGACTTTCGCGCAGACCTTCGATGAGGTAGTAGTACCAGCGCAGATCTTCGGTTTCGAGAATCATGAAATCCGAATGCGTTGCGCTGAATGCTTCAGCATCGAAAAAGCGTGCGCTGACTTTGCCTGCGTATTCGGCGAAGATCGGACGGACGTGGCGCTTCTCGTATTCGCTGCGCGCTTCCCAGCTCTTTTTCAGCCAGTCCGTACTGAAGCTGTAGGTGATGACAATGGTGTATTTCATGGTCAGTGGATGTAGCTCAGTGCGTTGAAAATGGTGCGCTCGGGATCCTGGATCGCGCGGCGGCCGTGCATGACACGGGTGTTGTCGATTAGTACGATGTCACCTTGTTGCCACTCGATGTTTTCAGTGACCTGCTCGCAGGCATCGTCGATTTCCCTGAGCAATGCCGGGCTCAGCGGGGTGCCATCGGCAAAGGTGATCACCGGCTTTTCGTAGTTGTATGAAGGCCCCAGGATGCTGTGTGCAAACGCGAGACGGCTGCCAAACAGCGTGGGATGGACGGCCGCAACTCGAAATGCGTAGCGAATGGCGCCATCTTCGCTTTGGGTGATCGTGGTGTTGACGGGATCATTGGCCAATTGGCGAAGATCATCGATGGTGATGGTGTCCAGCGGCTTGCTATCGTGCTGCATGCGGGCGACAAAGCGCTTCCATTTGTCCTCCTCGACATGGCGGGTATAGACAATGTCCTGAGCGAGAAACGTTTGTTGGGTGGATTCGCTGAGCGCGTCCCAGGCGCGATAGCCGTCACATACCGTTGTTTGTGAGCCGTGTGCAGCCGCTTGCTGGCAGTAGAACCAGCACAGATGCGGCATGAAGGGGCTATTGCCGTTTTCGCAATGCAAGCCGACCGGATCGACACCCGCATCGACTTTCTGGGCAACATCGCCTTGGCCATGAAAGGTGCGGGCGGGATCGAGTGTCACGCGCGTGCTGAGTTTCTGGACAAGTCTGGAGAAGCCATCGAGGTTGACATCAAATCCGCGGAACAGGATGAATCCGGTTTCCGACAGCTGTTTGAGGAGTACATCCTTGTCGAGCGTATCCGGTGAAAGGACTGTCTGTGCGCGGATGATGATGCCATTTCCGCTGCCATATGGCTCGATGCTGGTTAAAGGGCGAGACATGTTTCCTCCTGCGATGGGTGTGTGGTGTTGTGCTGGATCAATGCCCAGATTTGCTCGCGGCGCGGGCGGCCGGTGACCGTAAAGAATTCGGCATAGATTTCACGGCGACTGCTGACTGTGACAACCCGATCCGCGCGCTCGACGCTGGAGAGGTGACGGTCGGCAAACGCGCGGATGTCGGCTAGTGCGGCGCTGTTCGAGTAGCCCGGTGCAAGCACCAGAAAGGCTGTGAGCTGGTCGAGCCCATCGCCAAACAGAACAGCTTGCTCGACGCAATCCAGTGATTTGTAACGGGACTCGACCCACTCGGGCGATACGTTGCGTCCATTGGCGGTGATGATCAGGTTCTTTTTGCGCCCAAAGATGCGTAGGTAGCCCTTAGGATCGATCTCGGCCAGATCGCCCGTATGCAGCCAGCCGTCTGCATCGACCTCGCAACTGGAGGGGTCTGATCCAGCATATCCGGCAAATAGCGAGCTGCTTTTGACGAGCAATTCGCCATCAGTCGCCAGACGCACCTGTACGTGGTCGAGCGGTTTGCCCACTGTGCCGGCTTTGCAGATGCCCGGTGCATTCCATGCCACAACCGAACTGTTTTCGCTCAGGCCATAGCCTTCGTATACCGGTATGCCGAAGCCCGCCAGTGCGTCAATCACTGCGGGCGCAGTAGGCGCGCCGCCACATGCAATAAAGGCCGGTGTCGGGCATCCGAAAATGCGCATGCAGCGTACCCCGGTTGGCTCTTCCGGCTGCATGCGGCACGCTGCCAGCATGGCTTCAACCATGGATGGAGGTAATGTAAGCGCAGCCGGACGTGCTTCGGGCAGCAGCGTGAGCATGGCGGCGGTGGTGCCGCCGTGTTCACCTAGCAAGGGGAGATCGGCAGGCGTGAAAATCAGCGTGCCGCCCTCCATAAAGGTCAGGTATGCGGCTGTGACTTGCTCGATCAGCAGGCTGAGTGGTACGAGTGACAGATAGCGGGTGTACGTACCTGCAGGTATGCGTGTGCGCAGCCCGCTCAGTAGCGCATCCAGTCCGGCATGGCGGATGCGGACGCCCTTGGGACGGCTGGTGGTGCCCGAGGTGTGGATGACTTTGACGACATCGTCAGCCGGGCGAGCTTGAATGACCGGCTCTACGCGAGGCGCACGGAGCAGGGCGTCTACCGTCACACTCGTCATGGGGGGCGCCGGCCAGGATAGGTCAGTCTGCCATTGCTGCATACGGGCGGCACCGCGTTCATCCACCAGGCAGAGCTCGACTTCGTCCAGAAGATGCATGGCCTGGTCAGCGGAAAATGCCAGAGGAACCGGTACCTCGACAGCGCCTGAGCACAGTAGAGCGAGATCCGCGACAATCCACTCGGGGCTGTTTTGCATCACGATGCCGATCTTCAGGGGACGGGCATCTGTGCGGGGTAGATCGAGCAATGCCTTGGCTAGCACGCCCGATGCATGCAGTACCTGACCCCGGCTGTATTGCCTTGCCGGTCCACTGCCGCCCAGTACTTCCAGCATGATGCTGTCCGGCAATTGCTTCATGCCGTCGATGAGGTGATCAAGCCATGGCATAGGGTTCTTCCTCCGCCTGCTTGTTGAGATTGACGACAAGATTGTCAAATCGGTAGCGGCCGGTCTGGCTGGCAAAGTCGCTGGCCGTCCGGGTCAGGCAGAGGTAACCGGTCACGGGCATGTGCTCGTAGTAGTTGCCCCAGCGTTTGAGTGTGCTTTCGTCCAGGGTGTCCGCATCGGCGACGTGCAGGGGATTGAATTCGTACTCAAGCTTGTCGAGCAGATTCCGCAGTTGCTTGGTTGCCGTAAACAGGATGTAACGCTTGCCCATGCACCAGCACATAATGGGCAATGATCGAACCAGTTCGGTGCCGGACTGAAAGCGGCTGGAAGCCAGCGAGCCCACTTCCACAACGGCCTCCCGTGGCACCACCCGCCCTTCCATGCGACTAATGAGCTGTTCTACCGGTGCGTTCAGGTATTGCTCGGAAAACAGCTTTCTGGATTCGGTGAATGTGATGCCTGCAACTGCCAGCGGTGTACGCTCGCCGCTTTCATCTTGCTGCATGCATGCTACAAAGCAGTCGGGGTTCGGATTCACTTCTGCCTTGAATGTTCTGCGATATTTCTCGCGGACGAGCGCAATGGATTTCGACCAATCGTGAGTGTCTGGTCGTACGACTCTGATCTGCATGTTGCCTCCTGGTCTTCAACTATGAATAGATGTCGTCGCGGCTTGTGCGGCCTGCGCATTGCATGGCTGAACCCTGTGCTGCGGGTTTTGGCCTGAATCCGGGTGTTCTGATGCGTCTGTCGCGAGGTGTTGTCCGATGGGGGGCACCAGTGTTTCTCCGGGCTGTAGAACGCGAAATGTCTGCTCGTTCAACCCTGCTGCCATCAAGGCTGCATGCAGGAGCGTTGGTGGCTCATCCACGGGTTCGGAGGTAAGGACAAACGTGCCCCAGTGAATCGCGACAGACTGCCTCGCGCCGATATCGCGATGAATCTGTACGGCTTCAAAGGGATCAACATGTTTTTCCCTCATAAACGAACGGGGGGCATAGCCGCCAACGGGGATCAGTGCGAGGTCGAACGGGCCCAGGCGCTGCCCGATTTCTCTGAATAGCGGGCGGGAATAGCCGGTATCGCCGCCAAACCAGACTTTGCGTCCGGCAAAGGTCATTGCCCAGCTGCCCCACAGTGTCTGGTTGGTGTCGTTCAGGCCTCTGCGCGACCAGTGCTGGGTTGGGGTGAGCGTGAAGCGCATGCCATCGATATCGGTATGTTCCCACCAGTCGAGTTCAGTGACGCGGGTCACGCCCAGGCTGGCGAACCATGCCTTGAGTCCCAGGGGAACGAGCCACTGGACACTGTTGCCGAAGTACTCGACGGTGGATCGTTCAAGGTGGTCATAGTGATTGTGGGAAATAACCACTGCATCGATACGCGGTAACTCGGATCGCTTAAGCCCCGGGGGACTGTAGCGCTTGTTGCCGAACAGACGGACTGGCGAGGCTCGATCCGCAAAGACGGGGTCGGTGAGGATGTTGCGCCCGCTGATCTGTACTAATGCCGAAGCGTGGCCGATCCACGTGAGCTGCAGATCCGAAGTGGGTCGTTCAATACATGCGAGATCGGGTTCGACCGGGTGGGGACCGCTGCCTACTGCTGGCGAGGGAAAGCGCTCTTCAAACAAACGCATGCGCAGGTAAGGCCAGAGGCCTTGATGCGGCCTGGGGGTACCGTAAATATTGCGGAACCCATCCAGCCCATGATGGGGGGGGCGCGGATTTCTGACAGTTTCGCCATCAGCAGAAAAGGTGCTTACTAGCAGCCCGATACCGCTCATCAGCAGTCCTGATAGCAGATACATCACTCTGGAGCCGCTGATTCGGTTCGGTGACATGTTCGGGCGGTTATCGTCATGAGGCTGTTGTGTAGTCATTTCAAAGGTTTCTGCTGATTCTGTCTGTGTACGTTTTGTCAAAAAATGACGTTTAGTCAAGAGTAACTAAAAATTTTTTCCGCAATGATGGCCGGTCAGTGGACCGGCCGAGCCGAGGTCAGGCTGGCTCCGCTACCTCGTTTGCTTCAATCTGCTGCTCATATTCCGAAAACCAGGCTGTCAGGCGTGCCCATGTATCGTCATAGTCCCATTCGCTGGACAAGGGATGCCATTGCAGGCCATCCAGTACGATGGACACGTTCTGCTGCAGAACGGTTCGGAAATCCAGTCGTTCGATGGAGGTGGCTCGCCGCGCAGATTGCAGCAAGGCCGTGCTGCCGAAGCACATTGCCCAGTTGGCGAAGGTAACAGCTGCTGTCGCATTGGCAAGTGAGGAGCGGATATCGCCCTTATCGAAGCCCTCCTGCACGACACGGTCGAGTACCTGAGTGACCTTCATTTCAAGTATCCGCCGGTCTTCCATGCGCTTGACGGATGTCTTTTCGATGACATGCGGTGCCAGTCCGCTCAGAATGCACATGAACAAGGTTGGATAACGGCGGGCGTACAGGTTGTACGCATAGTGAAGGCCGATAATGCGTTCTCTCGGGTTTCCCGGAAATTCGAGTACCTTCAGATACATGTCGAGCTGTTTCTGCAGGCCGCACACACACAGTGCCGTCAGTAAATCTTCCTTGCTGGTGAAGTGGTTGTAAATCGTGCCTTTGGAAAACTCGGTACGCGTGGCCAGCTTTTCCAGCGTCAGATTGGCGAAGCCGACTTCTTCAAGCAGCGTCTGGGCCTGTTCGAGCAGCATATCGTCGCGCTGCGCCAGTTCACGTTGTTTGCGTTCTGCAGTACTCATAGTGTGTGCTTTCCAGCGTGGTGCGTGTCTGGCTGCCGCCGGGCAGTGCCTGACGTGTTGCGACCGGCGTCGCCTGCCGAGGCGACAATATTGGTCTTTGTACGATGTGATCGACCCCGATATTCGAGGATCATGGTTTCGTTCACATGCTTTTCATGGTCAAACATTGACTATCTGTAAAATTTTGACGATTAAATCACAGTGGCGTCGGTTTGACATCCGATACAGGGTTTTACCATCGTTTCGTGATGCTTTCGGCCACACCTGGCAGCCAGCGATGAATGTGCTTCATCCATCTGGCTTTGCCGATGTAGATATCGTGCTGACCCGCTTCGAGTCGCTCAAGCAGTTCGGCTGCGGCTGCATGGGGGCTGATTTTTCCTTGTCCCCTGCCACGTGTCATGGCGGTATCCACGAGCGGTGGCTGAACTTCGACGACGCGAATGCCCGGGCAGGACGCTGCAAGCTGATAGCGAAGCGCTTTGGTGTACGATCGCAAAGCCGCCTTACTGGCGCAGTACAGCGGGGATGACTTTTTGGGCGACAGTGCAAGTGGCGTGGTGACATTGACGATGGCAGCACTTTCCTGGGTGGCCAGTACGTCGATCAGCAGTTTGTTGATGAGCACCGGTGCCAGGAAATTGACGCGGGTTTCAAGCTCGGCAATGAACTGTACGCGATCAGCCGCTGTACTCATGATGTCAAACTCGTGCTGCACGCCTGCATTGTTGATGATGAGCGATAAATCACCGTGCTCTGCTGCAATACGGGTTGCCAGTGTGATGACCTCGTCTGCCGAGGAGAGATCGCACTTCATCGGAAACACGCCCGACGTGGCGCCTGCCCGGTCGAGTGCATCCTGCTGTCTGCCGCAAATAATGACTTTACAACCCCGCGCCAGCAGCGCGGTGGTGAGTGCTTCGCCTATGCCGGCCGTACCGCCGGTGACCAATACTTTTCGTCCGGCCAGCTTCATGCGGGTACTCCTTCGGTATGTGAGCGCGCGCGTTTGTCGGCGCTTGCGCCTGCAATGCGATCGGCGACGATCTTGCCGGACAATACAGCGGCGCTGCCATGATCGCCGGGCGGGAAGCTGGCTGCACCCGCATACCAGATATCCCGATCCGCATCGTAGTTGTCAGGTTTGGGTTCTCCCGCAGCGGTAATGACCGGGAGCACGCGGCTGGACATACCATGCAGGGTAGTGAAGCGCGTCGGCGAGATAAAGTGCTGCTCGACAATGGCGCGATTCAGTCCGGGCAGCATGGATTCGATCCGGCTGAAAACATAGCGGTGAACCTTGGACTGAAGATCTGCATCGGGGTGTTCCTGCCCCTTGGGTAAATAGAAGTAGACATTGAGGGTATTGCAATCGCCCTGTGTCGCCAGATCGCTTTTGAAAACATGAAAGCCAAAGGTCGGCGGCAGCTCGCCCCGTTCCAGTGCGCCGAACCAGGACGACACCCCTGCAGGATAATGGATGTTGGTATGCACGCCGCGCGGCCAGTTATATTGCCTGTCTACCGCGAGCCAGAACATGGCCAGTGGCAGGCCACGACGGGCATCCGGCGCAATGGCCGATTCACGTGCGGTTGCATCGATCAGGTGGCGGCAGCGGAATTGACCTCGATCCGTGTTCACCAGTTTGATGCCGTCTGATTCCGCCTGATGGGCGAGGTAGCGGGTGCCCAGAAAGATCTCGCCGGTCTCGCGGACGCACTCCGCCATGGCATCCGCCATGGCCTGAGGGCCGCCATCGGGCGTGGTTGGCTGCGTGTAGCCGTAAGCGAAGCGGAACTCGTCATCCAGGGAATCCAGCCGCAGGGTATCGGGAGAAACGCCCATGAGGTAAGCGGGAATCTTCAGGATGTCTGCCACCATGGGATGGCGGACTGTCGCATTTACAAGCGCACCCACCGTCGGATAAAGACTGAATCCGCTCGCTCGTGAGGCCTTTTGACCTTTTGCATACCGGATCAGGTCTGCACCATGGGGCAGCAGATGGATGATGCTGCGAAGGTCTGGCGGCAGGCTGAAGCGGCGACCCTCGTAATGAATGTGCGTGCTGTGACGGGTGAATGTCTGACGAACGCCGACACTGGCAAGCCACTCTGGCATGGCTTTGCCGAAATCATTGCACGCAATCACGTATTCGCGTCCCTCGAACTGGCAGGTGCCGCACAGGCCGCCAACCCGTGATGCCTGTTCGAGGAGGGCGACACGCATGCCGCGCTTTTTCAGGTGCAGGCCGGTGCTCAGGCCGCCCAGCCCCGCCCCTACGATGATGGCATCAAAGTACGGCAAACTGGATTCGGGCGATGCGAGGGTGTTCATGGCAGGTCTCCTCAGGCGACGGCGAATCCGTTATGGGCAAATTCACGAACGATGTGACGTGCCGACCGGATGGCTAGTGCATGCAGGGTCAGGGTCGGATTGACGGAACTCCCGGTGACGAATTGCGCCGAGCCGCCAATGTAGACATTGTCGAGCCCATGCACTTTGCCATACGGGTTGACGACCGACGTTTTCGGGTCATGTCCCATGCGCATGGTGCCTGCCGGGTGCGCATCGAACGGTGAGTCGGTCATGGCCACCGAGGTTGCTCCGGCTGCACTCAGAATGGAGCGGGTTGTATTGAGTGCATCGGTAAACACAGTGTGATCATTGGCATGCAGCTGATAGTGAATGTGGGCATTGGGCAGGCCCCATGCATCTACTCGGTCCGCATCGACGGTAATTCGGTTGTCCCGTACCGGGATGCCTTCACAGAAGGTGACCGTAAAGATGCTCTGATTGAAGCCCTGCATGGCTTGTTTGAGCTGACTGCCCCACAGGTTACGATAGGGATCAACCGCCATGACACCTGCGCCCGCGCCATTGAGTGACTCGATGGCGAATCCGCCGGCGTATCCAGCTCCTTTTCTGGCACGTGCATAGTCCAGCGTGATCAGATTGCCCATATTAAATCCGACCGATGCGTCAAGACACTGCGGCGTCAGACCTGCTCCGATTGTGCCCAGATGGGAGAAGAAATGCCTGCCAACGGTGTCGTACTGGTTTCCGAGGCCAGCAGGCGAGTATGGATTGGCGGAGTTGAGGAACAGTCTGGGCAGTTCGAGCGGATTATTGCAGGCAATGACAACCCGTGCGCGCGCATTCAAGGTGGTTCGGGTGGCGATATCAACATAGTTGACGCCACTGACATGTTTGGCACTATCCTGCACGATGCGGGTAACAACCACCCCCGTGACGAGTTTCAGTCGACCGGTTGCCTGTGCGACATCTATCAGCGCGTGATCGGACTGGTACTTGGCATCTATCCTGCAGCCGGATCGACAAAATCCGCAGTTCAGGCAGGCAGACTGACGACGCCAGTTGCGTGAAGCAATGGCAACCGGCCCCGGTGCGCTGCGGATGCCCAGCTTCTTCATGCCTTGTTGCAGCAGCTGACTGCCCTTGAATAAGGGATGCGCTGGGTTAGGGGGCGCGCAACGACTGGCGGGATCCCAGGGCGCAATCGTGCCGGCCACGCCCATCTGGCGTTCGGCTTCCTCGTAAAATGGCTCCAGCTCACGCAGGGTCAGCGGCCAGTCTTCAAGCGAGCTGCCAGCGGGTTGCCCGTAAGTTGTACGGGCCTTGAAGTCGTGCTCGAACATCCGCAATGCCACCGCAGTCCAGACAAGGGTACCGCCACCTACGCCGAACCCAAGGTTGGGTGCACCACTGAAACCATCGCCGGTGACGCGATACGCACCGTTGTCCCACACACGCTCCCACATGGCCATTTCGTTCTCGGCAAAGTCGCTCCGATGATTGCTGTAACGTGGACCCATTTCCAGCATCAGCACCTTGAGTCCGGCGGTGGTCAGTTCGTTGGCAAACACGGCTCCGGCAGCACCGGCGCCGATGATGATGGCATCCCATTCCGGTTTACCGGTCTGTTTGTCTGTATTGCGCGCTTCAAATACCGCGTTCATGTTTCGTCGCCCCTATTGTGTTCTGTTGGCCACTCCAAACCTGCTCCGGTGGCCGCTGAATCGGACATTCAAATCGTGCGCTGGCACAGATGACTGGTGATGGGATGTCCTGCGGGAAATCCGCCCTTGTCGAGATTGGGGCCGGGCATGCCAAGGGGTTGATATCCGGCAGGCTGTGCATAAAAGTGCAATACCGCCAGACTGCGCACTGCAGCCCAGAAAGGCGCCAGTTGCGTATTCGTGGCGATCAGGGCTGTGAGTGTGTTTGCTGCCGCATCAGGGAGTCCGGTAAATGTTTGGCCGAACTGTTGGCGAGCGATGCCGTCAATGGCAGCAATGGCTTGCTTCATGCCCGCCACGGTATGGCTATCCTGACGGGACAGCGAGCTGATGACCGCGGCCGGTGTGCCGGTTTCAGCTGCGCCCGCTGTGCCATCCGTCGGCAGGATCAGGGTGACCAGTCGGGTGACGATGGCGGCCTCGTCGGATGTAAACACGCTGGCGGCCATGGGTGCGAACGTTGCCGACAACGATCTGATCTGAGGCTGGATCCGTTTACCGGCAGTGAACCGGGAAAGCGAGAGCACGGGCAGCGAGGCGAGGGCTGCAACAGCGGTCAGCAGGGACTTGAGCGCGAATCGTCGCGACAGGCCTGCCGGATGGCGGGTATGAGGTGCATGCATGGTGTCTCTCCTGTGATGTACTGTTGGCTGCGAGGTGCTCATTCAACCGGCCTCCTCTGTACAGACGGAAGGAATAGCCTCGTGCTCGAAATGTCCGGTCAGGTAGAGGGTTCGTGCCCGCAGCCGCTGCAATTTGCCACTGGGGGTAACGGGAATCGCGCGAGGGGCTACGCCTCTGACGATGTCGAGATTCAGTCCGGCATGGCAGAGTACTTGCGCGCGGATGGCCTCTTCGATCATGGCATCCTGTTCTGTCGACTCCGACAGGCGTTCAAACAGCAGGACAGTCTCACCTCGCGCACCATCTCTGGCCGGGAGCTGGAAGCAGACTGCACGCCGCTTCAATACACCCTCGACACCACGCGCTGCGCATTCGATGTCATACGGGAAATAGTTTTCCCCGTTGATGACGAACATTTCGTCCGCGCGCCCCTGCACCACCAGACGGCCCTCGTGGAAATAGCCGCGATCACGCGTATCGTAAAAGCCGTCCGGATCGGCGATGCATTCGATCTGTCCATCAATCAGGGCATGGGTGGCGACGGATTCGCCACGCATCCTGATCCTGCCGTCCTTCAGGTTGAACTCCATCCCGGAGACGGGCTCTCCGCAGGTGACATGGGTCTGGTTGCCGTCGGATGACAGCATGAACCCTTCACCCGGCGGAGCCAGCGTGGCCGCCAGTGTGGCTTCGGCGAGACCATAGCAAGGAGACACCACGCCCGGTTTCAGGCCGAAAGGCTGCATGCGCTCGATGAAGGCTGCCATCGTGCGCGGACTGACAGGTTCGGCACCTGTGCCCATCCAGCGAAATTGAGTCAGCGATAGATCGGGGATGCGGCTGCCCTGCATGCGCTTGAGGATCCATTCATATGCAAAATTCGGCATGCTGCAGTAGTGGGCGTCGTATCGGTGTGCGGTTTCCAGAAACTGCAGTGGCCGCCGGGCAAAGCATGCGGGCGAGATCAGGATCAGATTGTTCTGCGCGATGACGGATGCCAGAAACATGCCGACCAGTCCCATATCGTGATAAAGCGGTAGCCAGCTGATCCAGCGATGCATCAGCGGGTCGACTTCGACGCGCTCCCACATGGCAGCGGTGTTTGCAAACAGATTGGCCCAGGTGATCAGGATGCCTTTCGGCGTCTTGGTGCTGCCGGAGGTGAACTGGATGAAGGCATGGTCGGATGCATCGAGCACTGCGCGTGGCGGCACCGGCGCGGTCTGTTTGTTCGTCTCGGCATACAGCGCGGGCAGACTCAGTGTCCTGATGTCGAGTGTCTGTTCTGCTGCGATGCCCTGTATATCGGCCTCCTCGTCGGGGTGGCAGCAATAAAAGCGGAAATGCCTGAGCAGGCTGCCAATCCGTTCGCGGAATGTGTACTGGCCGGTGAGGGCATATCTGGGTGGCATGGGTACCGGCGTGGCGCCTACCCAGATCAGGGCAAGCCATAACACGGGGAAATTGGGCGTCGTCTCGGCGCACAGCAATACGCGCTCGCCCTTTTGGATGCCATGTTGTAACAACACGGAGGCCAACCGCCCGGCACCATTGACCAGATCGGCATAGCTCTGCCAGGTCATGGTGGAAGTGGCGTCGTCGTAGACATGAATACCGCGCTCCGTGCAGGTCGCCAGCGCATCCCAGACCTGATCCATATGACGTACACGCTGAAGATAACGATCACCCATATTGGCCTCAGGCAGGAACAACATCAGCGGCAAGGCGCGAGACGGCCTGATAGAGGTCGGCCACCGTCTGGATGCGTGTAGCGTCAGCAACCGGAATGGCAACATCGAACCGATCTTCGATGGCCAGCATCAATTCCACCATCTTGAGCGAGTCGAAGCCGAGATCTTCGACCAGTAATTTGCCGGGGGCGATGGTTTTACGCTTACCGCCGATGTCGGTGAGCAGTTCATTCACTGTATTCTGGACCGCTTCCATGTGCATTCTCCTGTGTGATGTCGTATGCGATGCATGCCTGTGTTCAGCAGTAGCCGAAGTCCTTGCGGTGCATCCGGAAAATATCCAGTGCCCGGTCGAGGTCTTCCCAGCGGTGCGTGGCGATATAGCTTGTACGGAATCCCGCATACGCTTCGGGTACTGCAGGCGGGCCGACGGGATTGACATAGACGCCGTAATCCATGAATCGCTTGTAGGCCGCGAGTGCTAGGGTGTAGTTGCCGAAAATGACAGGGACGATTTGCGAGCCGTACCACGGGGCGTTGTAGCCCATGTCCTGCAGGTGAGTGGCCATATAGCGTGCGCGTTCGAGAATGCCATGTCTGCGTTCGGGCTCATCGTGTATCAGTCTGAGAACGGCTCGGACGGTTTCGATGATGGATGCGGGCAGGCTGGCCGAGAAAATGTGCCCTCCTGCGTTGTGCTTGATGTAGTCAATGACATCATCCTGCCCGGCAAGGAATCCGCCCAGCGCAGCAAATGACTTGCTGAATGTTCCCATGATGACGTCGACCCGGTCGGAGACACCCTGCAGTTCGCATACGCCCCGGCCATGTTCACCCAGTACGCCCAGCGCGTGGGATTCGTCCACAAACACGCGTGCGCCGTATGTTTCGGCCAGATCGCAAATGCGGCGGACATCAGCAATGGTGCCCTCCATGCTGAAGAGCGAATCCGTGATGATCATCCGGCGACGCCCCTTGGTGCGGGCCAGCAGCTTTTCCATATGATCCAGATCGGCGTGACGGTGGATCAGGCAGTCCGCGCCGGACAGCTTCACGCCATCAAACAGACTGCGGTGGTTGCGTGCATCCATGATGGCGACATCATTCGGATGAAGCAGGGCAGACAGGCCCGCAAGATTAGTCTGGTAACCGGTGCTGCACAGCGCGACGGCTTCGCTGCCGAGAAAGTCGGCGAGCTCGCGTTCGAGCTTGTTGTGGATATCCAGCGTACCGTTCAGGAGTGGCGAGCCGGAGCAGCCACTGCCATAGTGCTGGATGGCTTTCAGCGCCGCTTCCACCACCGAGGGGTGGCTCGCCGCGCCAAGGTAAGAGTTAGTACCGAGTAGAACGCGTTCACGCTCGTCGGTAAACGTGATGCTGGAGTCCTGCGCGCAATTGAATTCCGGATACAGGCCATAAATCCCGCCAATCCGCATGGAATCCGCCCGGAAGTAGCGGCCTACGCGGTTGAACAAATCTTCGTGGTGATAGTCGTCTTGCTCCTGCTTGACACGTGCTTCTGCCGCCGGGATGTCCACCAGATCCTCGTTAAAACGCTTGATGGTGTCGTGCAGGGTATTGTCCGGCTGGGCAATGGTATCGGCCAGCATGCGTGCAAAGGCGCGCGACAGTCTGGGTGATTCGGTGTGCCTGACGAAGTACACCAAGGGTTTGACGGCTGCGCCCAGCGTCATCTTGGGGGTGTAGTTGGTGATGCCGAGGTCGAGCCGCTTTTTGCCCGTGTTGATGGCCCGCTCGAGCGACAGCAGCGTCGCTGCGCGATACAGGTTGGCTTCGCGGTAGTGCTCGAAGCTGTAGTCCACGCCCCAGTCGAGGACGATATAGTCGTGCTCGCCCTTCATGTTCAGCATGAAGGCGATAATGTCGCCCTTGTGGCGGAACAGAAGGACTTCGCAGTGATCACCCGGGTGTTCCGCGCAGCAGCGAAAGAACGCCTCATCAAGCTGCTCGCGGCTGTATTCACCCGCTTGCTGGTTGACGTTGCGCCACAGGCGGGAAAGATCGGATGCCAGCGGTGCAAAATCGCTGCACCATGCCACCTCGACATCAAAGCGTTCGTCGAGTCGCAAGCTGTTCCTGAATTTGAGCCGGGTTTTGGCGTTCAGCGCACCGAGATACTCCTCGATGGACGACCATTGAATATCCAGTCGACTGTCCGGGAAACCCAGAACAGGATAGAAACCTGCGGGGCGCAAGACGCGTTGCCAGGTGTCGAAATCTTCGAGCGGCACATCACGAATGAGTTGCAGTGTCGCCCCCGTTTCGGTTGCGATGCGACTCATTTCCCGTTGCAGCTGTTCAAGGCAGGGGGCGAAGTCTGCCGGTTGCCGCACATGAAGTGCTTCTCCGATCATGGTGAAGAAGCCGCATTCCACGACATCGAATTTCATGAAATCCGGGAACCAGGATTTCACTGTCTTGCGTGCGTGCTCGGGCAGTTTCGAGTCAAATGTAGAGAAATCGGTGCTGGACACGAACAGATTTGCGCAACCCAGCCATTGTTCCTCATCCATGAAGTCGATGTAGTGGGGTCGGATGCCGTTGATGCGCGATTGTTCCACCATGCGCAGGAACCACGGACGCATCGGCGTCTGCATGGCCGGGCTGTGCATCCATTCCGCCAGCTGTACGCCCTCGATCGTGCAGCTTCTGCGTACGGTGGGCAATTCGGTCATCTGCGACACTTCCGGTAACGCTTGCATGATTTCCTCTCTTGCTCATGCTGACTCTGGTGGGCTGGCGCTTGGGCCATGCAAATAGGTGGCATCTGCCTGACGCTATCCGCGTACTTGCGTCATTTTTTGGCGGATGCGATCAGGTCTGCGCCGACTATGGTGGATATAAAATGACTAAACGTCAACGAATGACTAATTAAATTTATATGACGATTGGTAAATTTTGTGGTGAGTCATGCGTGTGATTACTCAAGAGGCTGAATGTAAAGGGAATGTTGTTCGATGATTGAGGTATTGAGCCGGACTGTCATGTCGTGTTGCATGCAACAGTAGATATGTCAGCCTAGGGCGAGCAGACTGTCATGAATCAAATTCATGTAGTCAGTAGAAATCATTCACCAGCTTGCGCAAACGGTGGTGATACACTGAAATGTTCCGTATTTCGTCCAAAGTTTTCGCTATGAGCCGATTCGCTACCCTTTCCGCCCTTTTGCAACAACGCATCCTGATTCTTGATGGCGGGATGGGGACGATGATCCAGCGGCACCGGCTCGAAGAGGCCGACTATCGCGGCGAACGGTTCAAGGATTGGCCAAGCGATCTGAAAGGCAATAATGATCTGCTGGTGATTACTCGTCCGGATGTGATTGGCGGCATTCATCAGGCCTATCTCGATGCAGGCGCCGACATCATCGAAACCAACAGCTTCAACGCCACCAGTATCGCCATGGCCGATTATGGTATGGAATCGCTGGCCTACGAGCTGAATGTCGCGTCAGCGAGACTGGTCAAAGACCTGTGCGTGGCGCAAACGGCGAAAACGCCAAACAAACCGCGCTTTTGTGCGGGCGTCTTGGGCCCGACCAATCGCACCTGCTCGATTAGCCCGGATGTGAATGACCCCGGCTACCGCAATGTCAGCTTTGACGAACTGGTGGTGGCCTATACCGAAGCCATTCAGGGGCTCGTGGATGGCGGCGCCGACCTGCTGCTGGTCGAAACGATTTTCGACACGCTGAACGCCAAGGCGGCGGTGTTCGCCATCAAGCAATTCTTTGCCGACCACCCAGATATCGAACCGCTGCCGGTGATGATTTCCGGCACGATTACCGATCAATCCGGCCGTACGCTGACGGGTCAGACCACCGAAGCCTTCTACAACTCGCTGTCACATGCCGATGCGCTGAGCTTTGGCCTGAATTGCGCGCTTGGGCCGGATTTGCTGCGCCCCTATGTCGAAGAAATGTCGCGGGTATCGGCCAGCTTTGTGTCGGTACATGCCAATGCGGGTCTGCCCAATGAATTTGGCGGCTATGATCTCTCGCCCGAAGTCATGGGCGTGCAGGTGCGCGAATGGGCAGAATCCGGCCTGATCAATATTGTCGGCGGCTGCTGTGGCACCACGCCGGATCATATTGCTGCCATCGCGCAAGCCGTCCATGGCATCTCGCCGCGTGTGCGCCCAAGCATCGAACCGAAACTGCGCCTGTCCGGTCTGGAGCCGTTCAATATCGGCGATAAAGACCTATTTGTGAATGTCGGCGAACGCACCAATGTCACCGGCTCGCGCGCCTTTGCCAAGCTGATTCTGGCAGGCGACTACGCCACGGCGCTGGATGTGGCGCGCCAGCAGGTGGAAAACGGCGCCCAAGTGATCGACATCAATATGGACGAGGGCATGCTGGACGCTCACGCGGCCATGGTGCGTTTCCTGAATCTGATTGCGGCTGAGCCGGATATCGCCCGCGTGCCCATCATGATCGACTCGTCCAAATGGGAAGTGATCGAGGCGGGTCTGAAATGCATTCAGGGCAAGGGCATCGTCAATTCCATCTCCATGAAGGAAGGCGAAGACATCTTCCTGGAGCACGCCCGCAAGGTGCGTGCCTATGGCGCCGCCGTGATCGTCATGGCCTTCGATACGGTGGGGCAGGCGGATACCTTTGCGCGCAAAGTGGAGATTTGCCAGCGATCCTATCAATTGCTGACCGAAGTGGTGGGCTTCCCACCGGAAGACATCATCTTCGATCCGAATATCTTTGCCGTGGCGACCGGCATTGAAGAACACGCCCGCTACGGTCTGGACTTCATTGAAGCCACTGGCTGGATCAAGCAGAACCTGCCGCACGCCAAGATTTCCGGCGGTGTGTCCAATGTCTCGTTCTCCTTCCGTGGCAATAACAAGGTGCGCGAGGCGATCCACGCTGTGTTCCTGTACCACGCCATCCAGCGCGGCATGAGCATGGGCATTGTGAATGCCGGTGCGCTGGAAGTGTACGAAGAGGTCGACGCCGAGCTGCGCGAGCGCATCGAAGATGTGGTGCTGATGCGTGCGCCCCGCGATGGCGGCGATGCGACCGAGCATCTGATCGCGATTGCCGAACGCTTCAAGGGCGATATTGCGCAGAAGCAGGGCGAAGACCTGAGCTGGCGTCAGCTCCCCGTGGAGAAGCGTCTCGAGCATGCGCTGATCAAGGGCATTACCACCTATATCGTCGAAGATACCGAAGAAGTCCGCCTCAAATCCGAGCGTCCGATCCATGTGATCGAAGGCCCGCTGATGGATGGTATGAATGTGGTGGGCGATCTGTTTGGCGCAGGCAAGATGTTCCTGCCGCAGGTGGTGAAATCCGCCCGTGTGATGAAGGCAGCCGTCGCGCATCTGGAGCCCTTTATCGAGGAAGAAAAAATCCGTCTGGGGCTGGCCGATGCGCCTGCCAAGGGCGTGATCATCATGGCGACCGTCAAGGGCGACGTGCACGATATCGGCAAGAATATTGTTGGCGTGGTGCTGCGCTGTAATAACTACAAGGTGATCGATCTAGGCGTGATGGTGCCGTGCCAGACGATTCTCGATGCCGCCCGCGAACACAAGGCCGACATCATCGGGCTCTCCGGTCTGATCACGCCGTCGCTGGAAGAAATGGCCCACGTGGCCAAGGAAATGCAGCGTCAGGGCTTTGATATTCCGCTGCTGATTGGTGGTGCGACGACGTCCAAGGTGCACACTGCGGTGAAAATCTCCCCGAATTATCAGGGGCCGGTGGTGTATGTGCCGGATGCCTCGCGTGCGGTGGGGGTGTGTTCGAATTTGCTCTCCGATACCTTGCGCGACGAGTTCGTGGCAGGTGTGCAGGCCGAGTACGACAATATCCGTACCATCCATGCCAACAAGGGCAAGGCTGATTTGCTGCCGATTGAAGCCGCGCGCGCCAATGGCTTCAAGTTCGACTGGGCGGGCTATCAGCCGCCCAAGCCGAACAAGATCGGCATCACACGCTTCGAAGCTTATCCGCTGGCCGAAATCGCCGACTACATCGACTGGAGCCCCTTCTTCAATGCATGGGAGCTGTTTGGCAAATACCCGCGCATTCTGGATGACGAGGTGGTCGGGCCGCAGGCACGCGAACTGTTCGCCGAAGGTCAGGCCATGCTGAAGCAGATGATTGCCGAAAACTGGGTGCAGGCCAATGGCCTGATCGGCATCTTCCCGGCGCAGCGCGAGCGCGACGATATCGTGATCCTGAGCGAAGATGGCCAAACTGAGCAAATGCGCATGCATGCCCTGCGCCAGCAGAACAAGAAAGCCGAAGGCAAGCCGAACTGGTGTCTGGCCGACTTTGTGGCGCCAACGAATGATTACGTGGGCTTGTTTGCAGTCACCGCCGGGCTCAATATCGAGCCGCATGTGACGCGCTTCGAAGCGGCAGGCGACGATTACAGCGCCATCATGGTGAAGGCGCTGGCGGATCGTCTGGCCGAGGCCTTTGCCGAACTGATGCATACGAAGATTCGCCGCGAACTGTGGGGCTATGCTGCCGATGAAACACTCGACAACGACGCGCTGATCGACGAGCGCTATCAGGGCATTCGTCCGGCGCCGGGCTATCCTGCCTGCCCGGATCACACCACCAAGGTGGATCTGTTCAAGGTGCTGGATGCGCCATCCATCGGCATGACGCTGACCGAAGGCTACGCCATGCTGCCAACCGCCGCGGTGAGCGGTCTCTACTTCAGCCATCCGCAGTCGCAGTATTTTGCGGTGGGCAAGATCGACCGCGATCAGCTCGGCGATTACGCGCGCCGTCGTGGGGTCAGCATCGAGCAGGCTGAACGCGATCTGGCGCCGAATCTGGCGTAAGCCGTTTTTGAATTGTCACTTCACCCCGCGCCAAGGCTTTGGCGCGGGAGATGGTTAGTGGTGCTTCCGCCGCCACATTCTCGCCATCGAAAGTCCCAGCATCCCCATCCCGCTGATACACAGCAGCAAGCCCAGCACGGAGGCCACGCGCAGGAGCGGGTTGTTGAAGTCTTCGCCTTCGCTATAGTCCATTACGTGTAGCCGCCAGAAAAAGTCGTAGAGCACCCATGCATTGTTGCGTGCACCGATGAATTCGCCCGTGCGCGCATCAAAGTACATTCGCGTTTTGAGCGCATCATCAAAACGTACCTGCCAGACGGGTGGCTTGGCGCGGATTTCCTGCACCATGCCGAGTCGAACCGGGAGGGTATCGAGCCGTGTGCTCTGCTCAATCGCGCTGCTGCCAAGATACAGGGATTGCGCAAAACGGCGAATGGCCGACTCGTCGGGGGCGGCGGGCAGGGGCTGTCCGGTGTGCCAGTCAAGCATCTGAACCGAGTGAGGTGCTTTAACTTTCCATGCGGCGCCTGTGGCAGTCTGAACCGCTTGAATCTGCTGCATACCGTCTGGAAGAGCCGGCAAAGCGGCGGGTGGCGCAGTGACGTGCAGTACGGGCTTACGTACGCTGGCTTCTGCTTTAACCCAATCTGCAAAGGGCATCAGCGCGAATAAGGTTCCGCCTAGCAACCAGAGAAATACTTGAATGGCAACGATATAGCCGAGTCGGCGATGCCATTTGAACAGAAAGGGTGACCAGCGCATGGTGACAGCCAGGGAAATAACCTGAAGTGCGCAAGCCTAGCGTGTGCGCGGCCAGCTGTCACCTTTCGCATCACGCGGGTCAGCGTAATTCCACATCCAGCTCATAAAAGCTGGCGCACGCATCTGAACCGCATTTCGCAGGCGTAAATTTGATTTTGGAGAGTGTTTTCAGTGCAAAAGCTGCTGTTTCCTGAGTCGGGGCATCAAGCAGTTCAACACGTTCAGTCTGGCCAGATGCATTGACTGAGTAGCGAATGCGCAATCGACCAGTTACATCCAGCGCAGCTGATTGCAGTTGGCTATCCAATTCCTGCAAAGGCACTCGGAAGCTATCGACCGGCAGCGGCGGTGTGAAATCAGCATGTGTGCCTGGATACTTTTGGAGTAAGTTGGATTGTGCTTGCTGATCCCACACCTTGAATTGTCCATCAAATGGGATATCGGATAGTGCAAAATGTTTGGTCACATTGGAGCCTGTAACGGCGCTATTATGCTTCACTGAATAGCTTGCCTGTGCTTCCGCGCCCAGAGCCAAGAGCAGGGCTGATGCGATAAGTGCGTGCTTCATACATCCTCCTAATTAAGTATCCATTGGGTTGATCAATGTATGCCTATTTAAGGGGATGTCCTGCGTGAACGCGATGGGGCTGCGATGAACTGCAGGATTTGAGCAGCGAATGTGTTCATTTTAGTGATGGACGTAAAATCAATGACTTAAAAGGCATTCTTTTCAGTATGTTTTTGGATGATACGCGCTGGCTCCTCACATCCCCCCAGTTAGTCACACTGGATGCCGAGCGGTGTAGGCAGATTGGAGAGACGTTGCTCCGCGGGTTTGATCTGGCGTATCCCCCTCCGTTCGCTGTAGCGGAAGACATCCCCCCGCGCCTTGGGCGATATGCAGAGCACTTAATGCAGCATCATCTAGCGCGGCTACCCGATCTCAAGGTGTTGGCAGCTCAGCACACCCTCAAGCAGAACGGTCGGACTTTAGGCGAGCTTGATTTCTTGATCAGATGGCCGGATGCGCAACTGCTGCATATCGAGCTCTCCGTTAAGATCTACATTGCGTTTGAGCAAAAACACCGAGTGGACTACATTGGCCCCGGCCTGCGCGATGCCCTGATACTGAAGCTGCGAAAATTGCAAAGGCACCAATTGCAATTAACCCAGCGCGAGGACGTTCAGTCCATGCTGGGGATAGATCACGCGGCTGATAGTCTGGCGTGGATAAAAGGATGGATTTTCTATCGCAATCCGTCAGAGATACCTGTTAGCTGCCTGTTGAATCCGGCTCACCTGAAGGGCTGGTGGCGGCATGCGGGTGAGCCATGGCCTTCTCATTCTATAGATTCCCGTTGGCGGATTCTGGCAAGGCATGAATGGATGGCGCCACGTACTGGCACGGATGTAGCGGAAGTCTTGGCAACAGTGCAGAAACGCGTGCAGTCATGTCAATTACAGCGCCCCATCATGCTTGCGGAGTATGCGCCACCTGATGCTGGCGGCTGCGAGCTTGCCCGTGGTTTGGTGCTGCCAGATGGGTGGCCAGACCCGGTTAAGCTCGATCAATTGCTAGATGAGATTGATCATTAGTAGTGGGGTGGGATCTCGTCACGCAACGAGATGCCGCTTTGTCCCGGATTGGCGCGTTGCATATCCTGCAGACGTTTCATTTCCTGATACAGCCATTCGAGCTGGCGCTGCTGTGTGGCGACCATCCGATTAAGCTCATCGACCAGATCATCTTGCAGGGCCAGGCGGATTTCGAGTTCGGTGATTCGGTCGTCTGTGCTTGGTTCGTTCATGTTGCTTCCTTCGTCGTCGGGCGGACTATAACAGGGTGCGCATAGAATGTGTCTGCATGATTTGACGAGAGGATGCATTGGAAAGTGTGCAACTACGGGTAAAATGACAGGTTGATCCCGAGAGCACACCCATGACCGACAAGTACGAAGTCCGCCCCGGCCAGTCCATCGAACTGCTGAAAGAACTGCACATCCTGACGCGCGACGGCAAAATGAATCAGGATAGCCGCCGCAAGCTCAAGCAGGTGTATCACTTGTTCCAGTTTATCGAGCCGCTGCTGAAGGAAGTGTTATCGCGGCATCCGGGTGTCACGCTGGTCGATCATGGCGCGGGTAAATCCTATCTCGGCTTCATTCTGTACGATCTGTTCTTTAAAGAGCAGGCACCCGAGGGCCAAATCTACGGCATCGAAACGCGAGACGAACTGGTGACGCGCTCCACCGAACTGGCCACACGCCTGGGGTTCAAAGGGATGTCCTTTTTGAATCTGTCGGTCGCCGAGTCCACGCAGTCAACTGCATTGCCAGACACCGTGGATGTGGTGACCGCGTTGCACGCCTGTAATACGGCCACCGACGATGCCATTGCGTTTGCCTTGGCCAAACAGGCTAAGCATATTGTGCTTGTGCCCTGCTGCCAGGCGGAAGTGGCTGCGGCTTTGCGCAAGCACAAAGGCACGCAGCTGGCTTCGCCGCTTACCGAGATCTGGCGCCACCCGATCCACACGCGCGAATTTGGCAGTCACCTCACCAATGTGCTGCGCTGTCTGCAGCTCGAAGCACATGGTTACAAGCTGAATGTGACAGAGCTGGTCGGCTGGGAGCACTCGATGAAGAACGAACTGATTATTGCTACGCATACCGGGCAGAAACGTCGCGCGCCTGCTGATCGACTCAAGGCGATTCTGGATGAGTTCGGGCTGGCGTCACTTAAGACACGGTTCTATTTGCCGGCATAATCATAATGGCATTGTCAATAGCCATTTCCTTATATTTGAACAGGTGTATCGTTTTACCCTAATTCTTGCCTCCCTGCGATGACGAAATCATTGTGGCATGGATATATTGGTGTTCTGGTATTCATTTGGCATTTGCTTCGATCGGTCAAGCGCTTATCGGGCATCTGAATGATATTTAATGGACATATCGATAATTCCGGGAGTGAAAATTGAATACGCTGCGCAAGGGTTTGTCATTCGGGGTACTGTCGGCGGCGCTGGTACTGAGCGGCTGTGCCAATATGCAAATGGGTAATGCCGATGCGAAAACAGAGGCAACTGGTTCGGCTGGAGGCGCAAACAGCCAGGGCGCCAATTCGAAGCTGGCACATTGTGATACGTCGCTGGGCACCTTGGCTGTTGTGGAAGACAAAACTGCACCCTGGTTCCAGTCCTTGGCCATGTACAAACTGGGCCCGACCACGCCTGTTTTGAAGCTGATGATTCAGCAATCCAACTGCTTCGTGATCGTGGATCGCGGTGCAGCCATGGGTAATATGATGCAAGAACGTCAGCTCAATCAATCCGGTGAGCTGCGTAACGAATCTAATTTCGGCAAAGGCCAGATGGTTTCTGCCGACTACTCGCTGAGCCCAACCATTACTTTTTCGAACAATAATGCAGGTGGCGCGGGTGCCATGATTGGTGGTTTGCTGGGCCCGGTCGGTGCGCTGGCTGCTGGCAGCATGAAATCCAAGGAAGCCAGTACGCTTCTGACGCTGGTCGACAATCGCTCTGGTGTGCAATTGGCAGCCAGTGAAGGCAGTGCCAAGAATTGGGACTTTGGCGGCCTGGGTGGTCTGCTGGGGGGCGGGTTCGGCGCGATTGGCGGCGGGTATGCGAACACCGCTGAAGGTAAGGTGGTAGTGGCTGCCTTCATGGATGCATACAACGGCATCGTGACATCAGTGAAAAACTATAAGGCGCAGCATGTTCAGGGTGGGTTGGGAACAGGTGGCAACCTGGCCGTGCAGGGTGCGAACCAGCCTGCTGGACAAGCAGCATCATCCAAACCCGCAGCATCCCAATCGATGACTGTCAAAGAGGCTCAGGGACGACTGAATGATCTCGGATTCCCGGTTGGCACACCTGACGGCAAGATGGGCAAGAAGATGATTACCCAACTCAAGGCATTCCAGCAAGCACGCGGCATTCCGGCTTCCGGCAATCTGGATGCTGCCACTGTTCAGGCATTGAAATAAACTGATTGGCCTGCCTCATTCATCCCTCGTAATGGGGTGGGCATAATCCGGTTAATTTGCATATCTTCGTAAGTGGGAACAAAGCCAGCGATGTTGCTGGCTTTGTTTTATGCATTTATCTTGTTTTATCTAACGACATCAAAACAGTCGCTTCAGCTCAATCCCGCTTCGCCATGCTCCCTGGTCAGCATGTTGACGTATCCCGACGGTTGCTTGAAGCGACCACTGCTTGCTTAAATAGGTCGATTGCGTCCAGGTCGCCTCGCTGTAGTCGCCCGCCAGCACATGCCAGCCATGCGTACGCCGGATAGAAACAATACTTTTCATATTGAACACTTCGCGCAGAATCAGCCCGGCTTCGAGCGACACTTGTGGCGCGAGATAACGAGGCTGCATCGCCAGTTTTCCACCGCTCAGCATATACAGGTCCATATCGCGCCCGACGCGTGTGCTGAGGCCGATCCCCCCGCCCAGATTGAACATTCTCCGTGCTTCAAGCTGGCCGTTGAACGTGTCTTCAATCGCCATACGGAACTCGCCCGACATACCGCCTGCTAAGGTATCGTAGGGAATATGCGAACGTGCGCCATAAATCGTCAGATAATCCAGTGTCAGCAGATGGCGATCCGGTATGTACTTGAGCTGTGTATCGAATAGCGACAGTGCGTTTTCCGCGCCATACCGGCGATTATCATCCGATAACTGATGCGAAGTCGGCATCATGCCCAATGTCCATTGCGATGCTCCTGCATCGCGAATGAAGCCTGAGCGAATCTGCGATTTGCCCGGTGTGGCAGCGGGATTACCTTCATCGGTTAGATTCAAGGTGCGATCCGCATGAACGCCGTTCAGGATCGGCTTGAGCTGTGCTGCGGTCGCGTGATGCTGCTCCGTGCTGATGTCGCCACGATCGAGCAGATAATCGTTGTAAACCTGAGCGAAACGCGCGGCAATAAATGCCTGATCGGTGTCGTCAGATAACTGTTCGGGCAGATTGCGCTGACCACGTATTGTCAGATGGAGGCTGGACAGCATTGCAGCATCAAGCTGGCTGCCAAGTACTCGTACGGCGGTTCTTGGTGGTGGGACAACGATTGCATCATCGGCTGCGTTCGCTGTCTGTACGCGTTTGACCACATCAACGGGGGCTAGCCATGCCGCATGCGTATCGATCGCCGGATTGCCAACTGCCAGGATGAAATTGACCACTGTGGCGCAATTGTAATCCTGAAAAAAATAGGTCAGCTTGGCATGCTTTAGCTCAATCAGATGCATACGTAGCAGATGCAAGTCAGCTGCAGACAGCTTGATCGGGAATTCCCAGATGGTACGCTGTTCATGGTTCAGATAGTTCGCGAGCATGGCCTGATACGGTCCGAGCTGGAAAAAGCCCGGTTTGCCAGTCACTGTACTGTCGAACATCAGTTTCGGAAAATTTAGCGTCTGGGCCTCGGTAAAGAAGGAGATGCCGTGGCTGTTGGTGGTGAGATCCGGATTGACATGCTCCAGCTTCAGGAATGCGTGGCCCATCATGCTGGACGGTTGCACCACATTTTCACTGGCAAATACGAGTACGATTCGATCCGATGGTGCGCGCTGTTCAAACTCTTGAATCTCAGTGCAGGCCTGCAGGGGAAGTTCGGGCAAGTCAAACTGGCTGCGGAGCCATTCGTAGCGCGCAGGGAAACGGCAGACCATATTGGGGTCATTGCCATAGAGTGCCTGAACTGTCGCAAGCAATTCTGCACGCGGTGTGCCATCGACGCCGCTTAACAGGAAGGCCGGGTCGCGGATATTGAGCTTCTGGCCATCATAATGCAGCAGCGCATGCCAGCGAGGATGCTGATCCAGATGCAATGCATCCATGCGCCCAATCCAATCTGAATTGGCTGGGGATTGTGCATGGCAGAATGACGAAATCAGGCAAAAAAAAGCGGCAATCAAGCCGCTTTTCTTTGCAATGTTCAGCAAATTGCTTACTTGCTGCACGATACAACAACGCTATCGTTGTACTTCCACATCTTTTCGGTGGTGTAGTCGGTAGTCGAACCGAATGCGCCGCCGGACAGGATGTTGATGAAGAACTTGGTATCCACGCTCTTTTCCATCACGGTTTGCTGTGCGCAGCCGTCGGTTTCAACGATCACAACCTTGTTGGCGTTGGCGCGCTTCACTTGAACCGGGCCAGGAGCGGTAAACGGGGTACCATCGATGGAGCCCTTGATCGGGGAACCGGTCGAGCTGGACACGTTCACAGTTTGAGTCGGTTCGTTCAGGATCGTCGCGCAACCGCTCAGACCAATAACAGCTGCCAGTGCCAGTGTGCTTGCCAGTTTCATTCTATATTCCTCGATTATTATCGAATTTTGTGTCATGTGATTTCGAGCTGTGCTCGACATGCCGGTTGCATAGAACCGTGCAAGGGGCGCAACTTTACACAACTAGAAACAATATCACCAAATAATATTTACATATGTTGCATCAAAAGCTCAGCTAAAAGACCGTAAAAATGCGGATGTCCACCGCAACACCGGCGTCCCATGCCAGTCCGCCATCCGCTGCAATGCCTTCTCGATATCGGCCTGCATGCCTTTCCCCATCTTCATGCCATCCTCAAGGTAGAAAGCCTTCACCTCGAAGATCCCTTCCTTGCGATGTGCCTTGGCATCCAATCGCCCGATTAACTTCCCTCGATGCAGGATGGGTAGCACAAAGTAGCCATATTGCCGCTTGGGGGCAGGGGTGTAGCACTCGATGCGGTAATCAAATCCGAAGAGCTCGAGCGCCCGCTTGCGATCCCATACCACGGGATCAAAGGGCGAGAGCAGCGCCGTGACGGTGGATTGCACGGCACCTGATTCCGCCTCCGCAATCAAAGGCGCGACATCGGCATGGACATACACATGTGCATGCAACTCGGGGCACCAGCATTTCACAGCCTCTCCGGATTCCACCAGCGCATGCAGGATGGGCGCGGGCTTCAGGCGCTTCATGCGGAAATAATCGGCAATCCATTCCGATTTGGCGGCGCCCAGCGCTTTCAGCGACAGTCGCACCAGTTCGGCGTCCACCGTTGGGTTGTCCTGCAAATCCCGTGCGTCGTCCCAGTCCGGCAACACCCGCTCGCGCAGGTCATATACGCGCTGGAAACTTTCACGGCGGCGCACCATCAGGTCGCCTGCAGTGTAGAGAATTTCCAGTGCACGCTTTTCCGGTTTCCAGTCCCACCAGCCATTGGATTTACGATCATCCGCTCGCTCGAAGTGCGAGGATTTGGCCGGTCCATGCACGCGAATATGGTCGAGTACCCGCGCCACCACGTCCGCATGCTGTTCGCGAAAGCTGTGCGAGTATTTCCAGCCCATCGAACCTGGGTCGATCATGCGGTGGCGGTACAGGCCGTAGTCCTCGATCGGCAGAAAGCAGGCCTCGTGCGACCAGTATTCGAAGAGCTTGCCCTCCGCCAGTAGTTCCGGCAGCCAGTCTGGCTCGAATGCACCCAAGCGACTGAACAAGACCAGCCACGGGCTGCGCGCTACCACGCTAATCGTATCGATCTGCAGCGCGGACATGCGGCGGATGCTAGCTAACACATCGGCCTTGGTGGCTTTTCTGCGAGCGGGGGTAAGCAGGCCTTGCGCAGCAAGGTGCAGGGTGCGGACGGACTGGAGGGAGAGGTGCGGTGTCATGCGCGTCATGATAGGGCAGCTGCGCGCCGCATGGTGAGCGGACGCGCGCAGCTGTGCGAGAAAACAACCGCTGCGGCGCGCTTAATCCAGCAACTCAAACACCTTCTCCTGCGGCCGCGCAATCACGGCGCGGCCATCCTTTACCAGAATCGGCCGTTCGATCAGGCGCGGATGGCTGACCATGGCCTGAATCAGATCGTCACGTGTCAGCTCGGCGCGATCAAGCCCAAGCTCGGCGTATTCGGCCTCCTTCTTGCGCATCATCTCACGCGGATCGCTGAGACCTAGTTGATCGAGCAGGGTGGCCAGCGTGGCCGCATCAGGCGGGGTGTCCAGATAGTGGACGGTGGTGTAGGTGATGCCGCGTTCGTTCAATAAGGTACAGGCTTCGCGGGATTTGGAGCAGCGCGGATTGTGGTAGAGCGTGATGGACATGGATCGATCCAGTGGGGGTGTGATGGGCAGCATTTTACCGTGAGTGATCGCCATGTGCGGTGCATCTCCCTGATTGATCAACCCTTTTATCGGTAAGGGTATGAATCCGAAGGGAATTTACTTGGATTAAAACAGAAATGCATGCGAAAATGGCAGGCTTGGCCCCAAATGAAGCTTGATCCATGTCCGTGACCCCGATTTACTCCCTGCCAGAAGGCGTTCAGCCCTTGACGCCCGCACCTTTCCTGCCGATGTCCCGCAAAGAAATGGACAAACTGGGCTGGGATGAATGCGATGTGATTCTGGTGACGGGTGACGCCTATATCGATCATCCTTCATTTGGCATGGCGCTGATCGGGCGACTGCTGGAAGCGCAGGGCCTGCGTGTGGGCATTATTGCCCAGCCGGACTGGCGCGATACCAGTGCCTTCAAGGTACTGGGCAAGCCGCGCCTGTTTTTTGGCGTGACGGCCGGCAATATGGATTCCATGGTCAACCGTTACACGGCGGACCGCAAACCGCGTTCGGACGATGCTTATACGCCGAATGCCGAAGCAGACAAGCGTCCGGATCGCGCGCTGTCGGTGTACTGCCAGAAGGTGCGTGAAGCTTACCCGGGCGTACAGGTGATGGCCGGTGGCATTGAGGCCAGTCTGCGCCGCATCGCCCAGTTTGATTACTGGAGCGAAAAGGTGCGCGCCTCGGTACTGGTCACCAGCAAGGCTGATATTCTGCTGTTTGGTAATGCCGAACGCGCGCTAGTCGAGATTGCCCGCCGCGCTGCCAATGGCGAAAAGCTGTCCGAGATTCGCAATGTACGTGGTACGGCTTTCATGGTGCCACATGGCTGGCGTCCGGATGAAAGCTGGAGCGAAGAAGATTCGACAACCGTCGACGTGCCGGGCCGCATCGACGCGCATATCGATCCCTATGCCATGGAACCCGCCGTCGAAAAAGCAGCTGAACTGCCTGACGGTGCACAACCTGTCCGTATCATTTCCAAGGCCGAGCGCATGCGCGCCAAGCTCGATGCCAAGCAAAAGTGCGTGGTGCGGATTCCGGCGTATGAAGCCGTCGCCCATGATCCGGTGCTATATGCCCATGCCAGCCGCGTACTGCATCTAGAGTCGAATCCGGGCAACGCCCGCGCCATGGTTCAGCTGCATGGCGACCGTGATGTGTGGATGACCCCGCCTCCCATTCCGTTGGAAACACCGGAAATGGACTATATCTTCGGCCTGCATTACGAGCGCAACCCGCATCCAGCCTATGGCAAGGCGCATATTCCGGCCTGGGAGATGATCAAGCACTCTGTGAACATCATGCGTGGCTGCTTTGGCGGATGTACCTTCTGTTCGATTACCGAGCACGAAGGTCGCATCATCCAGAGCCGCTCGCACGAAAGCATCCTGCGCGAAATCGAGGAAATCCGCGATAAAACGCCGGGCTTTACCGGCCACATTACCGATCTGGGTGGGCCGACCGCTAATATGTATCGCCTGTCCTGCAAGGACAAGAAGATTGAACAGGCCTGCCGCAAGCTGTCCTGTGTGTATCCGGACATCTGCGAAAATCTAAATACCGACCACAGCTCGCTGATCGAGCTGTACCGCAAGGCGCGTGCGATCAAGGGCGTGAAGCGCATCACCATCGGTTCGGGCGTGCGCTACGATCTGGCGGCCGAATCGCCGGAATACGTGAAGGAGCTGGTGACGCATCATGTGTCCGGCTACCTAAAGATTGCGCCGGAGCACACCGAGGAAAACACCCTCAGCAAGATGATGAAGCCGGGTATCGGCACCTTCGAGAAATTCCGCAAGCTGTTCGACAAGTTCTCCAAGGAAGCGGGTAAAGAGCAGTATCTGATCCCGTACTTTATCGCCGCGCATCCGGGTACCACGCTGGAAGATATGCTGAATCTGGCGCTGTGGCTGAAGAAGAATAAGTTCCGCCCGGATCAGGTGCAGACCTTTACCCCGACACCGATGGCGCTGGCGACCACCATGTGGCACACCCGCCGCAATCCGCTGCGTAAGCTCAGCCGCAGCTCGGAAAAGGTAGAAGTGGTGCGTGATCTGGCGACGCGGAAGCTGCACAAGGCTTTCCTGCGTTATCACGATCCGCACAATCATCCGCTGCTGCGTCAGGCTTTGCTCGACATGGGACGTGGCGATCTGATCGGTACTGGTCCGCATCATCTGATTCCGCCGGGCAATGTGATGGGGCGTCAGGGCGGCAATGGTCGTGCCACTACACAGGCACGGCCACCGGTGAAAAAGGCGCGCCAGCCGATTATTAATGGGCGCGTCAGCAAGAAGCGCTAATAGGTCAGTAACGTGTACTTGATTAAGTCATTCATTTGAATGACTTAATTGCACTTTTGTCCTGATGATTTTGATGTGTGGTGTGGATGCCAACGAACCAGCCGTGATCCGGCTGATTGGATCAAATTTATCGTGGATGCACAATCGTTGACGATTACAATGACGCGACTGTCGATTGCCGGATGATGTTGGGCATGAATGCGTTGAGGGGAATGGGTAGTCAGTCGGGCCGTCTACTGTGTGTTGGTGTGGCCGTCCTGCATCTACTGAGCACTCAGGCCACGTTTATGTGCGCCCTGACACCAGAAAAGGAAGTAGTTGTCTGGTTGCCCAATGCAGTCTTGCTGGCTGCCTTGCTGTTATATGAAGGGCCGCATCGCTGGGGGCTGGCTTTACTGACCTTTGCCTCCGATGTGCTGGGCAAGTTGTCTGTCTTTCCCGTGGGTCTCGCTTTTTCCTTAGCGGCCTGCAATCTCTTCGAAGTGGGTCTGAGCTATGTCCTGCTTCAACGCGCTGGCGTGTCCACGCGTCTTGAACGAATCCAGGATTTCGGAAAATTTGTCGTAGTCGGGCCGTTTCTGGGGGCGCTCTGCAATAGTGTCGTGGCCGGGTTTGGCTTGAGTTTGCAGCCCGGTGTGACCACGCCTTACCTCACGCTGGTGCAACTCTGGTGGTACGGCAACGGATTGGGATTGCTGATCTATACCCCAATGCTGCTTCTGCTGTTTAAACCCACAGATGAAAAACCGCGCACAACCTGGATCGACCAAGTAGTGCTTGTGCTGAGTATCTTGCTTGGCGTGCTGATCTTCTCTGGAGCAGGACTGGCGCGGTTTGGTGCCTTGCTGACGCCTAACCTGCTATTGCCAAGTATCCTGTGGATGGCGGCTCGCTTCGATCGCAAGTGGACATCGCTTGCAGTCGCCATCATCTCTATTGCGACTGCATGGGCACAAACAACCGGGCATAAGCCCTTTGGCGATGAAAATGCCCATGTTGAGATGCTGCGTACACAGGAATTTATTCTGACCTTAAGCATCATCGGCATGGGGTTCGCCATTCTGATCAGTGATCAGCGTGCACTGAATAACCGGCTTGAGAGCAAGGTGCGCGAACGAACACGCGAGCTTGAAGAAGTGAATGACAAGCTCTCGGTACTCAGTATCACCGACAGTATGACGGGACTCGCGAATCGCCGTCATTTTGACGAAGTGATGCAGGAGGAGTGGCTTCGCGCCCACCGCGATCAGAAGCCGCTTGCCGTTGCTCTGGTCGATGTCGATTTCTTCAAGCTGTATAACGATCATTACGGCCATCCCGCAGGCGATGTCTGTCTGAAGCGTGTTGCCGGTGTGCTGATGAGCTGGATGCGGCGTCCGGAAGACCTGGTTGCCCGATATGGTGGCGAGGAGTTTGCCCTGATCGCACCGGGTATGAATCTGGATGCTGCGCTGGCACGTGCAGAGACCATGTGCAATGAGTTGCAACGCCAAGCTCATCCGCATGCCGCTTCCCCGTTTAAAGTAGTTACCGCGAGTATTGGTGTGGCTGTATGGCAGCCCGGGCACGACATCGAACTACCACAGCTGATCGAGCTGGCCGATCAGGCACTGTACCAGGCCAAGTTGCATGGCCGGAATCGTGTGCAGACCTTAATCGTTGAAGTCGCCTGGCAAGGACAACAGGTGTAAACCCGGTTTCCATCCATTCGATTAAATAAGGGTTTGATCAAGAGAAAAGGCAGCTTATCGCACGGATGTCGGAATTTTCATATAAGCATGGCAAGCTAGCAGTCTCTTTTGATCTGATCTAGCGATTGTTTGCCATGTCGAAGATGTACGCCGCAGTCCGTTTTTTGCCACTTCCACGATTCGCCCTGTTGTCATGGGCTGTTGCCTCTGCGCTGAATGCAGTGGCTGCAGATGCGCCCGCAGAGGGACAGTCGGTGCCATCCGCCGATGTGAAGAAGCCATCGCTTAAGGTCGAGGATGCCGCCAGAGCGAAGGCCGCCGGCAAGGTGGATGCCATCGAGATCAAAGGTGCGAGCAATGTAGACGAACGTCGTCAGTCCACCGCATCGAAAATCGTGGTGAATCACGATGAAGTAGTAAAGTATGGCGATAGCAATCTGGGTGATGTACTCAAGCGTCTTCCGGGAGTCACCCTTGGCGGCACACCGGGTCGTGGCGGTGAAATTCGCATGCGCGGGCTGGGCAGTGGCTACACCCAGATCATGATCAATGGCGAACCGGCGCCCCCCGGGTTCTCGCTGGATTCGCTTTCGCCCGAGATGGTGGAACGCATCGAAATCATGCGTTCGCCCACTGCCGAGTTCAGCACCCAGGCCATTGCTGGCGGCATCAATATTGTCCTGAAAGAGAAAATCAAGCGTGCCCAGCATGAAATCAAGGCTGGCGTAGGCGAGGACAACGGCAAATACAATGGCGGTTTGAACCTGCAATTGTCCGATCAGGATGGCCCGTTTTCCTATGCGGTCAATTCAGGCTTCTATCGCTATAGCTATCGCTGGGACGGGACAAGCGCCGTACAGGGGCTGGAACCGGCAGGCCGGGTGAACCGCGAGGCCGAATCGCACAGCTATGGCGATGGTGTCGGGTTCAATATTGCACCACGCCTCAACTGGCGTCTGGGTAACGCCAATAATCTGACATGGCAATCATTTGTGAATCTGAGTCATTCGAAGAATGATTCCGACAGCCAGACACATGTGATGTCTGGGCCACTGCCAGCCTATCTGGACAGCGAAAGTGCCAATACCGGTGGTTCGTCAATGGTGCGCAGCAATCTGAACTGGGTTCGCCGATTTGATGATGGTGCCAAGATTGATGCCAAATTTGGTGTGAACTACAACCGAAATTACGCCAAAACCGAGCTGGAAACCGATGGACGCGGTAGTCATCCTGCGCTGGATCGTCTGACTCGCAGCACGGCTGAAGATTATGGCTTTACCGCAGGTGGCAAGTATTCCACCCCTTGGCGTGAAGCCCATGCTCTGGCGATTGGTTGGGATGGTGCATGGAGTCGTCGTGTGCAGGATGCAACGACTGTCGACAATGGTGTACTGCAAAACGCCAATTTGGGAACCGGTTTCACCGCAGATGTCTCTCGTTTGGCGCTGTTTGCCCAGGATGAGTGGGAGATCAGCAAGAAGTGGTCAATCTATGGCGGGCTGCGCTGGGAAACACTGAATACCAAGAGTGGCAGCAATGCTCAGGCCAATGTCGATAATCGCGCAAATGTTTTAAGCCCCTTGCTTCAGTCAATGTGGCGTCTGGGGGAGGGCGAAAGCCGTGATCAGGTGCGTGTGGGCATTTCGCGAACCTACCGCGCTCCGCAAACCTCATCGTTGATGGCGCGTCCGCAGCTGGCGCTGGAAAACACACCGCTGACGCCCGATTCAGCTGGTAACCCGCAATTGCAACCCGAGCTTGCCTGGGGTCTGGATGTAGCCTACGAGCATTACCTGAGTCAGGGTGGCATGATGTCGGTGAGCGTGTTTGCCCGCAATGTGGATGATCTGATGCGCAATCTCACTTCCAAGGTAGATGGCCGCTGGGTGAATCGTCCGGAAAATGTAGGTAAGGCCCAGGTACGTGGCATTGAACTGGAACTGAAGTCTCGACTGGCCGAGTTTATGGATGATGCACCGGCTGTCGATCTGCGCGTGAGCGCGTCGCGTTACTGGTCGCATGTCGACTATATCCCGGGGCCGGATAATCGTCTGGATTCCCAGACGCCGTATAGTGCAAATATCGGCTTTGACTGGAAGCTGGCGACCGTGCCGGTGACATGGGGCGCAAGCCTGTCGCTGCAAGGGGCGGGGCCAATACAAGTGTCAAGCCAGCAGCGTAGTGAGTCATCGGTCAAACGCACGCTGGATGTGTATGGACTGTACAAGGTCTCCGCGCAGGCGCAGGTGAGGCTGGCACTGAGCAATGTGCTGCATCAGCAATACAATAGCCAGTCCCATTATTTGGGCAATGGGTATGATGAATTCCTGTCGTCGAAAAATGCCACTACAGCAGGTGCACGGGTCACGTTTGAGTATAAATTCTGAGGAAAACCAAGGCGCTTAGACGCCTGTTCCACTCGTTTCGTCACTTGTCCTTCAAGGTCGCATTTCGTCGCAAAGTGTTTCGTATTAGTAAATCAGTGTGACATGATGTTCCCCGTCAGCAAGCGAACAGCCTGCTGACGAAATGAGCGAGGAGGATGTCGGAATGCGTTGCCCATAGAGGCAAGACCGTTCCGGCATATAACAGTGCCGACGAGTATCAGGGGATTCCCGGCGAGCTTGAGCGGATAAAGCAGGGTGGCAATTGCCACCCTGCTTTTTTTCATGCGGTCTTCAGACATGAGGCGAGACGTAGGCTGTAAAGGTTGTTTACAAGTCACGACATACTCGTGTTTCGATAACATGAAATACTGGCGCGTATCCTGCCCTCAACCCTGATACATCATGCGTCTGTCCGCCGTTCCCTGCTATTCAATCGCCCTATTGCTCGCGGCGCTGGCGTCTGCGTCCGCAGAAGACTCGCCGACTCAAAGCGACGAGGTAGGTGCCTCGTCTGATCGCCCGAAGCAGGCCGCAGATAGAGAGAGTGCTTCCAGACGAGTCGATGCCATCCGGATTGATGGCAGCCGCAATCGCGATACTGATGAGCGCCGCAGTGCGACCGCTTCCAAACTGGTGTTTAGCCGCGAGGAGCTGGATCGTTACGGCGATAACAGTGTAGGCGAGATGCTCAAGCGTCTGCCCGGCGTAACAGTATCCGGCCGCCCCGGTCGCGGTGGCGATATTCGCATGCGCGGGATGGGCAATGGCTATACCCATATCATGATCAATGGCGAACCGGCGCCGCGTGGCTTTTCAATGGATTCGCTGTCCCCCGATCAGATCGAACGGATCGAGGTATATCGCGCACCCGTAGCCGAACACAGCACCCGTGCGATTGCTGGCAGCATCAACATCATTCTGCGAGAAGATTTTCGTAAGTCGGACAGTTCGATCAAGCTTTCGGCTACCGCAGAACTGGGTCATATGTCGTCGAATGCCGTCATTCAGAAGGATGATCACCACGGCGCATTCAGCTATAGCCTGTCGGCCACCATCATGCGGAACAATCAGGCCAATGACACCTTGGTCACAACACAGGGTGTCGACCGACTGACGGGTGAACCGTTTGCCTATCAACAGCACGATGAACCGCGCGGACGCAGCGAAGGCATTCATTTCACCCCGCGACTGACCTGGAAGCTGGAGGGGGGAGATACCCTGAACATTCAGCCTTTCTTCATGAGTAATCATGTCGATCATATCGGGCAGGGCGATGAAACCGGACTATACGGCCCTGTGCAGCCAAATGCCTTTGCGCGTGCCGAATCGCAAACGGTTAGCCGGACGACGATGGCGCGTACCTTTACGACATGGCAACACAAAATGGCAGACGATGCCAAGTTGCAGGTACGTCTGAGTGTAGGGCTGAGCGACATGGGCAGTGACAGCTTCCGCAGTCAGTTCGATCTGCACGGTACGCCCTTGCGAACGCAAAGCGATCATAGCGATACGCGGGAAACCAGCCTGAGTACGGGTGGAAAATATACGCAGCCACTGGGTGAATCGCATCAGCTGGCTGCGGGCTGGGATCTGGAGTTTGCCCGGCGTGAGCAAACACGCCATCAAGTGGTGGATGGCCAGACACTGTTTCCTGATTCTGGCGACAATCTTGACGCACGCACCAGCCGTGTGGCCCTGTTTGCGCAGGATGAATGGAATATCAATCCGCAGTGGTCGGCCTACGCCGGATTGCG